>NZ_SNWA01000002.1:620763-931145 GCF_004361815.1 Paraburkholderia sp. BL10I2N1 | reverse complement strand
GGTGACCGCAAGCGAGCTGCGCGTATTCAGGGTGCGTGTTGATGCCCGTACCAATGGCAGTGGCCCCCAGGTTAATCTCACAGATTAACTTTGCGGCCTCCTTGAGTCGCTCCTCGTCTTCGCCAAGCATGACCGCGAACGTGCTGAACTCTTGCCCCAGCGTCATGGGAACGGCATCCTGAAGTTGCGTGCGCCCCATCTTCAGGTCGCTCCTGAATTCCTCGGCCTTACGTTCGAACGAGGTGCGCAACGTGGCCATTGCATCGACCAGTTGCATGATTCCCGCGTATGTCGCAATTTTCAGCGCCGTCGGATAGACGTCGTTCGTACTTTGCCCAAGATTGACGTCCTCATTCGGATGCAGGACGGCGTATTCGCCTCGCTGATGTCCAAGATGTTCAAGAGCAAGATTGGCGATAACTTCATTCGCGTTCATGTTCGTCGAGGTTCCCGCGCCGCCCTGAATGACATCGACCACGAACTGGTCGTGTGCGGCGCCGGAACGGACTTGCCTGCATGCTTCAACGATGGCTTGCGTCTTGAGTTCGCTGAGTAACCCAAGTTCACGGTTCGCCAGCGCGGCAGCCTCTTTTACGCTCGCCAGCGCATTGATGAGGTTGGGGTAAGTCGAGATGGGAATTCCGGTGATGGGAAAGTTCTCGAGCGCACGCAACGTGTGGATGCCGTAACAGGCTGCGGCGGGCACGGCGAGGTCGCCGAGAAGGTCGTGTTCGATACGTTCAGTGGGCGCGAGCATAGGTTCCTCGTTGGTACTGGATTCGATGGACGAACTGCGTCACCCGGCGCTCTTGATGCGTCGGGACCGTCATGGGGGTTTTCGTGTTAACCAGCTGCATTGCGATGCGGCAATTCCGCCGCTGAAGTTGCGTACGTCACGCACTGTCTCGCCAGTACATCGGTGGGGTCGACCAGACTGACGAGGGTGCCGTTCGCGCCCACGAATTCCTTATGCGGAAGAAGTAGCGGTAGCTCCGTACATCCAAGGATGATGACTTCAACGCCCTGAGCGATAAGTCCATCCACTGCGGCAGCAATATCGTCCTGACATCGCCCGGTCGTGAACCCGGCTTTTACACCTTCCTTGCCATAAATGGCATCCATGACGCGTGTCTGCAAGGCGGGTCCGGGTACGACCTGATGTAGGCCCTGCAACTCGAGCGCCTTTTCGTAGACCCGGCTTGCGACCGTTCCGGAGGTTGCCAGCACGCCAACTGCGCGAAGCGCGGGAAACGTCTCGCGAAGATAGCGAACGGTGACCGTCAGCATGTTCACAATCGGTATGTTGAGATAGGGCTGAATCCGTTCGACGAAGGCATGAGCTGTGTTGCACGGGATGGCGATGATGTCCGCATCACCCGCTTCAAGCCTTTTGCATGTCGCGTAAAGAGAGACGGTAGGGTCGGGGCCATCGCCAATCAGGCTTTCTGTCCGGTCGGGAATCTGCGGATTTTGCTCGACCAGGAGCTTGATATGGTCCTGATCCCTTTTTGCGGGCGTGCTGCGCACTATCTTCTGAATGAAATCTACGGTAGCCAAGGGGCCAACGCCGCCGACTACCCCGACCTTGAAGACTGTTTCGGCCGAACCGTACTGCCCCGAAACGACGTATTGCGCATACGCGAGATTCGAATCAACCATCGGGACGCGCAGTGGGCCGATTTCATCCGCGACGAGTGCAATCTCTGTCATGCCTAGCACGATGATATTTACGCCCTGTGCGATAAGGTCCTCGCACGCTTCGCGCAGAAGCTCGACTGGACGACCACGAAGGTTTCCGCTCTTTACGCCGTCTGGTCCATAAACGGCTTCCGTGACGAGGTCGACGTTGTCGCGCAGTCGTGGATGAACAACCTCGAATTCGGATGCCGAGAAATATTTTTCGAATAGCCTCCTGCCTCGGGTGTAGTCCGAGGCCAGCACGCCCACGCGACGAACTGCTGGGAACTTCCTTCGAACGTGGCTGCGAACGGCCTCGACCATGTCAACAATCTGCAACGGCGAGTTGGCTTTCAACTCGTCAATGAAGGTATGGCTGAGGAAACAAGGCAGCACAACAGTCGTCACGCCTCGCTTCTCAAAGCCGTTAATCATGTCGAAAATATGGAGTTTTCTTTGCGTCGTCGCTTCGCTGCCCGTGCCTGAACTCCGGAAGGGATGCTGCTCGAAGACCACATCGAAGTGTTCTGCATCGCTGGTTGCAGGAGTCGACATCACGAGCTTGAAAAAGACGTCCGCGCTAGCCAACGGCCCGAGACCACCGACCACACCGAACTTGCGCTCGCTCTTGAAGTTTCCGGCCGTCATTTCGTCTCGCCTTGAAGTTGGCCGAACACTGTTTCAACGTTCGCTTCCTGTCGCGTGGGGACCCGCTTTGCCTCCCACTTTGCGATAACCGCCGTGGCGATGCTGTTGCCAATCACGTTTGTCGCTGTTCTGCCCATGTCGAGAATCTGGTCGATGGCAAGGATGAGAACGACTCCCGACGGCGGCAGATGGAACATCGGGGCGACAGCGGCGACCACGACCACCGAGCCTCTTGCGACGCCCGCCATGCCCTTGCTACTCAGCATCAGCACCAGCAGCATGGTGATTTGCGCGCTCAGAGGCATGTCGATGCCGAATGCCTGTGCGATAAAAATCGCAGCGAACGCCTGGTACATCATTGAGCCGTCGAGATTGAACGCATATCCGAGCGGCAGGGTGAAGCCGACAACTTTCTTGTCAACACCAAACTCTTCCAGCTTCTCGGTGAGACGCGGATAAGCCGCCTCACTGCTGGCAGTCGAAAACGCGAGCATTGCCGGTTCCCGGATGGCCTTCAATAGCGCCCAGATGGGTCTACCGAGAAATGCATAGCCAACAAGAATGAGTGCAGTCCACAGCAGTACGAGACCGACATAAAAGCTGCCGATGAGCTTGCCGTATGTCATCAATACATCGAGGCCGTGTACGGTAATCGCAGCGGCAAGCGCGCCAAACACACCCACGGGTGCGAGTCGCATCACGTAGTCGGTCAGCTTCAGCATTGCAGGAACGAGAGCGTCCACGCCAGCGATCAGCGGCGCCACACGCGGGTCCGTCTTGATGACGCTCAGAACAACGCCGAACAGCACGGAGAAGACAAGGATCTGGAGGATGTCATTCCGAGCCATCGCATCCATGATGCTGGTCGGAAACGCATGCGTCACGAAGTCCTTGAAGTTCAGACCAGCGGTGTTGAGGCCGGTGGCCACATCGGCGTTCGTCTGAACCATATGCAACCCCGCGCCGGGCTGCAGAAGATTCGCCAGAACGAGGCCAAGCGCGAGTGAAAAAAGGGATGCGCACACAAACCATCCAACTGACCTGAGCCCGATTCTGCGCACATCGCTTGAGCCCTCCATTCCGGAAAGGCCGGATACCAGTGTGGCGAAGACGAGCGGCGCGATGATCATCTTCACGAGCCGCAGGAAGATATCGGTGATGATTGAGAAGTAGCCTGCGATGGTCTTCGCTTCGGCGGCGTCACCGACCGTCCGATGACATATGTAGCCGACAATCACGCCGAGCACCATGCCGACGAGAATATAGAGCGTGAGGCGGTTTTTCATTTCCATCCGTCCGAGGGAAGCGCACAAAGGTCAGACGCGACCACCGTACGCGGGGAGAGGGCAAAAACGCCGTTGGCCAGGCGACGTTGCTGCGTATGGACGGATAGTAGGGATGGTCAAAAAAACTTCGATGCTAGTCCGGCATATGGTCATGCGAATTTCGCATAACGTGGGATAACCCTATTCGGAGGGCTGCGAAGCGGCCCGAAGGTGCCGCCAGAGCGTGTCCAGAAACTCACTTCGATTCGAGGCATCCCGATACACGCGAAGCTCGACTTCGAGATTCCAGTTTGGCCTGCCAGCGGCAACCAGCTCTCCCGCATCAAGCTCGGCGGCGATGGAGCTTTTGGGAAGCCATGCGACCCCTTCGCCTTCCATGACCAGCTTTTTGAGGACCTCGGCCATGTCGGACTCGTAGTGAAGGCGCAAAACCGGCGTAGCCTCGGCGCGACCCAACAGTAGCGCAAGACAGCGGCCGAAATAGCTGGCGGTTTCAAGAGTGAAGCGCAACAGCGGGTTTAATGTTTAGAGCCTTGAGGTTGACTTGCTGAAGCAAGGGTCGCGGCGAAGACCTCGAATGGCGAATGGAAGGCGTGAGTCGCGCGAGGCCGGCTGTTCAGACTGTCTGCAATGGCGTCGAGTTCGTCCTGACTGTAGACCGAAAGGTCTGTGCCTTTGGGCAGATACTGGCGCAGCAGGCCGTTGGTGTTTTCACAAGTGCCGCGTTGCCATGGACTGTGCGGGTCGCAGAAGTACACCTTCACGCCGGTCGCGGCGGTGAGTTCTTTATGCCGCGACATTTCTTTGCCCTGGTCGTAGGTGAAGCTCTGCCGTAATGGCTCGGCAATCGAATTGAGTTTGGCGGAGAAGGCCGCCAGTGCTGAAGCGGCGGTGGCGTCTTCCATCTTTGCGAGCAGCACCAGGCGGCTGGTCCTTTCGACCAGAACGCCTACTGAAGACTGGTTGCCGGCACCCTTGATGAAGTCGCCTTCCCAGTGTCCAGGCATCAACCGGTCTTCGATTTCGGGCGGCCGCACATGAATGCTGACCATGTCGGGAATCTGTCCACGCCGGTCTGTGCCCCGTGTACGCGGCATACGCGTGCTGTGGCCATGGCGCAGGCAGGCAATGAGCTGACGGCGCAGTTCGCCGCGCGGCTGGGCATAGATGGCCGTGTAGATGGTTTCGTGCGAAACCTGCTGGGTCGGGTCGGTCGGATACATGCGCTTCAGTGTGCCCGATATCTGCTGGGGTGACCATTTCCACTCGAGCAGGGTGAGAACGATGCGCCAGCAGACGCTTTGCAGGCAAAGCTTTGTGGGGCCGCGACCCGCGCTGCGGCGTGCGGCACTGAGCGCTTCGGCCGACACGGACGCGTAGCCAGCAGGCAAGCTGTTTCGCGCCAGTTCACGGCTAACGGTGGCTGGCGAGCGCCCGAGTATCCGGGCCATGGCCCGGATACTCGAACCCTGCAAATGCAGACTTGCAATGGTCAAGCGCTCTTCAGGCTGAAGTTGTTGATACTGAGTTCTTTCGTGCATCGCAACACCTTATACGAAACAGGTGTTGCACTTCAGATTTGATAGCGCCAGGCGAAGCCTGGGATTGGAGGAAGTCATGTGACGGAAACCAGTCATTGGAATCCAGAGGGTTCGACTCCCTCCCGGCAAAGGCTAACCACCAGCCGGAAGCAAGCCTTGCATGCGAGTGCGGTAACGCACTACTTGAAGCGTAGGCAGCGGGTACTTAAGCCGTGTGATTGAGCCTCGATATGAAGTAACCGTTGGTGTCTTCACTTTTCAAATACTGGGGACTGCACTGTGTGAGCCGTAATGGTGAGGCTCGCCAGGCCGACTGGGGTCTGAGAGCAGGGCAAAGGTACGAGGATGGATTCCCCAGGAACCTGGGAGGTCCTGTGTTCGACCAATCTTGTGCGGCCCTGAGGCACGGGGCGATATAAACCGGGCCATACCTTGCGGACCTCTCCGCCGCAGGGAGCAAAACGTGGAGAAGAAGGATTGGAGCGAAGAAGCGAATCCATAAGCGACTTCGTATTCGACACAGGAAGTCTTAGCGCCCTCGTAGTACTGATGACGCCGGGGAACGCCGCTCAGGCGGACCCGGTCGATGGAAAGGGGGGCGTCGTCGTTGCAGAATCGTTCGTGGGAAACACGGAGGTGCCTTGAAACCTGAAAGCGTGTCAACGAAACAGGAACGAATAGCCATGCTGGCGAGAAGTAATCCCGAGATGGCGTTCACCTCGTTAAATCACAACATCGACTTTGAGTGGGTGAGGTATGCCTACGACTGTACGCGTAAGGATGGTGCAGTCGGCGTCGATGGGCAGTCTGGAGAGGACTATGCGGTGAATCTTACGCAGAATCTTCTCGGGCTAGTCGACCGGCTCAAGTCAGGCCGCTACCGCGCGCAGCCGGTCCGTCGGCATTTCATCGCCAAGGCGGACGGCGGTCGTCGCGGGCTCGGTATTCCTTCCTTCGAAGACAAGGTGGCTCAGCGTGCCATCGTCATGCTTCTGGAGCCGATCTATGAACATGACTTTCACGACTGCTCCTTTGGCTTCAGACCCGGTCGCAGTGCTCACGAGGCGTTGCGTTCTGTGTGGAAGGGAGTTATGTATCGTGGTGGACAGTGGGTGCTCGACGTTGATGTTCGGAAATACTTCGACAGCATCGATCGGGCCAAATTGAGAGAGCTTCTCGCCAGACGAGTCACCGATGGCGTGGTAAGAAGATTGATCGACAAGTGGCTGAAAGCGGGCGTACTGGACGATGGCCAGCTAACGTATCCTGATTCCGGTACCCCCCAGGGCGGGGTGATTTCACCCTGCCTCGCCAACGTGTTTCTGCATTATGTTCTGGACGAATGGTTTGCTGCTGAGGTGCAACCGCGCCTTCGCGGTCCGAGCACCCTGGTTCGTTTCGCGGACGACTTTGTCGTGATACTCGCGCACAAAGACGATGCGGAACGAGTCATGCGGGTGCTGGAAAAGCGACTGGGCAAGTACGGCCTGGAATTGCATCCGGACAAAACCCGGATGATTGATTTCCGCTTCCAACCGCAATTCGGCCACGATGATGACCAGAAGCCGTTGGCCACGACCTTCAACTTCCTCGGATTCACCCACGTGTGGGTGACTTCGGAGAAGGGCCGGGCCATGGTGCGGCAATTAACCGCCAAAGATCGCATCGCGCGTACGCTTAAAACGATAAACCAGGTTTGCCGTAGTATGCGGACCAGGCCGCTTCGCGATCAGCACCGGCGTCTGTGTCGGATGCTCAAGGGGCACTATGCCTACTTCGGCATCAGCGGGAACTATGAGCGCCTGGCGACCCTGCCGTACCAGGTCGCACGCATCTGGCGAAAGTGGTTATCGCGAAGGTCGAACAAACGCTCTCTGCCATGGGTTGCCTTTGCAGGAATACTCAAACTATTTCCGCTGCCGCAGCCTCGGATTGTCCATAGCTACGCAAAATCGTGAGCGAATCTGCACGATGAAGAACCGGATGCCTTAATTGGGCTCGTCCGGGACTGTGAGGGGTGAGGGGGGCGACCTCCTCACCTACTCGGAGGCCGCCGCTGGTTTCTGTATACGAAATAAGTGGCAATGGCCGGTCCACCGTTCCCGGCAAGCGAAACATGGCCGCGGAACGTTGGTTTGGCCTGCAGACCGGCATGAATGTGTCGACACCCACGGTAAGGTGTTCGTACCTCGTAGGGTCCAGGTGGAGCGGTAGCTCGGGGTGGTGATAGGCGAACATCAGCTCGCAGTTGCCGTTGACGAGCATCAGGATCGAATCGTGGACATTGGTCGGAATCACTCGCGCGCGCACCTCGCCGAAACGCGCGGTGAGGGCCTTCAACCAGGCGGGGAGGAAACTCAGCGCGATCGTGTGGCCCGCTGCAATCTGCAGGCCTTTGCCCGCCATGCGTTGCTCGGTGCGTATGATGGCTCGCGTATCAAACAGCTTTCCAAGTATGTCTTCCGCGGCTTCCCGAAACAGTTGACCGGCAGGCGTCAGCGTCGGGGGGAAGCTGCTCCGGTCGATGAGGTCCGCGCCCACCCACTGCTCAAGTGACTGGATTCGCCTGCTGAACCCTGACTGAGTGACATTCCGGAATTCAGCGGCGCGCGAGAAACTCTGATACTGGGAGAGCGCGATGAAGTCCTCAATCCACTTGATTTCCATATCTGTTCCGTATCACTTCCAGCGGTTTGCCGTCGCTTCCGAAAGAGTCAGATTCTACGCTGGGCGGCATGGTGGACTGCGATGACGAGGTGAGGCGCGGCGCACGGAACGTATCACCGCAGACGCAGGGGGAAGACTGTCTGCTTCGGAGCGGTTTGGAGGACCGGTCAGCGTCTCGAAAGGACTCGGCCCGAGCGCTGGCAGCGTTTGCAGGTATTGCCGGACGGGATGTTGTGTCGTCATCATCGACTGGCAGCTGGCGGCCGGCACGCGGCATATTTTCGCCAAATCCGGAAAACCCCAATCGGCGCTCTTCAGAATCTCCGTTTCCCGCCGTTACCGTACTGATGGCATGCCTTGATGCGCATTGGTGACGTTGCCGATTCCGGGAACTGCAGCGTAGACGGCGTTTTGCGGACAAACAGTCTCTTTGACAGCATGGAAAACCCTGGAATCGACAGCGAAAGCGAATACTGCGTACCGGTCAGCGATTTGCATATGCCTGTCATCCGTTACGACGCGCACGGTCAACGGCGCTACATGAATCGCGCCGCGGCAACGACGATGAGCGCCGCATCCGAAAGCTCCCGGGTGTTGCTTACAGAAGCCGAGTTGCTGTCGCCGCGGACGCTGCGGTGTTACCTCGATGCCATTCGCGAAGTCGCTACCACCGGCGTCGCGCGCGAGTTGGAACTGGCGTTCGACGGTATCCGTGCGGCACAGCGCGAACACTACTTCATACAGTTCGTGACGGATCCGGTTCGAGACGGGGAACCCGGTGTGCTCGCGATCTATTTCGACATCACCGCGCGCAAGCGTGCGGAGGCAAAACTCCGCGAGCGGGAGTCCTTTCTCGAATCGCTGCTCGATACCATTCCCATTCCCGTTTTCTCGAAGGACAGGGAAGGGCGGTATCTACACCTCAACAAGGCCTTTGAAGCGTTTTTGGGCATATCAAAGCAGCAATTCGTCGGTAAGACCGTCTTCGAGACGAGCCCCTACGAATTGGCGAAAACCTATTTCGACATGGACGAGGATCTCTTCGCGAATGGGGGCATCCAGCGATACGAATTCAAGGCCCGAAACGCGCTGAAAGAGGTGCGCGACGTGGAATTCAGCAAGGCGGTTTTTCACGACGGTGAGGGCCGCAAGGCCGGGTTGATCGGTGCGATTCTGGACATCACGGAACGCAAGCAGGCAGAAGCCGAGCAGCGGACACAATACGAAAGAATTCTCCAGCTCAACAAGAGCCTCGAAGACAAGGCGCTGGAATTATCCGAGGCACGCGCACAGTTGATGAACGTGCTGCATACCATTCCCGATATGGTGTGGCTAAAGAGCACGGCTGGCGTCTTCATGCTGTGCAATCACGGTGTTGAGCGATTTGTCGGCAAGTCGAAAGCTGACATTCTCGGGAAAACCGATTACGACATCTTTGATGCCGGATTGGCCGACTTCTTTCGCGAACGCGAAGAGGCGGCAATCGATGCAATGCGTATTTGCGTCAATGACGAGTGGGTGGTCTCTCCGGCGACCGGCGAGCGTACGTTGCTGGAGACGCGCCGGCTGCCGGTATTCGATGCGCAGGGTGCGGTGACGGGCGTGCTCGGCGTGGCGCGGGACATGACTGAGCGGCGCCGTTTCGACGAAACACTGGCCCGGCGGGAGCGGGAATTTAGAACCCTCGTCGAACACTCGCCCGATACGGTTGCCCGCTACGGAAGGGATTTTCGACGCATCTACGTCAATCCGACTTTCGCATCGCTCGCCAAGGGGGGAGCAGAGGCACTGATCGGCAAGACGCCGAGCGAATATCCAGGCGGCCCCAATACAGTCCTCTACGAGCAACAGCTCGAGGAAGTATTCGCCAAGGCACGCGACAGGGAATTCGAGTTGAAATGGGGGCCGGCCGAGGGCAGGCAGCTATGCCACCTGATCAGGCTGACCCCGGAGCTCGGGGCGAACGGCACGGTGGAAACGGTCCTTGCCGTGGGACGGGACATCACGGAGCTCCATGCGTCGAGGGAAAAGATCCATCGCATGGCGTATTTCGATGCGCTGACAGCGCTGCCGAACCGCGCCCTGTTCAACGAATACTTGCAACAGACAATCTCCACCAGCGCGCACGGTCGCTTGACGGCCGTCATGATGATCGACCTGGACCGTTTCAAGGGCGTCAATGACACGATGGGCCATGCGGTCGGTGATGAGCTGTTGCGTGAAGCAGCGGGGCGCCTGCTCGCCTGCGTGCGTCCAGGCGACACGGTCGCGCGCTTTGGTGGCGACGAGTTCGCCGTTCTGCTGCCCGAGATTCGCGATCGTTGCACCCTCGAGCAGATCTCCGCGATGATCATCAACAGGCTCGACGAGCGTTTCCTGCTGGACGGAAGAGAAGTGTTCATTTCGTGCAGCCTCGGCATCGCGCTGTATCCGATCGACAGTATCGATGCCGAAGATCTGCTGAAATATGCGGATTCGGCGATGTACCTCGCGAAGCGCTCAGGTCGTCGCGGTTTTCGCTTTTACACGAAAGATCTGACAGTCGAAGCCACCGCGCATCTGTTGCTCGAGTCGGAGCTTCGTCGCGCGATCGATCAAGGCGAGCTTGAACTGCATTACCAGCCCCAGGTGTCGTTTCGCGATGCAGAAGTGATCGGCTCCGAAGCGTTGTTGAGGTGGAATCGGCCTGGCGCGGGTTTCATTTCGCCGGCTCAGTTCGTGCCGGTTGCAGAAGAAACAGGCCTTATCGTCGATCTCGGCAGATGGGTGCTTCGCGAAGCCTGTCGCGCGGCCTCCGAATGGAACGCAGGCGGCGGAGCGCGTCACAAGGTGGCAATCAATCTGTCGGCCAGGCAGTTTCAGTGTCGCGACCTGGCGCTGATGGTAAAGGAGATCCTCGATGAAACCGGTTGCCGCCCCGAATGGCTGGAGTTCGAGATCACCGAAAGCCTGCTGCTGGAGGAAGACGACTCGGTCATGAGCGCGCTTTTGGCGTTCAGGAACATGGGGCTATCGATCGCGATCGATGATTTCGGCACCGGCTACTCCGCGCTCAGCTATCTGGCTCGCTTTCCAATTGACACGCTTAAGATCGATCGTACGTTCGTGCAACGGGTCACCACCGACCGGCGTCATGCCGAGCTCGTCAAGGCGATTCTTTCCATCGCACGCTGCCTTGGGCAGCGGGTCGTCGCTGAAGGCGTCGAGACGATGGAGCAGGCGGCGTTTCTTGATGATCATGGTTGTCAGGTTGCCCAAGGCTTCCTCTACAGCAAACCGCTGCGCAAGCCAGACATCTCGTCACTTCCCCGTTATCTCAGTCCGGGTATTGCCGCCCATGACACACCCTAAGGGAGCGCGCAGGAAGCGCCACGTGTTGCCGCCAGATGAGTCATCCGTGGTGCCACAGGCTGCCTGCGGGCGTGTTGTCGATGAACCGTCGCCGCTGGTGTCGGGGCGGCGACGGTTTTTCTAAAGCGCTCGCAGTCAGAAAGCGTGCTTCAATCCTACGGTCAGCGATACCTGCCGGTCCGAATTCGAATTCGGCAGATTCGGAATCTGCGCGTAATTCACTGTCGCACCCGTGGTGGAATCGGTGGCGATGCCGCTACCTGCTGCCTTCTGGAAAATCCCCACTGCGTACAGCGTCCTACGTTTCGACAGGTTGTACGACGTGCCGAGATTGACCTGATGGAATTTCGGCGAACCACTGACATCCGTTCTCATCGAGTTGTAGATGTAGGCCGCACCGACGCTCCATGCGGGCGTGATTGCCCACGTGCCATTCACCTGTACGATATCGAAGCGCGCGTCCGCGCCTTCGGGGCGCACGGCGCTGGCGAAGTACTGGCTGTCGTCGAGGGTCTTGTGCGTGTAGGCGATTGAGACGGTGGCCGGGCCATACGTATACGAGCGCATTCTGCAACTGGCAGTACATCGCATCCGGATTCGAACAGGCGAGCGCGCCGAAATATCCTTGTGATCCCCCCAACGCGGCATCGAGCGGATTGTTGAGCGCCAGATAGCCGACCCCGAACGATACCGGTGAACCGGCGTAATTCGCGGATACCGCCCAGCCGCGCTTCTGCGAGAAATCGCCCGCGACGCCGCCGAGGCTATACGTGCCGCTGAATGTCAGCCCGGCGATGGCGGGACTCACATATTGAATCGCGTTGTTGAGATTGAGCGTTGCATTCAGGTTGTCGATATCGCCGAAGCTCGAACCGTATAGCGTCGACCAGGACGATCTGCCGGTTGGCGGCTTCGTGAAAAACCTGGACGCCTTCGACCTGCAACTGGCGCAGCGCGCTCTGAAAGCGCCCTGCGCTCAGCTGGTCGTAGCGCTGGTCCCAACCTTGCAGCGCACTGGCGTGATGATCCGCGTCCGCGAACAATTGATGTTTGACGTGCACGCGCGCATTCTCCTGACGCCGTCGCGCGCGATGAGCGCCGCTGCTGCGGACGCGGGCGCGACGGGCTTCTGTCTCCGGGGGCTCCGGGTGTCTCCGATAGGTGGCCGCGGTGTGCCGGGGCACGGCAGGCGTGCGGGCAGGCACCTGCGGCATCGTGTCGCGATTATACGGGCATCAAAAAATCGCGCGAGGGTCAGGCGGAGGTCTCACGGTTTAACTCCACGGCTATCTCACTCTCATTCTCATTGTCAGCAGCCGTATCCGGGGCGTTCATCCCGTACGCGATCATCATTCTGTACAGTGTGACGCGTGAGATGCCGAGCGCCGCTGCCGCCTTGCTCAATCGGTGATTGTGCCGCAACAAGGCCGATTCAATTGCGCTGCGCTCGGCCGCCTCGCGTATCTGATCAAGCGTGGTCATCTCCGTCTCAACCTGGGATTCAAGGTCGAGATCTCGAGCGGTAAGGAGTCTGCCTTCAGCCATCACGAGCGCGCGGCGCACGCGGTTGATCAACTCGCGCACATTGCCCGGCCAGTGGTAGCCGTACATCGCCTCGATCGCTGAGGGCGTAAAGCCCTGAATCTTTTGGGCGCTGTCGACCTTGTACTTCTGCAGGACGTGATGTGCCAGTATTTCGATGTCCCGGCCGCGCGCGCGCAGCGGCGGCTCGTCGACGCGCAGCACGCACAGGCGGTGGAACAGATCGGCCCGAAAGCGCCCGTCGCGTACCGCTGCTTCGAGGTTGACGTGTGTCGCGGATATCACGCGTATGTCGACGGGATGCGACTCGTGGCCCCCGAGTCGCTCGATTTTGCCTTCCTGCAGGAAGCGCAGCAGGCTCGCCTGCGCCTCGATCGGCATGTCGCCGATCTCATCGAGAAACAGGGTGCCTCCATTCGCCGATTCGATGCGGCCGATCTTGCGCTGGTCTGCACCCGTGAAGGCGCCGCGCTCGTAGCCAAACAGTTCCGATTGCAGAAGATGATGCGGAATCGCGCCGCAATTGATCGCAACGAACGGCGCCTTGCGGCGCGGGGAATGCTCGTGAATCGCAAGGGCGGTGAGTTCCTTGCCTGTACCCGATTCGCCGGAAATGAACACGCTTGCGTTCGATTTGGCGACCTTGCTGATCGTGCGCAGAAGCTGCTGCATTGCTGCACTGGCGCCGACCATGCTGTTGTTGCCCTTAAGCGTGACCTCGGCGACGGTGTCGACATAGTTCAACGCTACCATGCCACGCGCGTGTCCGAGCACGTGCGAGATCCATTCAGGCGGCATTGGCAGTGTGACGTAGTCGAAACAGAAATTGCGAATCAGTTCGAGCACGCTGCGGCTTGCTGACTCTCCGTCGCCCGTCATCGCTACCCAACCGATGGTCGGTTGACTCAAGCTTGCCTTGAGGGCGGTAAGGTCGCGCGGCGTGAAGTCATGGAAATCGATGAGGCCCGCTGCAGGGCCTGCCGCTTTCGCGGCGAGCTCTGCTCGGGCAGCGGTTTTCGCGATTGTGATGTCCCAGCCGGCTGAGCGCATCTCGGCAAGGAGTGCTTCATTCGGTGCGCGGGCAACGCAGATTAATCGGCGTTGGGTGTCCGGTCGGGGCAGAGGGGCGGACTGTGCCAGATCGGCACTCACGCAGGAGATCGGTCCAGGACGTTCAGACAATTCAGGCACGAGCACGATATTCCCCCGGTTCTTCCTACTAGTTGCACGCACGAACAACAGATGCGTAACGACGTCTTCTACGTTGATACTGCTCGCTGTGCACGGCCCGACATAATTTCTGGTGCGGATATCTTCGCCGTGGCCCGCAGCGCGCCTACACAGATGTAACGTCCCGAGCGGCCTTAGGTGCATTGGGACTTTCCCGATTCGGACAAAACCCGGAAGCGCCTGCGTTGGTGGTCGTGCCGCAAGGCGGACAGCAGGGTGGACCGGGCAACGGCTTCTGTCCGCCAGGTCAGGCGAAGAAGGGAAATTGCTGACGGGAAACGCGATGGACCGATGACGGCGCCGACGGCGCCCTCATCGGTTTATCAGCTCGTATGGATGGCAGTGTGTTTGCTGTGGTGCAGATTCGCGCTCACCCGCGTGTGCGAGCGTGAACGGGAGTGATCTGCAAAACCCGAGTGAAACCCGGTACGGCTCGTTTTAGCCTCCGCGCGATCTGCCTCCGTGTCCGACCGATCCGCCGCGCGGGCAAGACAGGCGTCGCAATCGGCCGAACTGAAGCCGTTCGTGTTGCTCAAACCCTTGCTGCTCATGTGGCCGGCGGACATTCCGCCCGCATCGCCGCTCAGACCGCCGTGTCCGGCACCCCCGCTGCTTGCTCCGCCACTACCGCCTCCACCGCCATGCCCACCGCCATGCCCACCGCCATTGCCGTCTGCGCCCGCATAGGCAGTCATGGACGCCAGGGTCACGAGGCCGGCGGCAATCCATTGCACAGTTTTCATCTCTGTGTCCCCAAAAAGTCTGCTCAAGTGCTCCGATTGTACGAACGGCACGCACTTGCGACGCCTGACGGTTGTAATCAACTGTAAGTGAAGCTGCTGGGATAAGGGGCCTCCTTGATTCCAGCGCAAGTTGGGGCGCCGCTCGTCCTCATTGTTGTCGAATCCATAACTGTGAATTCGCCCTGCGCCGTTGATGTCCGCCGCACAGTGCCTAGAATCAGGGCAGTGGACCACAGTTCACGGTGATCAACGGACTCGCTCAAGCGCATCGTTCAGCGGTATGGAGTATCAGATGGACATCCTCGACCTCGCGAAACAATCTGGAATGACGGTGGTTCTTGACGCAAAGATTGGACGTCAGGAGTACCGCACAGTGCACGGCTCAGTTGCGGCGCTGGAGCGCTTTGCCGGGCTGGTCGCTGCGTCATTGCAACGTGAGGTGGCGGAGCAGGATTGATGTGCGGTGGCAGTCAACGCGCTAAGGAAATAGCAATGAAGTACGATTCTACGAACTCCCGAAATATTGGCGGCGCGGGTAGCCCGAGCCGTCAGTCTGACGAAACTTCATCCTCGAAAACGCATTCTGAAACGATCGACAAAACGCGCGAGCAGACGCGAAACTGGGCTTGGGCGAACGGCACCAATATCTACGACTGGATGGACTCGCACAGCCTGCCACCCACGTCAGACAATTCTTGATGAGCGCGGCACTCATGTTGCAACGGCCCGGCTCGATCAGGCGGTCGAGCTAACTCGACGATCAGCCCCGGGTCCTCGGGGCCGCAGGCCATTCTCCGATCAAAACGCCGCCCTTCGAGCACTCCCTCCTCAAATGGATAGGTGTCCGTTTCGGTGGGTCAACTCTGATGACCCGCCGCCCAGCTGCGAGGGGTTGATGCAGCAAAAGCCGACACGAACATTTTCGCATCGTACAATTCATTGGGCTAAACCACGGTGTTGCCTGAGACGGTAGCATTTCATTGGCCCTCTGCGTTGCCGGGGTTGCAATATCGGGCCAGCGCGCGCTCGACGTGGCCTGTTCTGCACGCGGTTTAATGCGTTCCCGTCCGCCTTATCGTCGCAAGGAGCTGCCGGAAATGAGTTCCCTACCCAGCGTATCAGCAGAGGCGGAATCACCGGACGCAGGCTTCTCCCCCAGTCGCGACCGCGCAGACTTGATAACCCCTGAAATGTCGGTTGCTGACGCTTTTTCGCTTCTCGCCGCCGCGCCCGCCGAGGAGGCGGGGCGACGGGTTCGTAAGCTTGATTCGAAAGCGGACCCGGAGGTGCTCCACAAGCTTCGCGTTGCGCTACGCCGGTTGCGTTCGCTCTGGTGGGCGTACGAGCCGTTACTCGACAGGAAAGACGCGAAGTTTCAGCGCGGCGAATTCAAATCTCTGGCCACCGCCGCCGGCAAAACACGAGACTGGGACGTCTTGCGCGACCTCCTTTTGGCTGGTGAGTCGATGCCGTATTCGTTTACCTCTCTACTCGGGTCTGTAGACGAGCATCGCGCCGACGCGCTGGCCTTCAGCCGGACTGCAATCGGAAATGCCGGCGTCGAGCGAATACTGGAGTGCGCACTGGTGGGGGCGCGCGATCAACTCGATTCGCGAGCCTCCAGTCCTACGCTTGCGGAGTTTGCTGAAGACCGTGTCGGGTCAGCAGAGAAGGCACTCAAGAAGCGGTTGAAGCGGGCGGTGTCGCATGAAGACCCTGGCTACGCCGTGCTTCACGAGGTCCGAATCTCAGGAAAGAGGCTGCGGTATTTGCTTGAGTTCTTTTCGCCAGTCCTCGAAGGCAACCATCAGGCCACGATTGAGCGGTTGACGTCGGTGCAGGACGAACTCGGGAAGCTCAACGACATCGTCACGAGCGAAACGCTACTCCGGGAGTACTCTCCCCAGCTTGGTGATCACACCGTAGTCAAAGAAGCCGTCAGGTATCTGGAAGACCTGAAAAAACGTCGCATGCACGCCGTACAGGACATGCTGAACGCGGCATCGTAGCCGGTCAGCGGCCGAACCCCGGCAATCCCTGGTAGCGGTTAGCCAGTCCTGGACTTTCGCCTTTTTGCTTCGACGCGGCACGAAATGTCCCGCAACAGCCACTTTGCGACGACTTCCGGCATATTCATGCCGAACTCGGCAAACTTGATTTCCGTTTCGTAATAGACAATGACCGTACCGGCCATGACGCGATACCGGCCGCGATAGTGCAAACCATTCAGTTCGATTTCAATTTCGCGGGTTGTTTCATAGCTTGCGGTCATCCAGTACAGTCCTGCGGTTACTCTGGGTCAACGAACTTACCGGGCCATACTGGCGGCATCGACGACACGCATGACACGGCACGCACGCAATCGCAAGGATGCCAATGAGCTTTCAGGATGCCTGCCGAAGTCCGACGCCCGGAAGCGACTTACCGAAACTTGTTGCTGATACAACCTCAGTGTCTGTTATGACGGAGGCTTCGCAGATTCTCGCGGACGCGTTTGGCGACGAGAACCGCCATGTAGTCCATGATTCGGGCTCCATCGCTGTATTCGTCCCACGTTTCTGCATACATCTTTGACACGATTTCAGCGGGGGTGTCGGTGTCGGCGGCGATTGCCTTGACGACATCTTCGACGTTGGGCTGGGCCATGGTGCTCTCCTGGTGTTGAGCGAGATGGGGACCGCGACAGCGCGGAATCGATTAGACGATGTTGTCGACTTGCATGCCAATTGAATCGGCCTATCGCGCAGACATGTTGGTCGCCTTCTTTTTTGTCTGTAGAGAGATGCGCTGTGTTTTTCAGGTCAGGGTGTGCTTACTCCACGGCCCTGCGATTCGTGTTGTCGGCATTGCAAATGCACACGCCGGACGCGCACGGCACAAATTGAATCGTTTCAGCGGCTTGTCCCGCTTTCCCGCAAATTGTCCACAGGCTTGCCAACATTAACTGTTGATAACTACCGCACTATCCGGCGCCCCCATCACAGCCGCAGATGCGGCAGCATCGACAGCCCATGGCCGCCATGCAGCCATACATGCCCGGCGACGAACCACGCGGCGACCCACGAAGCGCCGACGATCAACAGATCGCAGTGGCCGCTATTCCACCAGTTCAGCGAGTGACGTCCGGCGATCCAGGGGACGCCAAGAGGATTGGGCCAGTCCGCAAGCAGATGCATCAGGCCGCCGCATGCAAACCCGAACAGCGGCGCCGCAAACGAACGATGCCCCAGCAGGTGATACGACCACGCGAGCAACGCGAGCCAGCCGATGCCCCAATGCGTGAGCGTTCGATGGGTGATCCACAGGCGCCGCGTACGCGACCACCACGCGACTTCGAGCCAGTCGGGCGCGGTGCCGCCAGCGACACCGCCGGCGAACGCCAGCATCGTCCACAGATGCCAGGGGCCAGTCGCGTGAGCATGGGCGACCAGTGCCGCGGCAATGAGACCGGCTGCCCAGCCGGTGGCATGATGTGCCTTGCTTGATGCCATCGTTATCGCACCGCGTGAAGAAGGGCGGCTATGTTCGCAGATGTGCGCGTCGAACGAAAGCCCTTGCAGGCCGCTCTTCAGGCGCGCGCTTTGACTGCGATGCGAAAACGCGTGCCGCCTACACCGCGCAGCGCGCGACGTCGAAGCGCATTTCCGGTTCCGGCGGATCTTCCGGCGAACCCTCCGGGTGCAATACCTTGATGACCGAGCCCCGGCCCGACGGCGTCAGCGTAACGAAATACGAACCGTTCGAACTCGAGCCGACCGTCAGTTCGGTTGCGCCGTTGATCCGCGCGGTCTGCACGCGCGGCAGACGGCCGGAAAGGCAGCTGGCGATATCGGCAGCGGAGCGTGGTGAAGACACATAGATAATCGGTTCCGCGGAACGGCTCGTGGAGACACTGCCGGGAGAACCGCAAGCGGCGAGGAGGACAGCGGGAGCAAGCAGAAGAAGTCTTTTCATGATCCGGTCGTCGGCGTCCCCGGTGGTGCGCGGGAACTTGGGGCGCGGGCGGAGCGCGGCGTTGCCAGTCGACGCCAGATACTCCGCGGCGAAGCCGCCGTTCTGCTGGCGGGTGTCGCAAGGGCTGCGACGTTGGCAACGAGGAAGGCGGCTGTCGCGCAGTATACCTGCGGCTATCCTGAAAATCGATCGATCCCGATGTGTCGCGTGCACAAAGACGCGCGCATACGGGGAGCACGCGAGCGTTTCTGTTTGTGCCAGGCCGGACCCGCGGATCCGGCCTGCTTTGCAACAATGGCGATCAGAAGCGGTGGCGCAGGCCCACTGCAGCCGCCACCTGATTGCCCGTCGACGACGGCGACAGCGTGTTGATCGCTGCGACGTTAGCGCGACCGTTTCCGAGTTCACCCGATGCGTGCTGATAGACGCCTTCGACGTACACATCGGTACGCTTGCTGAGCGAGTAGTCTGCTTGCAGCGATACGGTGTGCCACTTCGGATCGCCCGAGCTGTTCGAGCCGGAGATCTTGCCGTCCGTGAACGTGTAGGCTGCTGCGAGTCCCAAAGCCGGCGTCAGCGCGTAGCGACCGTTGATTTCATAGTTGTCGAGGTGCAGGTTCGTACCCGACAGGCCGGCATCGAAGTTGGAGCCCGTGAAATTGCTGTTGACGGAGCCAATGCCGTCGAACTGCGTGTGCGTCCAGACGAAGCCGACCACGGCCGGACCGTAGGTGTAGTTCGCGCCCACACCATAGGTGCGCTGCAGGGCCGCGGCGACGTTCCCGTTGCCGTTTTCCACTGTCAGGGCGCCACCGCTGTTGCTGATGCCGCCGTCGGTGCCGAGCGTATTGTTCAGTTGCAGGTAGGCAGCCGCAGCGCTGATCGGGCCATTCTCATAGGATGCGCCGACGCTCCACGCGCGGTTGTTCGAGAACTGGCCGGCGGCGTTGCTGAAGCCATACAGGCCGCCGAACTTCAGACCCGCATAGTCAGCGCTCGTGTACTTGACCGCGTTCCTGATCGAGAACGAGTTGTCGAGGTTGTCGTTGTCAAGCGGGTGACCGGCCAGATTGTTGCCGTACCCTGCGCCTGCTGCCGACAGCGGCGAGAGGTAGTCGACGACGGAGTCGTACTGGCGGCCCAAGGTCAACGCGCCGAACCTGTCGCTCTGCAGACCGACGAAGGCCTGACGGTTGAACAACGTGTTGCTTTCCGAGAACTGGCCGTTGTTCAGGTTAAAGCCGCTTTCCAACGTGAAGATCGCATGCAGACCGCCGCCCAGGTCTTCGCTGCCGCGCAGACCGAAGTAGGTGTCCGACACCGAGCCGCTGCCCTGTTGCCAGCTGCTATGGCCGCCCTGGTTGTTCGCGTAGACAAGGCCGGCGTCCAGCGTGCCGTACAGGGTGACGCTGCTTTGAGCCTGGGCCGATGCCGCGAACCCGCCGAGGATGCCCGCGATAACAATGGTTCTTTTCATGCTTTTAACTCCGAGACAGTGCATAGGGAATCGTCTTCCAGTTCAAGCCATAAATGCATCCGGCCGACTGACGATTCGTTGCGAAGTGTATTCGCCCCACTCGAATATTTAATTGCATGCTGCACAATAAAGTCTTCCAGAATTCGGAATGCCGGAAATGAAAAGCATAAGTGTGGATTTATAAAGTGATTTTCAGACTTGCAGGGCACGCGTAGGTCGCGTGTCAAGTTTCGGGCTGTTGCTCAAGCGCGACGGGTGTTGCGGAGTATTACGCAATGCAGTCAGGTCGTTGTGAAACGGCAAATGGCATTGACGCGGTTTTCCGCAAAAGAATATTCCGGGTTGAGAACTAATTCCGGCAGGCGTAACCGACTAAGACAGCTATCGACCCTTGATCAGGGTTGTCTTTTTCATCTCTTTAACGCGCTTTTGAGTTGCGTTTTTTTTGAATGATGGTTGTAATAATATTTAATTAATTCCATGGGCGCAATTCATTATTTCATCGATTGAATCCGGATGTGCGGCATCGTCCTTTCGATATAGGGATGGGTTCCGGCGCGCTGGAGCGGGTAAAATCCGCCCCTTGTTACGCCGAACGGGTTCCGAACGTGAGTCAAAAAACAGCCATGACCGATACGCCGCTTCCATCACCAGACTTATCCGCTGAACCGCACGAGGGTGTCCCGGAAACACTGCGGGATGCGCGTTTGTGGCGCGAAGACGGCTGGACTGCGCGCGTCATCAAGAACGAAGACGACGATGGCTGGGCCGTAGAGATGACAAAAGACGGCGAAGCGGAACCCGCGCTTGTCGGCCCCTGGACGATGGGCCGCGACAAGAAGAATCCGAAGCCGCTCGACACTTCCGCCTTCAACACGCTGGTGAAGACCGCGTCGGAAGTGCTGCGCCGGCACGAACAGCAGCTACACGCAATGCTGCACAAGAGCGTGACGGTAGCCTCCGCAACGAGCGAAGACGAACTTGAGATCACGCTCGATATTGTGCCGGCCGAAGACGATCCCTATGCCATGCTGACCGCGCGTGACGCGTTCGGCGAGCAGCTCGCGCAGGTGCGCGTCGCGCCGGGCTTCAAGCTGACGAAGGCGAGTGCCGCCGCCTGGGTCGAAAATGAGTTTCGTCGTCCTGGCTGAAATGCGCCAGTTCTCCCGATTCTCGCAAAGCAGCTTGCGATCGGCTTGCCGGGGCCGCCAGGTACATCGCAGATGCTTCAGGAAAGCCCCACGTCATACGGGGCTCGACGCTTCGCGGTGAATGGGAAACCGGGGCGCTCCGCCGGGCTTTTTGCAGCCGCTCAAAGGCCGTGTTCTAGCTTCGCTTGCAGAATATCGCGGTCACGTGAGGAGCGACGTGGTGAACGATGGCAGTGCTTCCCGCACTTTGAAGGGCTTCCTGCACCTTTTCTTCGCTGCCGAACACCACGGCGCCGTAGGCGGATTTCGCGACCGGTTCCCCGTCGCCAGTACGGAACATGGGGTCGTCCTTCTCGTAGGCGACAACGGCAAACACCGAAAACCCGAATGCCGTGAGCTTCGCGCCCCGTGATGGCCAGAAGGCGTTGATCGAATTGCTTTCGACCCGCATCGGCGTCGGATTGATCAATTGCTGGTCGGCGAGGTCGGCGACAAATTGATGAGCGGATTCGTTGCAGGCGAGCGGCGCGTCGAGGTCGGACGCGCGCGACACAAGCGGCAACGCCGCAAGAAGCGAGGCGACAAGGATAAGGGACAGACGTTTCATGAAAACCCGGGTGGTACGTTTCGCAATTCGCCGGACAGGCGTCCCGGCGAAGGTTGCGCGACGGCCATGAGTGTCATGGTGGCGCAACAGGTACCGCACTTTATCTGGATTTGAAGAATCCTGCTTCCTGCCGCAATCGTGGACTGACAGCTTTACGCGATGAAAGCGTCATGGAACTGAAAGATTTCAGGCGCACATAAATATTTCCTGGCTATGAATCGACGAAATCGACGAAACGCTGCCGGGGCGCAACTTATCTGACATGCACAAGACCGCGATGCGATAATCGCGGCTTTACGTCCGCGGCTTTGCCGCCTGCCGTCCTTCTGCCAATGCCGCTCGCTTTAGGCACTTTCATTGTTCCGCTCATCGTCGCGTGCGCGATGTTCATGGAAAACGTCGACGCCACGGTCATCGTGACCTCGTTGCCGGTTCTGGCGCGCGATCTCGGTCACGACCCCATTACGCTCAAGCTCGCGGTCACTGCCTATGTGATCGGTCTCGGCGTGTTCATTCCGATCTGCGGCTGGGTGGCCGACCGCTTCGGTTCACGCACCGTATTTCGCACCGCGATCGGCATCTTTCTTGTCGGATCACTGATGAGCGCGGCGTCGACATCGCTTCCGATGTTCGTGTTTGCACGCTTCGTGCAGGGGATCGGCGGCGCGATGATGGTGCCGGTTGGGCGGATCATCATCTTCCGGTCGGTGCCGAAGTCGGAGTTCATCCGCGCGGTCAACTATCTGACTGTGCCCGCGCTGCTTGGGCCGGTAATCGGGCCGCCGCTCGGCGGCTTCATCACGACCTACCTGCACTGGCGTCTGATCTTCCTCATCAACATACCGATCGGCATTCTTGGCATCTGGCTCGCGAACCGGCACATCCAGAACGTGCGCGAAGCGGATCCGGGGCGGCTCGACTGGACCGGCTTCGTGCTGTCCGCAGGTGGAGCATCGCTGTTCATGCTGGGGTTGTCGCTGGTGGGCGGCCCGCTGGTGTCAACCTCGACATCGGTTGGAATGTGCCTGATCGGCACGCTGCTGCTGGGCACCTACTGGCTTTACGCGCGACGTGTCGAACTGCCGGTGCTCGATCTGCGCCTGCTGCGTATTCCGAGTTTTCATGCGAGCGTGTTGGGCGGATCGCTGTTTCGTATCGGGCTCGGCGCGGTGCCCTTTCTGCTGCCGCTCGCCTTGCAGGAAGGGCTCGGCATGACCGCGTTCGCGGCGGGCGCGATTACCTGTGCGTCCGCGTTCGGCGCCATTTTCATGAAGAGTTTTGCGTCCCGCGTGCTCGCGCACTACGGGTTTCGCAAGGTCCTGATGGTCAATGCGGCGTTCGCCGGGCTAGTGATTGCCGTATATGGATCGTTCATACCGGGCACGCCGCACTGGCTGATCTGGTGCGTGGTGCTCGTCGGCGGCATCTTCCCGTCGCTGCAGTTTACGAGTCTGAATTCGCTTGCGTACGCGGATATTCCAGGCCGTGACGTCGGACGCGCGACGAGCGTCGCAAGCGTGATCCAGCAGATTTCGCTTGGCCTTGGGGTGACGATCGCCGGGCTTGTCCTGCAACTATCGCACGACCTGCAAGGCCATCCGACGATCGTCTGGACGGACTTCTGGCCAGCGTTTCTGGTGGTGGGGCTGTTCTCGGTCTGCTCGATTCCGGTGACGGCGCGCCTCCCTCACGATGCGGGCGATGAACTGGCACGCGGCCACAGAGGGCAGACGAGCTGAAGCATGAATGCGTTCCGCCCCCGTGATATCGACGGGATCTTTGTGAGCAAGCGGGCAGCACAGTGACGCCCTACAACTTCAGGATCCGCTCGTAAAACCTGCACCAGGCGGCCGCGTGATCAACGTCTTGCGGCGACGGAGAATCGAAAGCCTCGTCCGCGGCACGCCGGCAGGCATCGACGAACCTGTCGATTGCCTCACGACTGCCAAACACCATCTCGCGCCGCGCTGCAACAATCACAATTCTGGCGGGTACGCGCGTTACACCCGGCAGGCCGTAGTCATCGTATCCAGCGATATCCCGTGCAACTTTCACCTGATAGTCACCGGCCACGTCGCTCTCCTGTGGGCTTATCCATTTCCCCAGTATAGGTAACGCACGCGCTAACTGGCCTGCTCAATCGGTGTCAACGTCAGGTCAAGTTTCTGTGCGCCACGCAGAACCGTCACGCTGACAGCGCGGTCGATCCGCGAAGCATCCAGCGTCCGTTGCAAACCATCGACACTATCGACGGCAATCGCATCGATAGCCACAACAATATCGTCGGTCCGCAACCCGCCGAGCGCCGCTGGACTCCCTTTGCCCACTTCGACCACACGCACGCCGCTGACAGCCGTCAGGCCGAAATACCGCTGCATGCGTCGCGAAACCGGCGCCGTGGTGCCGGCGACGCCGATATAGGCTCGCCGAACGCGCCCATAGGCGAAGATCTGCATGATGACCCACTTGGCGGTGTCGATCGCGGTCGCGAAGCAGATCGCCTGGGCGCCTGGAATAATTGCAGTATTCACACCGATCACCTGGCCTGTCGAGTTGATCAGCGGGCCTCCGGAGTTGCCTGGATTCAACGCGGCGTCGGTCTGGATGACGTCGTAGATCATGCGTCCCGAGTTCGAACGCAGCGAACGTCCGAGCGCCGACACCACGCCTGTCGTCACGGTCTGCGCCAGACCGAGCGGATTACCCACGGCAATCGCGATCTGCCCGACGTGCAGCTTGCCGGATTCGCCCAGTTCGACGTGCGGCAACGGCTCGGCCGAACCGATCCGCAGCACGGCGAGGTCGCTTCCGGGATCGTCGCCGACCAGATCGGCGTCGAAGGTCGCTCCGTCGGCAAGCGTGACGCGAATGTGCGTAGCGCCATGCACGACATGGCTATTGGTCAGCAGATAGCCGTCGGGCGTGAACAGAAAGCCCGAGCCGGTGCCGCCGCGCGTGCCGCGGCCGCTGGTGTCGCCCGGCATCCGCCGTTCGACAGAGATGAACGCGACGGCCTGCTGCACGCGCTCGAGCGCGCTTATCACCGTGCGCGAGTAGGCGTCGAGCAATGCGTCGTCTTCGTGAGGATTAGGTGCGGCCGCGTGCGGCGCACCCCGCGACAGATCGTCGATGAAACGGGGACGGCTTCCCATGATCGGGCTCCGGGTAAATGGAAAACCACATGCAGGGCCGCTCACCGGTTTTCAAGATGCGCCGGATGGCGGTCAGCGACCGCCGCCGATGCGGGCGCGGCCTGCATCGTTTGCCATGGCGTATGTGAGACACTTGCTGACATATGCCTTGCACAGGAAGGAGCGCGACGCAATGAACCCGACATCCGGCCAGGCCGAGCCGCTCATCGAATCGCTGAGCGCGATCACACTCGCCACACACGATATGGCGCGCGCCGTGCCGTTTTACGAGGCCTTGGGTTTTCCGCGCAAGTTTGGCGGCCCAGATGAGGCCTTTACATCGTTTGCCTTTGGCATGTCGTTTCTGAACCTGATTGCCGACACGCGCGGCCCGATCAACTGGTGGGGCCGGGTGATCGTGTACGTGTCCGACGTCGATGGCGTCTACCAGAAAGCGCTGGCTGCCGGCTTGCGGCCGGAGTTTCCGCCTTCGGACGCGCCATGGGGCGAACGCTACTTCCATATCGTCGATCCGGATGGCCACGAGCTGAGCTTCGCGCGGCCGTTGCGCGTTTAAAATCTCGCGATGATGTGCTGTTCCCCCTCCCTGACCGGCGGTTGTCACTGGCACCGCCAGGTAACATCGTTGACACTTCGCGCTTCGATAATCGTCCCTTCGATGCCGCCGTGCACGGCGCGAGCAGTGCCTTCCAGCCGCACAGGAGATCCGCGATGAAAGAAAATGACATGGCTCACGACGCGGCTTCGTTCGCCGAACGCCAGCGCCGCTTCGAAGAAGATCTCATCGATGCGTACGATGAGGAACTCGAGATGGAAGTAGACGACCGCATCCTTGACGGTGCGGACGGCCTTACCGTCGAGGCGCGCGAAGCGCGCAAGCACTACTTCCGCGAACTGTTCCGCCTGCAGGGTGAACTGGTCAAGCTGCAGGACTGGATCGTGCACACGGGCCACCGGCTGGTCGTGATCTTCGAAGGCCGCGACGCGGCCGGCAAGGGTGGCGCGATCAAGCGCATCACGCAGCGTCTGAATCCCCGTGTGTGCCGTGTTGCGGCGCTGCCTGCGCCGAACAACCGCGAGCGCACGCAGTGGTATTTCCAGCGCTACACGCAGCATTTGCCGGCGGGGGGCGAAATGGTGCTGTTCGACCGCAGCTGGTACAACCGCGCGGGCGTCGAGCGCGTGATGAATTTCTGTACCGACGCCGAATATGAAGAGTTCTTCCGCTCGGTGCCGGAGTTCGAAAAGATGCTGGTGCGCAGCGGCATCCAGATCGTCAAGTACTGGTTTTCGATCACGGACGAGGAGCAGGAAATCCGCTTCCAGAATCGTATTCTCGACCCGCTGAAGCAGTGGAAACTGAGCCCGATGGATCTGGAAAGCCGGCGTCGCTGGGAGGAGTACACACGCGCGAAGGAAGTGATGCTGCAGCGCTCGCATATTCCCGAAGCGCCGTGGTGGGTCGTGCAGGCCGTCGACAAGAAGCGCGCACGCCTGAACTGCATTCACCATCTGCTGAGCCAGGTGCCGTATCACGAGATCGAGCATCCGCTCGTCATGTTGCCGGATCGCGTGTACAACTCGGAGTACTTCCGTCAGCCCGTGTCGCAGTCGATGATCGTGCCGGAAGTGTACTGATTCATTCGAAAGATGCACCCGAAAGGGCAGGGCAAGTGAAAACGGCGCGCCCTTTATTTGGCGCGCCGTTTTTTCGATCTGACTCGTCTGACAGACTGGCAGCAGCCCTTTCTAGAAAAGCTGGCGGAACAGCCAGTAAAGTCCAGCCGACAGCGCGATCGACACCGGCAACGTCAGCACCCATGCCATGACGAGGCTGCGCACGGTGTTCCATTGCAGACCGGAGCCGTTGGCGGCCATCGTGCCCGCCACGCCCGAGGACAGCACGTGCGTCGTCGACACCGGCAATCCGTACATGTCGGCCGCGCCAATCGTCACCATCGCGACCAGTTCCGCCGATGCCCCCTGGCCGTAGGTCAGATGCTGCTTGCCGATCTTCTCCCCGACCGTCACGACGATCCGCTTCCAGCCGACCATCGTGCCGAGCCCGAGTGCAATCGCGACCGCCACTTTCACCCACGTCGGAATGAACTTGGTCGCGTGATCGGTCTGGTGCCGGAAGTTGTCGATGGCCTTGAAGTCGTCCGGGGCGAACGCGGGTTGCTTCGCTTTCGTCATCAGGCGGATCGCTTCGGATGCGACATACATGTTGTTGCGCACGTTGTCGACGATGTCTCTCGGGACGTTGGCCATCGAACCGGACGCACCGACCTGCTGGCCGATCTGGAGCGTCAGCTGTTTCAACGCCGGCACGGTCGCGGGCGTGAGTTCGCGGGTGCGCACGAAGGCTTCGACATCGGCACGCGGATCGGTCGACATCGGCGCGCCGTTTGTGTAGCGGTCGAGCACCGCAGCGGCCTGCTGCGCGACGGCGAGGAAGGTTTGCGTTTCGGCGGGCGTGACGGCCTTGTTCAGCGCGTAGGCGGTGGGCACCGTACCGATCAGGATCAGCATGATGAGGCCCATGCCTTTCTGGCCGTCGTTCGAGCCGTGGGCAAACGAAACACCCGTGCAGGTCAGGATCAGCAGGCAGCGGATCCAGAACGGCGGCGGCTCCTTGCCGACCGGTTCGGCATAGAGCGCCGGCACGCGCACGACCGCCTTGAGGATCAGCAGCAGCAGGCCGGCCAGCAGAAAGCCGACAATTGGCGAGAACAGCAGCGACTTGCCGACGCCGAGCGCCTGGCTCCAGTCGACTCCGCTCGTGCCCGACGCGCCGTGCAGCAACTGGTTCATGAGGCCGACGCCGATGATCGAACCGATCAGCGTGTGCGAACTGGACGACGGGAGGCCGAAATACCAGGTACCGAGATTCCAGATGATCGCGGCGATCAGGAGCGCGAACACCATCGCGAAGCCTGCACTGCTGCCGACCTGCAGAATCAGTTCGACCGGCAGCAACTGCAGGATGCCGAAGGCGACCGCGCCGCTCGACGTCAGCACGCCGAGAAAATTCCATGCGCCGGACCAGACAACCGCCAGGTTAGGCGTCAGCGAATGGGTGTAGATCACGGTGGCGACGGCGTTGGCGGTGTCGTGGAAGCCGTTGACGAACTCGAAGCCCAAGGCGATCAGGAGCGCGATGCCGAGCAGGAAGTACGGGAAGTACGAACCCTGGCGGAATGGCTGCAGATCGTCGATCAGATGCGTGGCGACATAGAAGGCGCCGACAGCGATCACACCCAGAAAGACGATGAGGCTGATGCTGCGGCCTCGCCCGGTTGCTGCTTCCGTTCGCGGGTATGAGAGTTCTGGCATGGCCTGGGCCCTGGGGGAGCGGGTGGGGGGAACTTTCGATCCTGCAGGGTATGCGTGTCACATTGATGACGGGACTGTGTCGTTATGCCCCTCAAATAGTGCCAAATAGCGCGCGCGGCCGGTCCTTCAGCGTGCCGGCCAGCAGGCGCAACGCGCTGACGAGCTGGTCGCGGCTCGATGCGCATGCCAGATTGATCCGCACGCCATGTTCGATTTCCGAGCGGTCGACTGCGAAAGCCGACGATGGCATGACGATCACACCGCGTGCCTTGGCGTTGGCGGCGAAATCGTCGGCGCGCCAGGGTGGCGGCAATTTGAGCCAGACGAACATGCAGGCCGCGTCGGACTCGAGGTATTCCTGTGGCAGCAGTTCGCGAGCCAGATCCCGGCGCGCGCGGATTTCCGCGAGCTGCGCGTCCATGATGTGGCGCGCAGTGCCGTCCTCGATCCAGATCGTTGCGATCAGCATCGACATCGGCGCCGGCATCCAGGCGGTCGTCCGCACGGCTTCCGCGCACAACGCCGAGCTTTCCGGCGGGCTCAGCAGATAACCGAGCCGAAGACCCGGGGCCAGGATCTTCGAAGTCGCGGCGATGTGGAACGTCAGTTCGGGGCACAGGCTCGCGAGAGTGGGCAGCCGCTGGGAGACGAGCGGGCCGTACACGTCGTCTTCGATGATCACCACGTTGTGGCGGCGCGCGACGTCGACGAGCGCCATCCGGCGTCCGAGGCTCATCGTCGTGACGGTCGGATTCTGCAGGTTCGGCACCGTGAAGATCGCCTTCACCTGGGTGCGGCGGCAGATGCGGTCCACTTCGTCGGGCAGAAGGCCGTCGCTGTCGCTCGGCACGCCGACGATCTCGAACTGGAAGACCGGCGCGAGCGCCTTCAGGCCGTAATAGGTCAGCTGGTCGGCGAGGATGATGCCGTCCGTGCCGATCAGGCTGTTCAGCACTGCGTAGAGGCCATGCTGCGCGCCGCTTGTCACCACCACATGATCCGGCGATGGCGCGAAGCCAGGCGCGGTCATCCATTTCGCACCCGCGGCGCGCGCCCACAGCGGCCCTTGCGGGGGCTGATATTCCTGCAATGATGGATAGCGGGGGTCGCGCGGCAAGTCGGCCAGCGTGCGCGCGAGGCAGGTCAGGAATTCGCCGGTGGCGGGCCGGTTGACGGTCAAATCGATCGCTCCGCCGTTCGAGACGCGCGCAGGTTCGACGCTCGGCATCGCGCCGCCCGTCACGAGCGAGCCGCGCCGCTTGCTGCCGATCACGAGCCCGCGAAGCTGCAACTCCTTGTAGGCGCGCGACACGGTCGACACATTGATGCCCAGCTCTGTCGCGAGCTGGCGCTGAGGCGGCAGCCGGCTGCCCGGCGGATAGACGCCGCTGCGGATTTCGTCTTCGATCGAGCTCGACACCTCGACATAGGTCGCACGCTTTGTCTGAGCTGGCGCGCCGTTTGTCCTGTCTCCGCCGTTCGCGGCGCGCGATTCCTCTTTGCCGGAAGCCATTCTCTTGCGTGTCTCCATACAAAACCGGGTTTGTCCGCATGTTTGCGACAAGTCCAAGGATTCTATACCAGATAAAGCTCAGAGCAATCTTCTTACACACGCGCAAGGACCGCGCCAATGCGAATCCAGGGAAACTCCCATGCCACACAATGAGTCTTTTAATTGCACACAAAAAAATCTTGTGTGATTCTAGATGTCATGGTTTGTCTGGTGTGTTCGCAGTTCGCTGGCCGTGAGGCCCCTCGCCAACCCCTTCTTGTCGAGACTTCGCATGACAGTCCGGGCACCGGCCCGCGCTCCCGTCGCGCAGGCTTTTAGCGCGCTCAGCGCTGCAACATTCGCTAACGAGCCTGTGCCCAGCGCCTGCGATGAGCTTTGGGTTTGCGTGAACGCGGGTCTTCGCAACATCAGGGCGGCGGCGCGCCTTTCGTATTGGCTGTCAGGCAGCGGCGAAGCCGCGACGCGGGGAGGCAGGTAATGGCGGAAGTTGCCATCGTAGGCGCCGGGTTTATCGGGCTCGCGAGCGCTGCCTGGCTCATGCGTGACGGACACCGCGTGACGATGTTCGATCCATCGGGCGTCGCACAGGGCGCGTCATTCGGCAACGCCGGGACGTTCGCGCCTTATGCGTGCATCCCGGTGAACAACCCGTCCGTATTTCGTGATCTGCCGCGCTTTCTGCTGTCGGCCTCGAGTCCGTTCCGGCTGCGCTGGAGCTATCTGCCGCAGATTGCGCCGTGGCTCGTGCGTTTTCTGATGAGTTCGATGCCGCGCCGCTACGAGGCGAGCGCCGGCGCGCTTGCCGCCTTGCTCGCGCATGCGCAGGAGGGTTACGCACCGCTCCTCGCCGGAGCGTCACTCGCGGAGTTCGTGCGGCCGCGCGAGTGCCTGTACCTGTACTCCAGTGCGGCATCGTTTGACGCATCACGGCCGACCCTCGACCTGCGCCAACAACTGGGTGTCGCATTCGACGTGCTGGCCGCCGCGGACATCCGGCAACTCGAACCATCGCTTGCGCCGATCTTCGAGCGCGGCGTGCTTTTCAAGGACAGCTGGCATTTCTCGGATCCGCCGGGTTTTTTGCAGACGCTATTCGAACAGCTGAGGGGGTGCGGACTCACGTTCGAGCGTTCGGCGGTGAATGCCGTGCAACCTGCCGCAGACGGTGCGACGCTGAGCGTCGAAGGCGACGCGCCACGTCGCTTCGATTACGCGGTGATCGCCACGGGCGCGCGTTCCGCGAAATTTGCGCGGCAATGCGGCGACGTCGTGCCGCTCGATACCGAACGCGGCTATCACGTGCGCTATCCGGGCACGGCTCAGCTGATCTCGCGACCTGTCGGCTGGGCGGAACGAGGCTTCTATATGACGCCGATGAGCGACGGCATCCGCGTCGCGGGGACGGTCGAGCTGGGTGGTTTCAGCGATACCCGCAACCGCTCGCTGCTCGATCTGCTGACGTTTTCGTCGAAGCGCGCCTTGCCCGCGCTGGCGCAGCCCGACAGCAGCTGGCTCGGCTTTCGCCCGACGCTGCCTGACGGTGTGCCGGTGCTCGGGCGCGCCCGGGCGAGCGAGCGTGTGATCTACGCCTTCGGTCACCAGCATCTGGGTTTGACGCTCGCGGGTATCAGCGGGCGCATCGTCGCCGACCTGGTGGCGCGGCGCAATCCACCGCTCGACCTCGCCCCGTATGCGGCGACGCGTTTCCACCGTGCGAGGCAGGCGCATTAGCAGACGACTGACGATTTTCGATTTTTGCAGTACGCACCGCAGGACGACTTCGACGTGTCGCGCGTCGGGTCAGTCGACATACACAAACGCGCGACGCCAAATACCGCAAGGAGCGCATCATGAATCGCCGCTATTGGCTTTTGAGTCTCGCAGTCTGCGCACTGGGCGCGCAGATACCTTCGTCCTGGGCCGCCGATCCCGAGGTCGTCAAGATTGGTTTCGCCGGGCCATTGACGGGTCCTGTCGCGCGGGTCGGCAAGGATCTGCAATTCGGCGCGCAACTGGCGCTCGATGAGGAGAACGCGAAGCATCCGACAATCGGCGGCAAGCCGGTCAAGTTCGTGCTCGACGTGCAGGACGATCAGGCGGACCCGCGTGTGGCAATCCAGGTCGCCCAGAAGCTGGTTGACGATGGGGTGGTGGGCGTGATCGGCCACTACAACTCGGGATGCAGTATTCCGGCATCGGCGGTCTACCACCAGGCGAGTGTCGCGATGATCACGCCGGGCTCGACCAACCCCGCGCTCACGAAGCAGGGCTTCAAGAACGTGTTCCGGACCATGGGCCATGACGGCGTCGGCGGCGTGGTCGCGGGCCACTTTGTGGTCGAACAGATGAAGGCGAAGCGCATCGGCATCATCGACGACCGGACGGCGTTCGGGCAGGGTCTCGCCGACGCGTTCGAGAAGGGCGTGAAGGAAGCGAACGGCAACGTCGTCGATCGCGAATTCACGAACGACAAGGCGGTCGACTTCCGCGCGATTCTGACGACGCTCAAGAGCAAGAACGTCGACGTGATCTTCTTCGGCGGTCTGGACGAGCAGGGGGCCATGCTCGTCAAACAGATGCGCTCGCTCGGGATCAACGCGCAACTGTTCGGCGCGGGCGCGCTCAAGAGCGCCGCGTTCCTGCAGATCGCGGGCGCGTCGGGAGAGAAGACCCAGGATCTGGAGCCGGGTCCGGCGCTGGACAAGCTGCCCGCGGCGCAGGAGTTCGGCAAGCGTTACAAGGCGCGCTTCAATCAGGACGTCGAGCTGTACGCCCCGTTCGCCTACGACGCGGCACTCGCGATGACCAGGGCCATCGAGGACGCGAATTCGCTTGACCGTCAGAAAATCGTCGACAGTCTCGCGAAGGTTTCGGTGACGGGTGTGACCGGCAAGATCTCGTTCGACCCGTACGGCGACCTGATCAAGCCGCCTTATACGCTGTTCGAAGTCGAGCAGGGGCAATGGAAGAGTCTGCGGACGATCGGCGGAACCTGATCGGCAACTGAGGCCGGAGCCTGACGGCGGCATCTGGGCAGTATCTGGGCGGACGCGTACCCTCGCGTAAAATGGCGACCGGTTCGCCGCATCCGCCCAGAGACGCCCTTGAAACGAAAAATGCCCGCGCTGAACGCGCTCAAAGCCTTCGAAGTGGCCGGTCGCACGGGCAGTTTCACCCGCGCGGCCGAACTGCTGAACGTCACGCAGAGCGCGGTCAGCCGGCAGGTGCGCCAGCTGGAGGAGCAACTCGGTGAGCCGTTGCTGCAGCGCCGCCACCATCACCTCGAACTGTCCGCGGCCGGGCGCGTGCTGCTGCAGGCGTTGCAGCATTCATTCGACCGGATCGAACTGACGGTGCGCAGCATTCAGGAGAAGACGCACCTCAACCGCCTGCGGATCAACGCGCCACCTACCTTCGCCAGCCGCTGGCTGATGCCTCGCCTTGGCCGTCTGCGCGACGAGCATCCCGAACTCGAACTGAGCCTGTCGACGCGCGTCGAGGACAGCCTCGCGGAGTCGAGTGTGCTCGATTGCACGATCCGCTTTGGCAATGGCGAATGGGAAGGGCTCGACAGCCGCCTCCTGATGAACGAACGGCACGTGGCCGTGTGCTCCCCGGCGCTGCTCGCGCGGCAGGCGGGCCAGCAGGCAATCGACGTCAACCAGTTCACGCTGCTGCATGTGCTCGCCAGCGACGATCAGCGCTTTCAGACGTGGCAGCACTGGCTGAAAGCGGCGGGAATCGAGGGCGTCGATACCGCCGGAGGCTACGAATTCGACTTGCTGGATCTCGCGATCCGCGCGGCCATCGACGGCCTCGGTATTACGATCGCCGATCGTCATATGATTGCGCGTGAACTCGCTACCGGGCAGCTCACGCAGGTGCTGAACGTGCACGTGGATGGGCATCAGTCTTACTGGCTCGTAACGCGGCCGGAGCAGGGCGACCTGCCGCATCTTGCGTCGTTTCGCGACTGGCTCCTGCAGGAAGTGTGGCTCGCGGAGCGCAGCTTCGAGCCCTCGGCGTCGTCACCGGCGCCGCTGATCCGCGGGCGTTGAACACGGGCGATGCCGCGTGCGGCGCAATCGCTCATCTCCGATATCTCCGATTCTGGATCAGGTTGCCGGGTTGTCAGGCGAGATCGTGCCGGGCAACGTCCAGCCGGGCCGACGATCCGGCAGCATTCCCGCTTGTCAATCTACCGACTAACATGCGTTTTTCGAATGTTTGTCGCCCAAATTAGTCGCTTGTCGTCTCCTGGTCGCGCACGGAAGATTCGCTCCATGCGCCGGTGGAATGGATCCCATAGCCGCTGGCCATGCACTTTTCGCACTCCGCCACCTGGTAAGAAACATGCGACTCGATCGGAATTTCGTCAGCGGCCAGTTCATCGAACCCGCAACCGATGAACTCATCCCCGTCTACAACCCCGCCACCGAAGCGTTGATCGCGCAGGTTTCCGGCGCCTCGAAGGCCGAAGCCGTCGCCGCAGTCGAAGCCGCGGCGACCGCGCAGAAGGGCTGGCGCAAACTGCCGTCCACCGAACGCGGCGCTTATCTGCAGAAGCTGGCCGACGCGCTGACGGAATGCGCGCCCGCCATCGGCGCGGCGCTGGCGCAGGAATCGGGCAAGAGCGTCGCCGATGCGACCAGCGAGGCGGTCTACGCTGGCCAGATCACCCGCTACCACGCTGAATGGGCGCGCCGGATCGAAGGCGAAGTCATCCCCAGCGACACCCCTGACGAAAACCTTGTGCTGCATCGTGAGCCGATCGGCGTCGTCGCGTGCCTGATTCCATTCAATTTCCCGGTGTACACGCTGATGCGCAAGATTGCGCCTGCGTTGATCACCGGCAATACAGTGATCGTGCGCCCGAGCAACAACACGCCGACATCCGCGTTCGAAATTGCGAAGGCTGTGGCGCAGGCGGGATTGCCGGCTGGCGTCGTGAACATTCTCGCGATGAGCCATGCGACGGCCGAAGCAGTCTGCACGCATCCGGCAGTCGGCATGATCACGCTCACGGGCAGCGTCGGTGCGGGCCGCAAGGTGCTCGAATACTGCAAGGCGAATATTGCAAAGCCGTCGCTCGAACTGGGCGGCAAGACGCCCGCGATCATCGAGCCGGATGCCGATCTGGAGAAGGCCGCGCGCGATCTCGTGGCCTCGAAGACCACGCATTGCGGCCAGCTGTGCACGGCCATCGAACGCGTCTATGTGCACGAGAGCGTGCATGAGCGCTTCGTCGCGCTGCTCAAGGAACACATGAGCGCCGTGAAATCCGGCGACCGCAGCGAAAACGCAGGCTGGATGGGGCCGCTCGTCAACGAGTCGTCGCGTCATTCGATTCACGCGATGGTGGAGCGTGCAGTCGCGGCGGGCGCGAGGATCGAAACGGGCGGCAAGCTGCCCGAAGGCAAGGGCTTCTTCTATCCGGCGACGCTGCTGTCGAACTGCCGCCAGGACATGGAGATCATCCAGGAAGAAACCTTCGGCCCGATCATGCCCGTCGTCAAATACCGCACGCTCGACGAAGCGCTGGAGATGGCCAATGATCACCAGTTCGGCCTGTCGTCGGTGCTGTACAGCGAAAACTATCGCAACACGATGAAGGTGGCGAACAACATCGAAGCGGGCGAACTGTATGTGAACCGCACGCCGGCCGATCCGTATCAGGGCTTCCATGCAGGCTGGAAACGCTCCGGCCTCGGCGGCGACGACGGCAAGCACGGCATGCTCGAATTCACGCAGACCCGTCTCGTCGTCATGAAGTACTGATCCCATCCGGGGCGCTTTCCGTGTGAACGGAAGGCGCTTGTCCGAACTGGCAGGTGCGCGTTCGCCGTGCATTGCAGACATAACAAAAGATATCGGAGACGTGCCAGAGCCCGCGCATCGAGGCGCCGGGCGCAGGGTGTCTCTCAGGAGCGTTCCAGTGTCTACCCAACCCGTTCAATCCCTCACGCCGGGCATTTCCAGCGAAGCCGCTGCGTTGCGCGACACGCGCGCGCAGCGTTATACCCAGCTGCTTCTGCTCGTCATCGCAGCTGGTGCGATCTATCCGATTCTGTATCTGCGGCAGGTCTATCAGCCGACGATGCTGGAAGTCTTCCGCATCAACGAAAGCCAGCTCGGCTATCTGTATTCCTCGCTCGGCACGATCTTCCTCCTGAGCTATCTGCCGAGCGGCTGGCTCGCGGACCGGATCGCGCCGCGTCTTCTGATCTGCTTCTCGCTGATCGCAACGGGCGCCCTCGGGCTCTGGTATTCGACAGCGCCGTCGTTCCACGCGCTGATGGTGATCTTCGGCTGCTGGGGTCTCACGACCGGCCTCACGTTCTGGGCCGCCGTCATCAAGCGCGTGATGCTGATTGCCGGCAGCGACGAGCAGGGCCGCTTCTTCGGCTTCCTCGACGGCGGCCGCGGCCTCGTCGAAGCGATGCTCGCCACTGTCGCGATCACGCTGTTTGCGTGGGTGACGCAGACGAAGGGCGAACCCGTCGCCACCGGTTTCAGGCTCGTCATCTACATGTACGCGTTCCTGTGCATTGCACTCGGTGTCGCGCTCGGCCTCGTGAGAGATCCTGCGGGGAGCGTTGCCGCGAAGCGCGGCGTCGCCAGCAGACGCAATAACGTACTGGTCGACCTGAAGACGCTCGCGAAGATTCCGGAGCTGTGGCTCGTGGCGGCCATCGTGTTCTGCGGCTATCAGGTGTTCTGGGCGACGTACAGTTTCTCGGCGTATCTGCATGAAGGGCAGATCGGACTGTCGGTGGTGATGGCCGGCACGATTACGACGCTCAAGCTGTGGATGCGCCCGATCGGCGGCATCGGCGGCGGCTATCTCGGCGATCGCTTCTCGAAGATCTCCGTGCTCATCATCGCGCTTTTTCTCGCTGCGTTGTCGCTGGTCGGTCTCGTTGCCGCGCCTGGCATCAGCAGCCATCTGATGCTCGCCTTCCTCGTCCTCTTCATCCGCGTGCTGACGTACGCAATTCGCGGGCTCTACTGGGCGTTGCTCGATCGCTGCAACATTCCCGTATCGACGATGGGCCTCGCGATCGGTCTGATATCGGTGCTCGGTTATTCGCCGGACGTATTCCTGCCGCTGATCAACGGCTATCTGACGCAGACGTACCCGGGCGTGCTCGGCTACCAGTTCTATTTCGGTTATGTGGCCGCTGTCGCCGCGCTCGGCGGTATCGCGGGCCTCGCGCTGCGGAACACGCTCAACAACAAGAAAGGTGTGTAAATGAAAGTCGTCTCGCTCGAAACACATATCGTGGCCGTGCCGCCGCCGCATCTGGGTGGCATGTACTGGATCTTCGTCAAGCTGAAGACGGATTGCGGGATCGAGGGCGTCGGCGAAATTTATTCGGCAACGTTCCATCCGAAAGCGATGATGCCTATCATCGACGACGTGTTCTTGCGCTATCTGCTCGACGAGGATCCGCATCATGTCGAACGGCTGTGGCGGCAGGCGTATTCGAGCGGCTTCACGCAGCGCCCGGACCTGACGATGATGGGCGTCGTCAGCGGCCTCGAGATGGCGTGCTGGGACATCATCGGCAAGGCGGCGAACAAGCCGGTGTATGAGTTGCTGGGCGGCCGCGTGCATGAGCGTCTGCGTTCGTACACGTACCTGTATCCGAAGAACCGTCGCGGCGAGTACGACTACGACGATCCCGATCTCGCAGCCGAATGCGCCGCCGCGAATGTGAAGCGCGGCTTTACGGCCGTGAAGTTCGATCCGGCCGGTCCGTACACCGCGTACTCGGGGCATCAACTCTCGCTCGAGGTGCTGGACCGTTGCGAAACGTTTTGCCGCAAGGTGCGCGAGGCGGTCGGTAACAAGGCTGACCTGCTGTTCGGCACGCACGGACAGATGGCGCCGTCATCGGCCATCCGTCTTGCGAAGCGTCTGGAGAGATACGATCCGCTGTGGTTCGAGGAGCCGGTTCCACCAGGGCAGGAAGGGGCGATGGCGCAGGTGGCGCAGCACACCAGCATTCCCATCGCAGCAGGCGAGCGCCTGACCACCAAGTACGAATTCTTCAAGCTGCTCGAAGCGGGCGCGGCGTCGATCCTGCAACTGAATGTGTCGCGTGTCGGCGGTCTGCTGGAAGCGAAGAAGGTCGCGACGCTGGCCGAGGTGTACTACGCCCAGATCGCCCCGCATCTCTACAACGGCCCCATCGGGGCGGCCGCGAGCATCCAGCTGGCGACGTGCACGCCTAACTTCCTGATTCAGGAAAGCATCGGCACATGGGGCGGTTTCCACGCGGAAATCCTCAAGACGCCGCTGCGCTGGGAAGACGGCTACATCATTCCGTCGACGGAACCGGGTCTCGGCGTCGAACTGAACATGGAAGTCGTGCAGCAGCATTCGCCCTACACGGGCGACAGGCTGCATCTGCAGATGGCGCCGGTCCCGGCCGACGTGAAAGACACGTCGCCGGCCAGGGGTTGATCCTTGCATTTCGACAGGGGCGTCTTCGGGCGCTAACAGCATGAACTACGACTACATCATCGTCGGCGCGGGCTCCGCGGGCTGCATCCTCGCCAATCGTCTCTCCGCGTCCGGAAGCCATTCCGTGCTGCTGCTGGAAGCAGGCGGCAAGGACGATTCCTTCTGGTTCCGGATTCCGGTCGGTTTCACCAGGACGTACTACAACGAAACGTATAACTGGATGTACTACAGCGAGCCGGAGAAGGAACTCGACAACCGCCCGATCTACTGCCCGCGCGGCAAGGTGCAGGGTGGTTCCGGTTCGATCAACGCAATGATCTACGTGCGCGGACAGCCTCATGATTTCGACGACTGGGCCGCCGCCGGCAATCGCGGCTGGGGCTTTCGCGACGTGCTGCCGTACTTCCGCAAGCTTGAGTCGCATCCGCTTGGCAACACCGAATATCACGGCGCCGACGGCCCGATCCGCATTTCACCGATGAAGGACGACGTGCATCCGATCTGCCACGTGTTCCTGAAAGGCTGCGAGCAGGCGGGCTACAGGCGCACGCACGATTTCAACGGCGCGCAGTTCGAAGGCGCGGGCATCTACGACGTGAATACGCGTAACGGACAGCGTTCGTCGAGCAGCTTCGAGTACCTGCATCCGGTGCTGGGTCGCAAGAATCTGACGGTCGAGTGCAACGTGCTCGCAAGCCAGGTGCTGTTCGACAACCAGAAACGCGCGACCGGCGTGGTCGTCCGGCAGAACGGCGAGGTCAGGCGCTTCATCGCGAATCGCGAGGTGATTCTGGCGGCCGGCGCTGTCGATACGCCCAAGCTTTTGCAGCTTTCAGGCGTGGGCGAGCGCGACCTGCTCGCGAAGCATCGCATTCCGCTCGTGCACGAGTTGCCGGCGGTCGGACAGAACCTGCAGGACCACTTGTGCGTGAGCTTCTACTATCGCTCGAACCGTAAGACGCTGAACGACGAGATGCGGCCGCTCATCGGCAAGCTGAAACTCGGCTTGCAGTATCTGCTGACGCGCAAGGGGCCGCTCGCGATGAGCGTAAACCAGTCGGGCGGATTTTTCAGGGGCAACGACGAAGAGGCGCAGCCGAACCTGCAGCTGTACTTCAATCCGCTGTCGTACCGTATTCCGAAGAGCAGCAAGGCGAATCTGGAGCCGGAGCCGTACTCGGGCTTCCTGCTCGCATTCAACCCTTGCCGGCCGACCAGCCGCGGCTCGATCGAAATCGCGTCGACCCGTGTCGAAGATCCGGCAAAGATCCGCATCAACGCGTTGACGACGGAGAAGGACCTCGATGAAGTCGTGCAGGGTTGCGAGCTGATCCGCAAGGTGATGGCTTCTCCTGCACTGAGGGACATCACGGTCGAGGAAATTTCTCCGGGGCCGCAGGTGCAGGGCCGCGAAGCGATGCTGCAATACTTTCGCGAGCAGTCAGGATCGATCTATCACCTGTGTGGATCGTGTGCGATGGGACCGGACCCGCAGACCTCCGTGGTCGATGAGCGTCTGCGTGTGCATGGCATCGCCGGATTGCGGATTGTCGATGCGTCGATCTTCCCGAACATCACGTCGGGCAACATTAACGCGCCTACCATGATGGTCGCGGAGAAGGGGGCTGCGATGATTCTCGAAGATGCTGATGCCGACGGGCTTCCGGTGCACGCGATCGGGGAGATGGCTGTCGCGCACTGATCTGCTTGAGCGGACGACTGGCCGTTTCGACGTCGGCGCGAGACGGCCGTCTTGCTTTTGCCTGTCGCCGGCCGTTTCATGCGCTACGTCAAATTGCGCGCTTCGGTTCAGGACCTGCGACCTGCACCTCCTGCCTTTAGAACAGGTAGCTGGCGAAGAGGGCATACGTCATCTGATTCTTCTTTTCGACGATCGGACTGTCGCCTGCATCGCCGCGCAGCCAGGCGGCCGTGATAGACGCCCCGATATTCCAGTGGTCTGCAAGACGATAGCGTGCGCCGACCGAGAAGCGCAGGTTGTTCACCCCCGAGCCGGGAGAGAAGCTGGCGAGGCCGGAGCGGGCACTTTGCTCTTCGTCGATGCCAAAATAGGTCTGGTTGTACTCACTGCTGGCCCATGTTAGTCCTGGCCCCGCGGTGAGCGTCAGTTCGGGGATCGGCTGATACTTTGCCATCACGTCGAACGTTGCCACCGTTCCCCGGTCTTTTCCAGCGATATCAGTCAAAACGCTGCCGCGCGCTGAGACCCACGCGTACGTGTAGATAACGAACAGTTCTGCGTGTGCCGTACGCTGGACATCGCCAAGGCCGTGCAGCCGTGCATCGTCGGATTCCTGCCGCGGCTCGATGAAATCGTAGGTCACCGCGAGTCCCACGCGCCAGTTGCTGTCCCGATACAGATACGCGCCGAGACTGAGCAGCGCCCCCGCGTCCGGGTTTGAACCGATGAAATAGCGGCCGTAGCTCGCGCCGAGGAGCGGTACGCCTTCAACCTTGGTGCCGCTGGCGCCAGGGAATTTCGGCATGACGACCATGCCGCCGCCCACCGTGAAATGCCATGCGTTGGGCTGGGCCACATTGGGGTCTTCCGCATTGGAGAGGGCGTACAGGCTGTCCGAAATGGAGACGGTGTCGTCGGCCATCGCGGGGGCGGCGAGCAGCGAGAGAGCACAGCCCAGCAGCAGACTGGTCTTGCGACGTATCGAGGTATAACGCATGGCAGGTCTCCGGTCGGGTAATGCGAGGTGGGATCGGACGAGGCAGGTGTAGCGCCGTGTTGCGCCTGTCGGGGCTCTATCGACGGTCGCTTTGCCTTCTGATTCCGATCAAAAAGCTTTCAGATAGCGCACTGCTGGAGGTGAGGGCATGGATGGGCTGCCCGTCGGCTGTTTGAAGAAACACTTATGCAGGCGCACTGGTCAGATTTGACATTCATGTTTCTTCTCCGAAGAGTTCAGTTGGCGCGATGTGCAGTCTAACTCCCTTTCTATAAGAATCCAAAGGATTGCTGATGGTTGTCATGCGGAATGAGCGCGCCGACTTTGCGGATCGGTGGTGAAAACGTTTTGCGCGGCCGATTGCCGGTGAAGAGGATTCGTTTCAGGTTATCCAACAACCATCGTGGTTATTTCGGCGCGGTAAACAGTGGCCGGTGTATCGGGGCACCCCGTACCCGCCCTGAAGTCGGTCTTGTGCCGCTCAATCTATCGCTTCATGCTTTCTCTTCCGCTTCTTTGGTACTTTTGCACCGGATGTCGTGGTAAATATATCGTGTCCAGACCGGAGCGCTTTTACGCCTGAAGTGGACTCGATCGCGCTCATCGGAAGTATCTCAACGCAAGAGGGGAGCTTCGATATGAAATTTGTCTATATTGCGCTTATCGTGCTGGTGACAGCGGTCGTGCTGCTGTTCAAGATCCAGAATTTCCAGATGGTGACTTTGTCACTGTTCTCGGCTAGCGTTACTTTGCCCGCGTCGTTGCTCGTCATAGGCATTTATGTGCTGGGCATGCTGACGGGCGGGTGCGTTCTAAGCCTGTTGCGCAGTTGGACGCGCGGCGCCTTGCGACCGGTTCAAAAATAGTACCGGGAGCGTCGGGATGCGGTGCGGTGTATGGGCTTGAAGAGTTTATTGATTCGGATAGCGAATTGATATCGCGGTAAAAAATCGCTGTCATCAAACGGGCGATCGAAGCTGGATTCATGAGAGTGACTCGAAAAGGAAATGTCGATGCTGCGTCGACTACGGGGCGTTCAGTATGAACGAGCCGTGATCTACGGATAGTCTTGAGCGATGGACCCAAGTCTGACGCCAATACCCGCGCAGATTCCAGCAAGCGCCAGCGCGTGTACCGTCCCGCAAACGCTGCGTAGTCGCATTTGCAAGGGTTGACCGCCAGATGCTTGATCGCCAGATGACTGCCCCGGTCGCAGGTATGCGGCCGGCCTGATCCGAACCTCTTTAACAGTTTCACACATCGGATTTCGGCTCCAGCGATATGCCGCACTGCAGTCGCGGGCGGGTCTCCCGGATCGAGGAGAGACCGGAAGCGACCGTGTTGCGCGGCACGTAGATGCTTCGCCATAAGCGCGTTTCGGAGCATCGATGAAGCCGGGAGGCCATGCATTTCGATGGCGATAAAACGTATTGCGCGCTGTGGCGAAATCCGACGGCAGGACCTCGTTTTGCCGGTACGACATCGATTAGAGACCGTCAGCGATGCCGATCCCGTCTGGTATTTGAGGGCTGGGCGGCCTATTCTAGAAGTTCGAGGAACTGGCGGTGGCCGGAATGAGACACGTCCATGTGTGACGTGCAGAGCAAACAGATACATTCCCGGGTGCCAATCAAACTGCAAAAATAGCCCTGTTGATCGTGAAGTAGACTGTACGCAGTCGTTTCTCGCTACGTTCTTGATGGCGGTCTCCCTCCAATCCGTTAAACCCGTTTAATTAGTTCCAAACAATCGCATCCGCAGGCTCGAATAAATTTGCGCCCGCAACAAAATTGTGGAGTGAGCGATGAACGAGGCGACAAACGCAAGACCTCGGAGCGAGGTCGAGGCCTGGTATGCTGTGCCCGCGGACGAGGCGGCGAGACAGCTAGGCGTGAACACCCAGTCGGGCCTGGACGCCTCGGAAGCGACTGCGCGGCTCCAAAAGTACGGTCCGAACCGATTGCCCGAATCGGGCAAACAAAGCCTGCTGATGAAGTTTCTCGGCCAGTTCAACAATGTCCTGGTTTACGTTTTGCTTGGTGCCGGCTTCGTCAAGCTGATGCTGGGGCTGTGGATCGATGCCTCGATCATTCTCGGTGTCGTTGTCGTTAACGCATTGCTCGGTTTCATCCAGGAGGGCAAGGCCGAAAAGGCGCTGGACTCGATCCGCAACATGCTTTCCGCTGAGGCTCGAACATTGCGCTCGGGCGAAACCCGCATGATCGCATCGGACCAGCTTGTGCCGGGCGACGTCGTCCTTCTGGAGTCAGGCGACAAGGTTCCTGCCGACCTTCGGTTGACTGACGTCAAGAACCTGCGCATGGAGGAAGCGGCGCTAACCGGAGAATCGGTGCCGAGCGACAAATCCGTCACCCCCGTCGCGGCCCATGCGACGGTCGGGGATCGCCATAGCATGGCCTACTCCGGAACCCTAGTGGTGTCCGGACGTGGCACAGGGCTGGTCGTTGCGACAGGAAGCGAAACCGAGCTCGGGCGCATCAATCAGATGCTGGCCGCGGTCAACTCGCTCGAGACACCGCTCTTGCGCCAGATCAAGAAATTCGGCTACGCGATTACGGCGGTCATTTTCGTGATCGGTGCACTGGTGTTCGCCTACGGCCGATGGGTCGAGGGATTGCCGTTCGTCGAGATCTTTCAGGCTGTCGTCGGCATTGCGGTCTCGCTCATTCCGGAGGGCTTGCCTGCCATCATCACGATTACGCTCGCCATCGGCGTTCAGCGCATGGCGCAACGCAACGCCATCATCCGCCGGCTGCCGGCGGTGGAAACGCTCGGTTCCGTATCGCGGATCTGTTCGGACAAGACCGGCACGCTGACACTGATGGAAATGATGGTCGTGTCGGCCGTCACCGCCGAGGCCGCTTTTCAGATCGAAGGCGATGGCTATGCACCCGATGGACGGGTTCTGCGTGATGGTGCACCGGCGAATCAGGACTCGGTCCTCGATCTGATGGGGCGCGTTTCGATACTCTGCAACGACGCGGAACTGCGCAAGGAGGACGGCGTCTGGAAGGTCGAAGGCGATCCGACCGAGGGCGCGCTATATCCGTTCGCAACAAAGATCGGCCTCGAACGGCAGGCGCAGCAGGCGGCCTGGCGTCGCGTCGACGCGATCCCCTTCGAGTCCGAGCACCGCTTCATGGCGACGCTGAACGAAGCGGCGGACGGCGGTCAGTTTCTTCTCGTCAAGGGGGCGCCCGAAGTCATCCTCGAGCATTGCGACCGGCAACAGACGAGGGGCGGCCCGCAGCCGATCGATCTTGCACATTTTCTGAAGGCCTCAGACCAGCTTGCGGCGCAAGGCGAGCGCGTGCTGGCGCTCGCATGGCTCGAGCATCCGGGTCTGGCCGGTAGAAACCTTTCGCCTGCGGATCTGCCGAAGACGCTTGTACTGCTGGGGCTGGTCGGTCTGCTCGATCCGCCGCGCAAGGAAGCCATCGAAGCCGTGAAGGAATGCCACGCCGGCGGCATCCGCGTCACCATGATCACGGGCGACCACAGGATCACGGCTGCTGCGATCGCGAGAATGCTCGGCATCGGTGATGGCAAGACAGCGCTGACTGGCGTCGAGATCGAGGCGATGAACAACGCTGCGCTGCAGGAGGCGGTCCTGAAGGTTGACGTATTCGCGCGTGCAAGCCCGGAGCACAAGCTTCGGCTCGTCAAGGCGATCCAGGCAAACAACCAGGTCGTGGCAATGACGGGCGACGGCGTGAACGATGCGCCGGCCCTAAAGAAGGCCGACATCGGTGTGGCGATGGGCATCAAGGGCACGGAGGTAACCAAGGAAGCCGCCGAGATGGTGCTGGCCGACGACAATTTCGCGTCGATCACGGCCGCTGTCCGCGAGGGGCGAACGGTCTACAACAACATCGAGAAGGCGATTCTCTTCATGCTGCCGACCAACGTCGCGCAGGCGGCCGTCATCATGGTGGCGATCCTGGCCGGCTTCACCATGCCGATCACGGCGCCTCAGGTGCTATGGGTCAACATGGTGACGTCAGTCGCACTGGGTCTTGTCATTTCCTTCGAGCCCCACGAGCTGGACGTCATGCGCCGCCCGCCAGGCGTGGCAGGCCGTCCCATCCTGACCGGGTTTGGGATCTGGCGGGTGATCTTCGTCGGTTTGAGTCTGCTGGCACTGACGCTGTGGGCGTTCTTCTGGATGAAGGCAAACGATGCGCCGGACGAACTCGCGCGCACGGTTGCGGTTAACACGCTGACGATCGGTCAGATTTTCTATCTGCTCAATACCCGCTACCGGGTCGATTCCTCGCTGTCGATCACGGCGCATCTCGGCAATCGTTATCTGCCGATGGGGATCAGTGCTGTCGTCGTCCTCCAGCTCTTTTTTACCTATGCGTTGCCGCTTCAGGATCTGTTCGGCACGATGGCCATTCCCGCTGGAATCTGGCCATGGCTGTTCCTCGGCGGCTTTGTGTTCTTCCTGATTGTCGAAGCCGAGAAATGGGTGATTCGCAGATGGCGCGCATCGAAGCCGGGCCTGGCGACGACGTGACCGATGCCGCGCGCAGCGGCCTGACGTTCCTCGCGGGAAGCCGGAAGGGCGGGCAGCCGTCCGGCGATGTTTCATTTCAGGAATGGGCGACGTGACAAAAGGCAAAGCAAGATGACTCCTTCTCCCGCAGAAATCGCCAATCTGAATCTGGTCCAGATGTTCGGGCTCCTGATCGGTGGCCTTGCCCTTTTTCTTCTCGGTCTGGAATTCATGACCGGCGGCCTGAAGGCCATCGCCGGATCGCGACTGCAGGCGCTGCTGGGCATGCTGACCTCGAACCGGTTCCGAGGGGTGCTGGCCGGCGCCGTCGTTACCGCGCTCCTGAATTCGTCGACCATCACCACGGTCCTGATGGTCGGGTTCGTTTCCGCCGGGTTGATGACGTTGACACAGTCGGTGCCGATGATCATGGGCGCGAATATCGGCTCGACGGTCACTGCGCAGATCATCGCTTTCGACGTTTCGAAACTGACGCCGTTCATGCTGGCCCTCGGCTTTCTCCTGCATGCGTTCGGGCGGCGCGACCTGCTGCGGCAGATTGGCGGTGTGATTCTCGGGCTGGGCCTGCTGTTTCTGGGAATCCAGTTCATGGGCGACGCGACGCGTCCGCTGCGGACATTCCAGCCATTCATCGACGCGATGCAGAATATGGAGAACCCGCTGCTGGGCATCGTGGTGGGCGCCATCTTCACCGCCGTGGTTCAAAGCTCCGCGGCGACGCTGGCCATCGTGATCGCGCTGGGGGGGCAGGGTCTGATGCCGCTCGAGGCAGGCATCGCGCTGATTCTGGGCGCCAACGTCGGCACGTGCGGAACGGCGCTACTCGCCGCGATCGGAAAATCGGCCGAGGCGGTCCAGGTCGGCGTGGTGCATTTCATCTTCAATGTCGTCGGCGTCCTGTTCTGGGTGTTCTTCATCCCGCAGATGGCGGATCTGGTGCGGCATGTTTCGCCGTCCTTCCCGGACCTGCAAGGGGTGGCGAGACTGGCGGCCGAAACGCCGCGCCAGGTTGCCAACACCCACACGATATTCAGCGTGGCAAGTACGCTGATCCTGATCTGGTTCACCGGGCCGATCGCGAGGCTTGCCCAGATCATCGTTCCGAAGCGGGCGCAGGAACTCAAACTGGCGGGTGATCCGGTCTATCTGGACGAATCGTCCCTGACGGCGCCTTCGCTCGGGCTTCAGCGAGTACGCCTCGAACTGACGCGTCTGGGTCAACTGGTTCTGGAAATCGTTCGCAGCGGCTCGCAGATGATTTCCACCGGAACGATCGAGGAGATCAATCTTCTGCTGGATCAGGACAGGGAAACCGACCGGCTGGAGTCGGAGATTCTTCACTATATCGGCCTGTTGTCCCAGGTGGAGCACTCCGAGGAGGAAGGCCAGCGGATGGTCGGGTTCTCTCAGGTTGCCACCTATCTGGAAAGCATCAGCGGCATCGTCGGGACCAATCTGGTATCCGTTAGCCAGCAAAGATTGACGCAGCAGGTCGACCTCACGCGATTGCGCGATGAGGCGACGACGCGATTCGCGGACACCGTAATCCGGAATCTCGAACAGGCCGTCGGAACGATTGGCGACCCCGAGGCGAGCGAAGCGGCTCAGGTCATCGCGGCGAAGGCGGAGATCGAAAACCTGGCGGCAGCGGCGCGCCAGGTCGTGCTTGGCAAACTGCAACTGGCTGATAAATCCGACGTGCTGAGTTTCCGGCTGGCCATGGACCTGATCGAACAGGGCCGGCAGATTTCGCAGTTTGCGAGAGCGATAGCGAAGACCACGAGAGATTTCCGCTAGTACATTCATTTGATGGTGAAATCATGGGCCAGAGGAAAGGCAGGAAGTCCAGCCGGCGCGAGAGTCAGCAATCAGCGGCGAAGCCGAAGCTCTCGCGGCAGGAGTATGAAGCGAAAATGACCGAGCTCCATGTCGAGCTGGTCAAGCTGCAGTTCTGGGCGAAGCATTCCGGAGCGAGGATCATCGTGATCTTCGAAGGGCGGGACGCGGCTGGCAAGGGCGGTGTGATCAAGCGGATCACGGAGCGCGTCAGCCCGCGCGTGTTCCGAGTCGTTGCGTTGCCGGCGCCATCGGAGCGGGAGCGCACGCAGATCTATTTTCAGCGCTACTTCGAGCATTTTCCCGCGGCCGGAGAGGTCGTGATTTTCGACCGGAGCTGGTACAACCGCGCGGGAGTCGAGAAGGTCATGGGCTTCTGTACGGACGACCAGTATCAGCGCTTTCTCCGGCTCTGTCCCGCCTGGGAAAAGGACGTCATCGATTCCGGTGTGACTCTGGTCAAATACTGGTTCGAGGTCAGCAAGGAGGAGCAAACTCGCCGTTTCTCCGAGCGCATCATCGACGGCCGCAAAACCTGGAAGCTGAGCCCGATGGATATGGAGTCGCACAGGCGCTGGTACGACTACTCGCGCGCGCGTGACGCCATGCTCGCCGCGACCGACACAAAGGCGTCGCCCTGGCACGTGGTCGAAGGCAACGACAAACGGCGCGCCCGGCTGAACTGCATCGCGCATTTTTTGAGCCTGATTCCCTATGAAGAGATCGCGCTGCCCCAGGTCGAGCTTCCCCCGAGGCAAAAGGCGGGTGGATACAAGGAGCCGGACTATCCCTACAAGTGGATTCCGGCAAGGTATTGAGCGTCTGCGCTGCGTCTGTGCGGTCCCGTAGTGGCAGCTTTGATGCGTATTTCATGCGCCGTGAAGGCGTCAACGTGGTGACCGCCGCCTGCTGTCGCGATTCCGCCGCACACAGGTCAGTGAGGCGGCGTCGAGGCGTGCGAAGACGCCCGTTGGGCTGTGGGTTTCGTTACAATGGTCTCGCTCCGACAACCAGCGTGTAACGATCCTTGAACCACGATACTCCGCCCGGCCTCGAAGTCGCGGCTGGCAGCCAGGGAAAGGTCGTCCGTCTATCCGGTCAGTGGACGGCGCTCGCGCTCGCGCGTGACAAGGCGCGTCGCGGCGGTGCGGTGCTCAAGCTGGGCGCGCTCGCCAGCGAGAAGGTCAGCCAGTGGGACCTGTCGCACGTGGCCCGGATGGATCACGTCGGCGGCCAGGCGCTATGGCGCGTCTGGGGCCGCCGGATGCCGGCCGAGCTGGTCGCGCTCAACGACACGCAGCGCGAGATCTTCGAGCGCATCGCGCTGCTCGACGCGGCGCGCGACAACCCGGAGCCGGTGCTGCGCATCGATCCGTTCACGCGTCTCGGCCTGACGATCTTCTCCTTCTTCGAGCACCTGTACGGCGGCATCGCGATGTTCGGCCGCGTCGTGATCGATCTGCTCCTGGTGGCGCGCAACCCGAAAGTCACCCCGTGGACCGAGATCTCGGCGAACGTCTACAACGCGGGAGCCCGGGCCATGCCGATCACCGCGCTGGTCGGTTTCCTGATCGGCATCGTGCTGAGCTACCTGTCGGCGCAGCAGCTGCGGCAGTTCGGCGCGAACCAGTTCATCGTCAACCTGCTGGGGCTCGCGATCATCCGCGAGCTCGGGCCGGTGCTCGCGGCGATCCTGGTGGCGGGGCGCTCGGGCTCGGCGATCACCGCGCAGATCGGCGTGATGCGCGTCACCGAGGAGCTCGACGCGATGCGCGTGATGGGCATCCCGCACGGTCTGCGGCTGATCCTGCCGCGCGTGCTGGCGCTGGCGATTGCGATGCCGCTGCTCGTGATGTGGACCAACATCATCGCGCTGACGGGCGGCGCGGTGGCCGCGAAGATCGTGCTGGGCATCGACATGTCGTTTTTCGCGCGGGCGCTGCCGGGCGTGGTGCCGATCGCGAACCTGTGGTTCGGGCTCGGCAAGGGCGTGGCGTTCGGCATGCTGATCGCGATCGTCGGCTGTCACTTCGGGTTTCGCATCAAGGCCAATTCGCAGAGCCTGGGTGAAGGCACGACGGCGTCGGTGGTGACGTCGATCACGGTCGTGATTCTCGCGGACGCGGTGTTCGCGATTCTCTTCCAGCGCGTGGGGATCTGATGACAGCGCCGCTCGCCCCGGCCGTGCGCGGCCATCCGATGCCCGAGATCGCCGAGCCGGTGATCGAGGTGCGCGAGCTCACCAAGCGCTATGGACGCACGATCATCCATCAGCACCTGAACTTCGAGGTGCGGCGCGGGGAGATCGTGTCGGTTGTGGGCGGCTCGGGTTCGGGCAAGACGACGCTGGTGCGGCAGATTCTCGGGCTCGAGCGTCAGAGCGCGGGCACCATCAAGCTGTTCGGCGAGGATACGTCGACGATGTCGCCGGAGAACGCGCGCCTGCTGCGCAGCCGTTCGGGGATGCTGTTTCAGCGTGGCGCGCTGTTCTCGTCGCTGTCGGTGTTCGACAACGTCGCGCAGCCGCTCCGCGAACTGGGCAAGGTGCCGGAGGACCTGCTGCGCGACATCGTGATGCTGAAGCTGGAAATGGTGGGGCTGCCGTGCAGGCATGCGTCGAAGATGCCGGCGGCGCTGTCGGGTGGGATGGTCAAGCGGGTGGGCATTGCGCGGGCGATTGCGCTGGAGCCGGAGCTGCTGTTTCTCGACGAACCGACGGCGGGGCTCGATCCGCAGGCGTCGGACGAGTTCGTCGAGCTGATCAGCACGCTGCACCGGGCGCTGGGGCTCACGGTCGTGATGGTGACGCACGACCTGGATACGATGATCGCGCTGTCCACGCGGGTGGCGGTGCTGGCCGAGCGCAAGGTGCTGGTGGCCGCCCCGGTCGAGGAAGTGGCGGGTGTGGATGATCCGTTCATCCGCGAGTATTTCCTCGGCCTGCGTGGCCGCCGCGCCTTGCAGGCGCTGCCGCCGGAGCGCCGCGCGAAGCTGCCGCCGGCGGCGCTCGAACCGGCATCGGCCGACGTGCCGCTGTGAGAATCCTGGGGACCTGACGATGGAAAACAAATCACATGCGTTCTGGGCCGGGCTCTTCACCGTGGCGCTGACGCTTACGATTGCTGTGGTGGCCTTCCTGTTCAACGTCGACCGGTCGGTGCGCGAACCGTACGACCTGATTGCGCGGACCAGTGTGACCGGGCTTTACGCCGATGCCGCCGTGCGCTTTCGCGGGCTGGATGTCGGCAGGGTGCAGTCGATCAAGTTCGATCGCGATCATCCGGGCCAGATCGTGATCCGGATCATGGTCGACCAGCACGCGCCGATTACGCATTCGACCTTCGGGACTCTTGCGTTGCAAGGCGTGACCGGTCTCGCGTTCGTCCAGCTCGACGACACGGGCAAAGATCTGTCGCCATTGTCGACGTCGGCGAAACAGGTCGCGCAGTTGCCGATGCGTCCGGGCCTGTTCGACCAGTTGCAGCTGCGCGGCGACATCCTGCTGCGCAAGCTCGAAAGGGTCGCCGACGACGTTCACGACATGTTGTCCCCCGAGATGCACGCCCAGTTGCAGGCGACGATCACGAGCCTTCAGCATGCCGCCGATGGCGTCGCCACGCTTTCGCAGCAGATGGGGCCGGCCGCCGGCAAGCTGCCGGCCACGCTGAACCAGCTGGACCACATGCTTGCGTCGACGAACCAGATGATCACCAACCTGAACCGGCCGAACGGTCCGTTCGAGATGAACCTGAACAAGGTGGGCACGGCCGCGCAACAGGCCGGCGAGGCTTTGACGTCAATCGACGCAACAGTGCAGGAGCTGTCGGCGCGCGTGGGTTACGACACGCTGCCGCGCGTCAATTCGCTTTCCGACGACGTGCGCAGCGCCGCGCGCTCGATCGATCGTGCCGCCGATACGTTCAGCACCAACCCGCGTAGCGTGCTGTTCGGCGCTACGCCCGCCGCCCCGGGACCGGGCGAGCCAGGTTTTTCATGGCCCGCTGCCAACGCGGCAAAATGACTGAAAAGGGACATTGCCATGTCATGCTCAATTCGTCGTTTGGTTTCCGGTGGCGCCGCGCTGACCGTCGCGCTTGCTCTCGGCGTTCTTGCCGGGTGCATCGGTACGAGGGGTGTGGTGGAGGACATTCGCTATGACTTCGGTCCGCCAGCGCCGCTTGCTGTGGCAAGCACGATGCCGGCGGTCAAGGTGCTGGACGTGACCGCACCCGAGTCGCTCAGTACGGACAACCTGAACTACCGGCTGGGTTTTGCCGATGCCCAGCGGCTGGCATCGTATTCGGGCAGTCACTGGACGATGCCGCCGTCGCAATTGCTGACGCAGCGTCTGCGCACCGCGCTCAGCTCACGCGGCACCGTATTGACCGGCGCCGATGGCGTGCACGCGCCGGTCCTGCGGGTCGATCTGCAGGAGTTCGAACAGGTGTTCGACGGCCAGGCCGATAGCCACGGCGCCGTCGCCGCGCGCGCCACGTTGTTTCAGGACGGCAAGGTGGTCGGGCAGCGCACGTTCGTCGCGCGTGCGCCCGCCAGTTCGCCCGATGCCGCAGGCGGTGCCCGCGCACTGGCCGCCGCCAGCGACGATCTCGTCGCGCAGGTCATCAACTGGGTTGGCACGCAGCCGTTGCATGCGTGATCGGTCGTTGTCTGGCCGTGAAGGGTTGTGGCCTGGTTCGTCGCCCGGCGCCGGACAGGGCCACGCCGGAGCGGCACGCACGACCACACGGCAATCCTGGCGATCGCCAACCTGGTGCAGCATTCCCCATTTGAGGCAGCCGGGACCATCACCGCTGCGTCCAGCATGGCAGCAAACTGACTCGCGGCCGGATAAGCCAGGCCACGCGAACGCGCCGTTATTGCCGCGCCGATGCCAGAGGTCGAGCCGCCACAACGGCAACGCGCCTGAATCATGTTCAAAACGTGTACATTCAGAGTCCTGGTCATTACCCGCACAATCATGCACTCCGACCTCGTCGCAGTTCTTGTGCTGCTCGGCGCCGCCATTGCGATGTTTGTCATCGGCAGACCTCGGATCGACGCGGTCGCGCTGATCATGATCGTGTCGCTACCGGCGACCGGCGTCATCACGATCAACGAGGCGCTCGCGGGTTTTAGCGATCCGGCCGTCGTCCTGATCGCCGCGCTCTTTGTGCTGGGCGAAGGGCTGGTACGCACCGGCGTGGCGCAAAGCGTCGGGGACTGGCTCGTGGCAACCAGCGGCAGCAGCGAAACCCGCCTGCTCGTTCTGCTGATGGTCTGCGTCGGCGTGATGGGCTCGATCATGAGTACGACCGCTGTGGTGGCCATCTTCGTTCCGGTGGCGCTGCATGTCGTGCAGAAGACGGGTACTCCCGCCAGCCGCCTGATGATGCCGATGAGCGTCGCCGGGCTGATCAGCGGCATGATGACGCTGGTGGCCACCGCACCGAATCTGGTGGTCAACAGCGAATTGATGCGTATCGGCGAGCAGGGCTTCGGCTTCTTCACGTTCACACCGATCGGCGCGCCCGTGCTTGCGCTCGGCATTGCCTATATGGTCGTGGTACGGCGCAGACTGGGCAGCAGCACAGCGGCGCGCCGTGCAGACGGTCCAACGCTGCAGGACTGGGTGGCGCAATATGGCCTGCAGGACCGCGCGTTCCGGCTGAGTGTCGAACGCTCGTCGCCGCTGGTGGGCGAAACGCTCGGCAGTCTTGGCCTGCACGCCGCGCCGGACGCCCATGTGATCGCGGTCGAACGGTTCCAGCGTTTCAAAAGAGAAGTGCTGCACGCCTTGTCGAGCACCGAAGTGCGCGCGGGCGACATCCTGCTTGTCGACGTCGACGCAAAGGGATTCGACATCGACGCGTTGTGCGAGCGGTTTGTCTTGCAGCGGCTACCGATGGCCGGAACCTACTTTACCGATCAATCACGCGACGTCGGCATGGCTGAGGCCATCATCCCAGTGGACTCTCACCTGGTTGGCATGAAGCCCGACAAGTCGCCATTGCTTATGCAGCATGGACTGAGCGTGGTCGGCCTGCGCCGTGGACGGGTCACGCACGATCATGGGCTCGAGAACGCCACACTGAAGGTTGGCGATACGCTACTTCTGGTCGGGCCATGGGCGGCCTTTCGGGCACTGCGCAAGGAGGGGCACGATCTGATTGCGCTCAGCCTGCCGGTGGAAGGTCGCACGCTCGTCCCCGTGCCCGACCGGGCGCCGCACGCGATCGCCTGTTTGCTGCTGGTGCTCATACTGATGGTGACCGGGGTTCTGCCCTATGTTCAGTCGGTGCTGATCGGTTGTCTGCTGATGGGGCTCTTCCGTTGTATCGATCTCGATTCGGCTTATCGGGCGATTCACTGGCGCACCCTGATACTGATCGTCGGCATGCTGCCGTTTGCGCTGGCGCTGAAACGGACAGGCGGGATGGACCTGGGCGCCGACGCGATGCTTGCGCTGGTTGGCACCGCAAGCATCAGAGCCGTGCTGGCGACCGTCTTCGCGATGACCGCGCTCATCGGTCTTGCCATTTCAAACACCGCCACGGCGGTATTGATGGCGCCCGTTGCTGTTGCGCTCGCCAGCCATCTGCATGCGTCGCCTTACCCTTTCGGCATGATGGTCGCGCTGGGCGCGTCATCGGCCTTCGCGACGCCCATTTCGCCGGTCAATACGCTTGTCAGCACGTTTGGCAATTACAGCCTTGCCGATTTCGTCAAGGTTGGCGCACCGTTCACGCTGGTCGTGATGGCGGTTAGCGTGCTGCTTGTTCCCTGGATGCTACCGGCATACTGAAGGCCAGTCGTTCTGGAGCCAGCGTGTTTGCAGGTGTTGGGGGCCGCTGCGCAATCGCGCCGGATACAGCCTAAGCGGTAACGGGGAACAGGGCGCGCCCTTGCGTCATGTCGCGCAACGCATCGCGCGCGGCATCGAGTGCCGTGACCGGCATGCGGATGGTGAGCCGCACAGCCATGCCGTAGGCGCTTTCTGCGAGCGCGTGGTTCTCCTGCTCGATCCAGCGTCGCACGCGTGCTTCGTCCGGGTAGGCGATCTCCACGGTCAGCGTTGCCTGCGCAATCCGTTCGACGCGTGGTGCGTCCTGCAGCGCCGTGGCAATCGCGTCGGTGTAGGCACGCACGAGGCCTCCCGCGCCGAGCTTCACGCCGCCGTAGTAGCGGACGACGGCCGCCAGCACGCCGTCGAGATCGTGATGTCTCAGCACTTCCAGGATCGGCCGGCCCGCGGTGCCGGACGGCTCGCCATCGTCGGACATGCCGGACTGCCCGCCGGCGAGGAGCGCCCAGCAGACGTGCGTGGCGGCAGGATGTTCGTCGCGCAGGCGGCGCAGTTCGGCCATCGCCGCGTCGCGATTTTCAACCGGGATCGCATGGGCGATAAAGCGGCTTTTGCGGATTTCGAGTTCCGCGGTGAGTGCGAAGGGAAGGGTGTAGGTAGGCAAGACGAATTGCTTTCAGATTGGAACGTGCAGACGTCATGGTAACGGATACGTGCCGTGCCGATTCCTATCGCAGCGTTGCCTGGAAAAAATGCACCACGGCGGCGTTGAATTGTTCGTGGAATTCCGCGCGGTCGAAGTCGGGCAGGCTGTTGCAGACGTCCGGCGCGTTGCGGGAAAGACGCGCATCGCAGGGTGGCAGGAAGTCATAGTGGCCGGCGTTGGCGACCACGTGATATTCGGGTGTTCGGGGTAGGTTGGCGCGTACCGCCTCCTCATAGTAGGGATGCGGCTGATGACGATCGTTGGCGGCTCGCCAGAGCTGGATCGGGATGCGCACACTGCTTAGCCCCGCGCGTCCAAAGGCGAAGCCGAACGCCGGCGCGGCGCTGACCGCGGCGTTGATGCGCCGGTCGCTGACCCACGCACCGGCAGGAATATCCGCTCCGAAATGAGGATCGACGCCGGCGTGCTGCAGGGCCACGCACAGGTCGTGATCGGCGTGTGCCTCGCAATACGGGGCGATCTCCGAAAGGTCTGGGACCCCGCCTGCGGCCACGAGCACGGTGAAGCCGCCGTTGGAAAAGCCGAACGCGCCGACGCGGGCCGCATCCAGCCGCTCGCGCCAGGGCCACTCAGCGAGCATGTAGTCCACCAGCCGGTGAAGCTGCGCGGGACGGCGCCACAGCTGCAAGACCTGACTCTGGTCATCGAAAGTGTCGCCGGCGTGACTGACCGCCGCCGCCACGAAGCCCGCGTGAGCCAGGGCGAGAGCCGTGTCGTAGTGGCCGTCGTACGACCCGCCGCCGCCGTGCGACATCACGACCAGCGGCAGGCCATGGCCAGCAATCGGAGCGTCCGGCGCCACGGTCTGGGTGAAATTTCCCAACGAGTGCGAGGTCGCCGGCGCGTTAGTCGGATACCACACCCCGGCCGTTAGCGGCGGCTCCGCTCCGTTCGCTATCTTGACCTCCTCGAAGCCGACATCGGCGGCGCCGGCAGGCGCAGCAAGGAGGGCAAACAGGGTGCTTATCACGGCCACGATTTTCACTCGGTCTCCTTTGTTGTCGTTGCAATAGCACGGTATTGAGCAGCCGTGGCAAAAACGGCCCTATGAAGCTTCTGCACATCGTTTCCGCGTGTTTTCTAACATGCGCAGTGGGGTCCGTTCAGGCAACGGGCTCTTCGTCGGCCATCACTGGCCGTCAACTTCCATGACTTGTCGCCGAGTTCGATGCATCGATGTCTATGACATGACATCTGTCAGCCCGGTGAAGCAGGACAGCGCAACGTGAACCCCAAGCGATGAACTATGCTTGAAACGAGCGCTATGTAGTCGATGTGCTGCGTGCGGAGGTCTGCGTCATGAATCCGGTCCGTCTGCTCCTGGCCGCCGCGGGGCTTCTGTGCATGCTTGCGCTCGCGGAACAGGACGCAGGCGCGGCGGGCGTCGCCGCAGTTCCGGCCTCGTCCGTGCCGGTCGCCATCTCAGCCTGAGCGACCAGCCGTGGACGGGGGATTTCGACGCGATGCTCGGGCGACACGCGATCCGGGTGCTCGTGCCGTACAGCCGCACGCTGTACTTCGTCGACGAGGGCGTTGAACGCGGTCTGACCGCGGAACTGGTGCGTGACTTCGAGCGGTATCTCAACAAGACCTACGCCGACCGGCTGGACAAGCGTCCCTTGACAGTATTCCTGATTCCGACCACCCGCGACCGGTTGTTCGCGGAACTGAACTCCGGTCTGGGTGATATCGCCGCAGGCGATCTGACGGTGACGGACGAGCGCCTGAAGCTTGTGGACTTTGTCGCACCGCAAGACCAGAAGGGGGTGCGTGAGGTCGTAGTGACTGGTCCGCGTTCGCCCAGGCTCACAACGCTGGACGACATGGCAGGAAAAACCGTTCAGGTGCGTCGATCCTCCAGCTACTACGACAGTCTCGTCGAACTGGACAAGCAACTCATCCTGAGCGGCCGGCCACCAGTCAAGGTCACGCTGCTACCTGATGCGCTCGAAGACGAGGACGAGTTGGAGATGCTCAATGCCGGGCTTTTGCAGATCGTCGTCGTCGACGGCATGCAGACCCCGACCTACGTGCGCAACATCTACAAATACTATGTCTCTTACCGGCTTATGACACAGGTCGAGGCAACAGGTGCCCGGCTAAATGGTGCTGCGGGCCCGTAGCGGCGCGGATTGCGGGTTGGACACTCTGAAGACTCCGTACCGGTGTGTTAGTTGTGGTCGCAAGCGGCGCATTTCTTCCATATTCCTCGCAGTTCGAAGGCATTTGCCCTCCGTCGACTGCCCGCAGGCTCAATGGGCTCAAGGAGCCTTTGCAAACTCTATGACGGTTGTCTCTCTGAACGGATGTGCCGGGTCCCCATGACGACCGCGCCGGCCGGGTACGTTGAGGCTTGTTCGAGGCCTGCCGGCACGCGCCGCAGCGTGTTCACGGTCATGCTGACCTCGGCAGGCATCTAACAACCCTTCGAGATAGTCGGCGATTGTGCGGAAGGGGGCAGGACGTCGCCGCGCACGGCAAACAGGGTTGGGCGCGCTTCGGATGGATTTTCTCCCTCACTTCCCGTCCATCTGTTCTCCGCCCGCTTGTTGCCCGACGACGCCGGCCATGACGCGCCAGCGGTCGCTTTCCAGAACGGTTTGAGCGTCGATACGCCCGAACAGATCCAGCAGAGGTGCGACGAGACCCGTCCAGCCGGTCTGGTGACTGGCACCAAGCCCCGCACCGTTGTCGCCGTGGAAATATTCGTAGAACAGGATCAGGTCACGCCAATGCGGATCGTCCTGGAACCTGCCCGTCCCGCCGTACACGGGGCGCCTCCCATCCGCATCGCGCAGAAACGTACCCGTCAGCCGGTGGACGATCTCTTGTGCCACCTCAAACAGCGTCATGTGCGGCCCGGACCCCGTCGGACATTGAACCTTGAACTCATCACCGAAAAAGCCGTAGAGATTCATCAGCGCCCTGACAATCAGCAGATTCACCGGCATCCACACCGGACCGCGCCAGTTGGAGTTTCCGCCGAACATCCCGGTATTCGATTCAGCGGGCAGGTACTGCACCTTGTAATCCAGCCCACCAACATTGATCACGTACGGATGATCGAGATGATAGCGAGAGAGCGAACGAATGCCGTGCGGCCCAAGGAATTCGTTCTCGTCAAGCAGGTATCCGAGCACGCGTTCGAGTTTCCGCCTGTTCAGGATCGACAGGAGCCTGCGTTCCCTATGGCCGATGAAGCCGGAATCGATCGGGGCCACATGGGCAACCAGTTCCGGGTAACGCGCTCGAAATTGCGCGACTAGCTCCAGCAGTTTCGGACAGCGCGAGACAGAATCGGCTTCGAAAACCGTCGATGCGCACAGCGGCAGCAACCCCACCATTGACCTCACCTTCAGACGCATGGTCTGGCCGTCCGGGAGCCGCAGGAGATCATAGAAGAATCCGTCCTGCTCGTCCCACATCTCGTCTGGATGTTCGCCACGCCGGTCCATCGCGTAGGCAATCCACATGAAGTGCTGAACGAACTTGAAGGCGATCTCCTCGTACATCGGGTCGTACTCAGTCAGAATGATCGCCATCTCCAGCATGCTCTGGCAATAAAACGCCATCCACGCTGTTCCGTCTGCCTGCTCGAGGGATCCGCCCGTCGGAAGCTGCGCGCTGCGATCGAATACACCGATGTTGTCCAACCCCAGAAAGCCGCCGGCGAAAACGTTGCGACCTGAAGGGTCCTTACGGTTCACCCACCAGTTGAAATTGAGCATCAACCCCTGAAACGAGCGTTCAAGAAAGCGCGGGTCAGCACGTCCCAGCGCTTTCTCATACCTGTAGAGCCAGAGCGTGGCGGCGGCATGCACGGGCGGATTTACGTCACTGAAGTTCCACTCGTAGGCTGGGATCTGGCCGCTCGGGTGGACATACAGGATGCGCAGCATCAGCAGTAACTGCTCCTTGGCGAAATCGAAATCGACGAGCGCCAGGGCGACCGTATGAAAGGCCAGGTCCCAGGCCGCGTACCACGGATACTCCCACTTGTCCGGCATCGAGATCACGTCGGCATTCAACATGTGGAACCAGTCGGCATTGCGCACATCGTGCCGGGCGGCTTCGAGCAATGGATGACTGCGGTGCTCGCGCAGCCACCGCTCGAGATCGAAGTAGTAGTACTGCTTGCCCCACAGCATGCCCGCCAAAGCCTGACGGTGCACCCGGCGCTTGTCCTCGGTCAGTGACTTTGGGGCAACGCGCGCGTAGAACTCGTCCGCATCGGCAATGCGGTCATTGAAGGTGTTCTCGAAGTCGTCGAAGGCATTGTCCAACTTGCCTGCCGTCAGGCGCAACCGGATGGTCGCGCTGCCGCCGCCGGGTACGTCGCACACATAATGGGCCGCGCCCTTGGTTCCCGTCCTGGCGGGATTCACAGCCTCGCGCTGCCCCGCAATGACGTACGCGTGGAACGCGTCCTTCACATACGGTGACGCGTTGGATTGATTCCATAGACGCTGTGCGTTGCTTTCGTTTTCCGTGAAGAGCAGTTCCGTCGCGCCCTCGCAATAGAGCCAGTACTCACCCAGTTCATGATGCGTTGCACGAATGACGCCTGGACCTGCTTCGCACAGCGATGGCTTGCGGTCGTCGTGGCCCCACGACCAGGTATTGCGAAACCAGAGCGTCGGTAGGACCCGCAGCCGTGTCCCTTCCCGTGCGCGGTTATGCACGGAAATGCGCACGAAGATGTCTTCCGGGCCCGCCTTCGCGTATTCGACGAACACGTCGAAATACCGGTCGTCATCGAAGACACCGGTATCGAGCAGTTCGTATTCGAGTTCGTCCCGCGATCGTTTCCGGTTGGTCTCGACCAGGTCCCGGTACGGATATTCCCGCTGCGGATACTTGTACAGATACTTCATGTACGAGTGCGTAGGTGTGCTGTCGACGTAGAAGTAATACTCCTTCACGTCCTCGCCATGATTGCCCTCGCTATTGGTCAGGCCGAAGAGGCGCTCCTTCAGAATCGCGTCGCGCTCGTTCCATAGTGCAAGCGCAAAACACAGCTGCTGCTGGTCGTCGCACAGTCCACCGAGCCCGTCTTCACCCCACCTGTAGGCCCGCGAGCGGGAATGTTCATGGGTGAAATAGTTCCAGGCGTCACCGCCTTCGCTGTAGTCCTCGCGGACCGTCCCCCATTGCCGCTCGCTGAGGTACGGCCCCCACTTCTTCCACGGTACGTGCGCGACACGTGCGTCGTTCAACCGCTTTTCTTCCGCTACATCGACGATTACAGGACACATGCTTTGCCTCCGTTACGGCCGCATGAACTCGATCTCGAAACGCACGAAGACGTATCATCGTGCGCGATTCAGGCAACCACGGCATGTCGGCATGGATGGTGTTCTGCACGTTGCTCCCTTCAAGACAGCGGAAACTATTGGAGGTATTTCTGAATTATCCTCGAAGGACGCGACGGTGCCGGCCGGTCTATTTTCGCCCACTTCATGCCCATGTGTTCACGGTGTACGCCGAGTTGAGGACGTCCCGTGGATACATTTCACAATGTAGGCGCCAGCGCGAAGCGAGGCAACAGGGTGTTGGGGACCTGGAGAGACAACAAACGACCGCTATACCTCAAAGAGCTGCCGAACAGGCGCCGCCCGGTGCAATGTCGGGAACGGGTCGATCAGCGACGTTTGGCACCGCCCTCTTTGACGCCTTGCAACGCATCGTGGTGCGGCTCGGCCACCATAGCCGATGGCCGGATCTCGACCGCGAGCGTCAACACTGTCCCGCCTTCGGTCGAGCGGACCGTCAGGTTGCCGCCGAGCCGCGCTGCACGCGTCTGCATACTGCGCATGCCGAGGCCGCGGCGCACCTCGATAGCGGCAGGATTGAAACCCGTGCCGTTGTCTTCCACGACGAGCCGCAGCGAGCCGTTGAGATGGCGCAGATCGATCCGCACGCGCGTCGCGCCGCTGTGCTTGAGCACGTTGGTCAGGCTCTCCTGCAACACGCGCAGCACGTCGAGATTCTGCGAAGCGGTGAGCCCGATGGTATCGAGCCCCGACACGTGCCACGCACATTCGATGCCACGTCCTTCGAAAAGACGCATCATCCGGTGCCGCAGCGGTGCAATCAGGTCGTCCAGTGCATGCTCGCCGAGCTGATGGCTCGACGCGGTATCGATGATGATGCGCAAATCGTCGCGCAGCTCCTTGAGGATCGACAAAACGCGCCCCGGCGCAATGCTCTCGGGCGTATGCTCGAGCATCGCGATGCCGCTGACAAGCGTGCCGCCGAGCCCGTCGTGCAGATCGTGCGCGAGATCGAGCCGTTCGCCGAGCCGCGCATTCACGACTTCGAGCTCATGCTGGCGCTGCAGCGTCGTCATGAGGTCGGCACGCGCTTCGTCGACCCGTTCCGTAAGCTCGTCGTTGAAACGCTCGATGCGGCGCACGTTCGCAACGAAATGCCACGCGAGCACGAACGCCATGCCGACCATCAGAAACTGCGACGTGAATGCCGTGTAATAGTGGTTGTCGCGCAGTACGCTGAACACCGATCAGCAGATCGTGGATACCCGCCGCGATGAAGATCACGATGCACACCGACAGGATCCGGTGGTCGGTGCGCCGGCTTTTCACGGCCAGCCACAGGAACACGAAGCAGCTCGCGAAGAATATCAGCGCCGACGCGGGAATCAGCACGATGCGCAGCGTCCCCAATTGCGCTTGCGGCAACGCGACGACCGCTGCGACGCCCACGGCGACGCTGAGCCACAGCACGCGCTCGATGCGCGGCGCGCGGCGATCGCAGAAGCGCAGCACGAAAATCGAAAAGGACACGCAGAACACATGGAAGAGCAGCGCGTCGGCCGCCTCCCACATGTCGTTCGATGCGAACGGCCAAGTGGTCGTCACGATCTCGTTGACGGCCCAGCACCACCACGTGAGCGAAAGGAACGCGAACCACCCGTAGGCGGTCTCCCTGGGTCGCATCGACCATAGCGCAAGGAAGAAGCGGCCGAGCGTCGCGGTCACGGCAAGGCTGAAAAGCTGCAGATCGTGGCGCACGAGCCGTGCGTGCCGGTAGATGTCCCACGCGACGCCCGGAGCGCCGATCGTCAGCGGGCCGAGGCCGGGCTGGTAAGCAGAGAGGCCGGATACGCGGATCAGCAGCGTGTTCTCGCCCGGCTGCAGCTCCCGCGTAGACAGCACGCGATACCACGGCGTATTCCACATCCGGCTGATCGGCTCGACGAGGTGCTCGTCGCGGCGCAACAGCGCGCCGTTCAGCCAGATCTCGCCGGCCATGTTGAGATAGTCGAGAGCAACGGCGGCCGGGTGCGATCCCGGCGTCTGATTCCAGCTCACGCGGTACCAGACAGAGCCGTCGAAATGCGGCCATCGCTGGGTCCAGATATCCGGCAGGGTTACCACGGTCCAGCCGTCGTGCGGCGGCATTTGCGCCTGCCGGTCCGAGCGCGCTGCTTCGACATGCAGGCTTGCGATGGCGTCAGTTTCGGCCGCGGGCGGCGGCACCGGCGCGGCGCGTGCCGCGCCGTGCTGCAGCAGGCCGATGACGACGATCAGGGCAACAAGCCACGCGAACGCGCTTCGAACACAGCCTGGGTGCGCGAGTTGACCGCCAGTTTCTTGTAGATATTCTTGATGTGACATTCCACCGTCAGCCTGGACAATGACAACAAACTGGAAATCTCCTGATTGGTCAGCCCCTTGCTGACGAAGGTCAGGATTTCAGCCTCGCGCGGACTCAGCGGCGCCCCCGACGCCTGCGGAGCCTCGTGGCCGAGCCGCTTCGTGCCGGCGGCGCCGAGCAGCTCGAGAATACGTTTCGCAATGAACGGGTCGATCGGCGCGCCACCCCGCAGCGCGCTGCGCACCGACAGCGAGATCTCCACGTCGTCGCGCTCTTTCAGCAGATAGCCGGTCGCGCCGGCCTGCAACGCCGAGACGATCACCTGCTCGGTGCTCCACGCGGAGATTACCAAAACGGGCAGTGCGGCGTCACGTTGATGCAGCGCGCGGATCAGGTCGATGCCGTTGCCGTCCGGAAGCCCCACGTCGACGAGCGCGAGCGCGAATGGCTGCTCGTCGAACATAGCCTGGGCCTCCACGATGCTTGCGGCGAACGACAACGCGTCGTCAGTGTAGCCGAGCGTCGTGAGGATTGCGCGCAGGCGCAACTGCATCATCGGCTCGTCTTCGACGATGGCGACCGGACCGGGCAGCACCGGCTCCTGAAATAGCGAAAGAGGCTGGGACATTGCCTGAAAGCGGAAAACGGAGAGTTGATGGAACCCGCAACGGGACCCGAGGCAGCGCCGCCGAGCTGCACAACACCGATGCCTGACAACATGACACGCACGCGGCGCCCGGGCCATACCTGGAACCTGGTAGGCGCCACCCCGTTACCAGGTTCCGGGGATTGAAGGCACGCACCCGCCGGGCCCACACTGCGACCGTTCGCCGATAGATTACAACACGCAGCGCAACGGGGGCCGTGCATGGACCATCATTACATTGAGAAGGAAATCGCGCACCTTGAACGGGTGATTACGCTCATTTCCGCGGCCGACCGTATACCGCTCTCATACTGGCGCGCACGTATCAAGGAGATCGGCACGGCGAGGCTTGTCGCTGCGCAGCACCGCCGCTGGTGTCGCCTGCAGGAGAAGTTGCGGCAGCTCGAGGCGCTGCATGCGCACGGGGCCGCCGATACCGGTCCGCCGCTTCGTCGCGAAGCGACCGGTTAGCGCTTCGCTGTCGGTTCACCTGCGCCGATGCGGCGCGAACGATCATCGCGCCGCGACGCCCTCAGGCATGAGATGAACCCGTAGGCCCGTCGTTGCCGGAACCATCACGTACAACATCCTCGACTCTGTCCATCGAGCAGGCAACCATCGGTAACCCGATGGCTGCCGCGTTCGCCAAACGCTTACCGGTCGATGCCAAGCTCCGGCAGGGACCGCGTGCCTTCAACTGCTACCGAATGCAGCAGATCCGGATCAAGGTCAAGTACGCGAAGGATCGTCGGTGCGACCTGCGTGGTCAGAACCGGCCTGTCGACGGTCCGACCGTGGCGGATTCCCGCGTACGACACGACGAGACCCAGATGGCTGTCGTCAGGTGCGTTGCCGCCGTGCTCCTCGTCCTTCGCCGTGCTGGATGTGTAGATGACGCCAGGGTTCGGCTGCACGATGATGTTCGGGGTACGGCCACGGGCCGGATCGCCAAAGCGGTCTGCGAGGGCATCACCGTGCAGGATATACGCCTGCGGACCGTCCGCGCAGATACCAGGCGCATTGCAGCCGAGGTTTGCCTTGAGCGTCGCAACCGCTGCGTCTGTCTGGCTCGGGTCACGCAACCAGATGAGCCCGACGTCGTCGGTTTGCACCATGCCCGTGTCAACCAGACCCGTGCCGTCGTTCAGATTGCCCGACTTCGTGTTGGCCTGGCCAAAGTTGCCCTTCGGATCCAGATAGTTGTTGGCTTCGAGCAGCGTCGTCAGCGTATCGCCGTTCTTGACGAGCTTTGTGTGATCGGTCGGCGACTGGCCGTGCTTGGCCGTTACGATGATGACCGTCGTGGAGTACAGGTTGCGCTGCTTCAGTTCCGCGACGATGCGACCCAGTGCGTTGTCGGCGTAGGCAATCGCGCCTGCAACCTGTGGGCCAGGCGTGAAACTCGCGTCGAGATAGCCCCCTCCCTTTGCCACCGTTGCCTTCTGGGCCACGCTCAAGGTCTGGAAGTTGAAGCCGAACACCGTCGGCACGTGCGCGCCCGTCGTGCCAGTCGAGTCCTTGCCATCGATTTCGTTGATGATCGCTTGCACGTGATAGTTATCGAACTTCTCGGTGTGCGTATAGGTGTCGAGGTAGTACGTGTTCGTAGCCGGGTCGATCGAGTTGATCTCGGTCCGCGCCAGATCGTCAACGCCGTGGCCAGACGGCCCGTTTACCCAGTCATAACCCCAGGCGTGCTTGTCGGCCCAGGCGGTACGCGCACCGTGGATATGGTCCTTGATGACCTCGAAGACCGTGTTGGTCTTTATATAGTTGTGCGGATAAACCGGTGTGCAGACGCCATTGATCAACGCATGCGGAATGGCCTGCGGATTGAATGCGCCGCCGCCGTCGAGGTGAATGAGCGGGCGACCGTTCTCTCCATCGATCCCGGTCGTCTCATCGAACACGACGTTCCAGCCCTGCTTGCCGGAGCAGGTCGTATCCGTCGGGGCATAGAGGGTGCGGTCGTACGACACATCATAAAAGAGGCCCGCGCTCTTCGGCGAGCCTCCGGTCACCAATGCAGCAAGGCCCGGGAACGAATCCGACAGGCCGGGCGTGTGCGCATTCGTGTAGGTCACGCCTGATTTAGCCAGTACCGCCAGATTGGGGCAGGTATTCGCGCCGATGCAACGCGCGACATCCTGTTCATGCAAACCGTCGATGCTGATCAGGAGCACGCGCTTTGCGTCCTGCATCTCATGAGCTTGCGCGGTTGAGTGCAAACCAGCCAGCGCCATCACAGCGGCGCTGACTGCTACGTTTAACCGGGACCACTTGCCTGTCTTCTCCATATCTCACCTCGTTGTACTGCGTTGGGATGGGCCTGCGCTGAGTCAAGGAATATGGATCCAGATTGCGAAGCCGTGATGACGCCCGGCTTTCATTTAGACATCGGTCGCGCGCTTGCGAAGTCGGCGCGCGAGGGTTTTGTCGCGACAGGGACGGTTAGACAAGGCCTGAGGTGCAGCGCTGAGTGATGAACCAGGCGCAAATCGCATCGCGCTGCGGGGAGCGATGCCCATAAAGGCGTCGATTAGACTTACCCCAGCCAGCGACAACATCGAAAATCGGTCTTGCAAAAACTGGGGGGCATAGATTTCTTGAGATGCCCCTTGACACCGCTCTCGAATGGTTTTGGCTCAAATGAGAGGATGCGCGTTCAGGGTTGGTGGCTCCCATCACCACCGGTGAACAACAGAAACATCAGCGCTGATCCGGGCTCATGGTTGAGGAACCTCGTGCAGCAATGCGACGAGGCCGGACACGGGGCGGCAATCGGGGTTCAGCGCACGTAAATCGTGGGGGTGCCCACATCGGCGGGCAGGAACACTTCGGAACGCGCGCCGTTGCGATCGATCACGATGGCGCGTGGGCGCACGTCGGCGAGCGTCGCGCCCTGCATGAGCGGGGCGCCGAGCGACACAGTTCTGGGGGAATCGCCGCTGATGCTAACAATTGCCGCAGCGCCCCGTTGCAGTGCGAGGATGCCGAACACGTGCACGTCCTGATTCGCGTTGTGCGTGAGTTGGCCACCGAATAGCGTCGCGGCCTCGTCGGCCAAATCGGGCGCGCGCACGGTGGCGATGGGCAAGGGCGCGGAGTGCGCGGTCAGCGCGACGATCAAAGAGGTCAGCGTCGCGCACAACATGGCGAAGAGCGCGAGTGACAGGAGGCGGATTTGCAGGGTGTTCATGCGGTCCATCGTACAAACGATTGCAAAATTGCGGATGTTCAATGTCCGGGTTGGTTCACCTGCGTGGGTGAGCGTAACAAGACGACGGTACCACGGCGGGTGCATCCCCGGACGAGGCCACGGCGTGCGGCTTCCTTGAACGCCGCGTTGATTGTGTTCACGTGGAAGCCCAGATCGTTGGCCAGCGCGCGCTGCGAGGGGAGCCTGTCGCCCGGCGAGAAGACACCCGAGCGGATCGCTTCCTCTATCTGTGCTGCGATCGAGAGATAGACCCGGCCGCGAATTCTGGCGAAGTCTACACGCCATTCGGCGGTCGTTGCGCGCGATACCGACGACTGACGCGTCGCCGCCGTTTGCAGAGTATTCATTGTTACCTCATTAGAAGCCCGCAGTCGAACAGGCCGAAGGATTTACCCAGAAGAGAGCGTCGAATATGTTAGGTACAGCGCGAGAAGAGCTGAATTCGCATCCGCCACGGGTGTGTCGAAGGAGAGGCTCTTTACGGGCGCGACAGGACCCGTTTCTGCCTCATCGGCGTCAACGATTGAGCCTTTGAGGAGAAGTCCATGACCTGTTTGAGGTTGCGGTCGACATCGTCGCGAAAGAACGCGCCTCGTGTCATAGCGTTGCGTAGGATTACCGCGTTAAAACGGAGTGAATTGGATCACCGGCATGTTACCGCCTGACGGCATATGGCTTACCAATGTCATACATTCCGCCGCCCGATCCGACAAACGTTGGTGCTCCGTAGAGGAGATAGTTGCACGTGCATCCGTTTCGTGGTGTGACAAGAAACGTTAGGATCCCTGTTTTGTGGTTCGTTTGAACGCGATCTCTGGAAGCGGTTCGCCAAGACGAATAACGGGGATCGGATGTCGCCTGAGTTCAGGATGATATGCCGGCTCAGTCACAAAACCCGCCACATCCACGGCTCCGAGCGACGACGTTTTAAGATTCCTTTAAGTAGCGGCTAGTACCTTACGGCTCCTCAAAGCACGCGGTACGAGCAGCACCAGATCATGAGCACCAGAATTATTTTGCGCGGGGTGGAAATAACCCGCGTCGCGCCTGCTCTCGTCGGTGGTTACGCGGCGGGTTGCCGCGGCGCCGACGCATCGCAAACGGCGTCTCACGACCCCACGTCGACGGCTCCTGTACCTGCAGAAGCCAGTGAGTGGCATGTGTGCCGGCACGCGAGACTTCCCGGCCACCTATGGACCTCCGGTCGTGCATATCATCGCGAAGCACACCGGCAACCCGGATGGCGACAATCGCGCGGGCGAGAGTCTTGGCTCCGGCTTCATCATCAGCGAAGACGGTGACGAGCTGACTAACAATCAGGTCGTCGACGGAACCGATATCGTCACCGTGAAACTGACCGACCAGCGACTTCTGCCGCGGATCATCGGCACAGACAAAACGTCCGGCGTGCCCGTGCTTTAGATCGACGCCAGCAATCTGCGGATCGTGCAGATCGGCGATCCGGAATAAAGCAGGGTCGGTGAACGGGTTGACGCGATCGGCTCGCAGTACGGCCTCGACGACACAGTGACGTTCTGCATCGTCAGCGTCAAATCGCGCACGCCGTCCACGACGACCACACACCATTCATTGAGACGGGCGTTTGCGTCAATCCCGACAACCCAGGCGAACAGCTCTTGAACCTGAAAGGCGAGGTGATCGGCATCAATTCGATGACCTATTCGCGTACAGGCGAGTTTCAGGGGCTGCCGTTCGCGATTCCAATTGACGAAGCGATTCGGGTCAAAGACCAGATCGTCAAAACGCATCCGCGTATGTCGGGCAATGAAGGCGGGAATGGTTCTATTACCCGCTTTTTTCGATCCTGTCTGAAAGACGAAACTCTGCACAAATTTTACCGAGAAGGGAAGAGACGATGGACCAAAAAACGCGTCAAGCCATCTTCAAAATGAAGGATCGCGGCATGCGGCTACGCGCTCAGGTTGACGAGGATGGATCGCACTTCGTGACGGTCGAGCGCGCCGAGTTGCGAGCCTTGCTGATTGATCATGCGTTTGTTTGCGGCTTTGCGCTTGGCATGCCGCCGATCGGAGAAGAATCGAGGGAACAGACGTGAACGCTTCGAAGCCCTGGGAAGACGAACCAGACGAATTCACGCTGACCGCGTGCAAAAGATTCGAGTGACTCTGCAACGAGACGGATGTGCCCGCAGCACAGCTTGTGCATACTCCACATCTAACGCCCTATCTTTTCCTTTTAAGGCGTTTTCACGCAGCATTCGAGAGCTGTTACCGCGAAGGTTTTGTGGCAATGCACGGAAAAGCGGGGCGTCGGCGGTGACGGTTTCGGCGTGACCAGGTTTTTTCTGCCGTGGGAATCTGCTGACAGTGCGCGCAACGCCGCGTACCGGTTGCGCGTTGCAGCTGGCGCGATCATCCTCGACTCGTCGGGCTTTCAGCAGATGTTGAAAGCGCTGGGGCGCGTATTGTGGTTAAGCCTGCGATCCCGTCGCCTGCGCCGCAGTGAGGAACGCGATGCGCGTCGGATGCCTGGCGAGGTCACTGATAATCATATAGCTTGCCTAAGCTTCGCAGCGAGAGGCGTCGGGGTAGAGTCAAGCTGGCACAAGCCCTTTGACCTGACACCTTGACGAAGTATTTGTGACGTTCCACGGCGAGCTGGCGCACCGTCGATGACAAGATTATCTCGCGCCGTAGAAATGACGGTACTGCCACGCTGCCTGCTTCTTCAACTCATCGTCTGGCCATGGCCCGGTGCCAAACCCGCTTATCGAAAGAGGGCTCAGGTCAATTGGAGGCGCGCCATCGATGATCCACGCGGCAAGCGCTTCGCCCAGTGCCGGGGCAATCGACAGGCCCGCGACATTGCAGCCGCTCGCAAGGTAGAATCCACGAATCGCCGACGCTGGTCCGATGATGTGCTGCCCATCGGCAGTTATCGTTGGCAGCCCACCGCGATGCTCACGCACCGCTGCCTTGAGAAGGACGGGAAGCTGAGCCTCAACGTCTCGACCGTAGTGCCAGAGCAACCCGGCATCAAGCGACAGATCCTTGATGTCGAAGTTGGTGCCGAAGTCATTCATGTCGAAGAACGACGGGTTGTCCTCGTAGACCCCCCAGAGAAATCCACCATCACAGGGCCGCATATAGACGGCAGCGTCCATGATCCGGACCATCGGCAAGTCTGCCCGGGCGTTGGGTACCGGCTCGGTAACGAACGATTGCTGCGCTGTGGTGACAAGAGGAACACGAATTCCGCTGGCTTCGGCCACCTGTCGGGTCCAGGCGCCGGCGGCATCGACGACAACCGGGGCGTGCATGCGACCGCGCGTGGTGTCGACACCCGTGACCTCGCCATCCTCGATCAGGACGCCCGTGACCGGAGTCTTCGGCAGCACTTCCGCACCGTGCGCCTGCGCCGCACGAGCAAAGCCGATGGCGAGCTGGGCGGGATTGAAATACATGTCGTCGCCGATGCGCATGACCGCTGCTATTCCCGTCGTTTCAAGAAACGGGTTGAGCCGGTGGGCCGCGTCCAGGGAAAGCTCCGCCACGTCCAGGCCGTGGCGCCGGCCGCGCAGGATGTCTTCCTGAACGACCTCGGCATCTTCCGGGCGGCGCGCAACCTTGAGGCTACCCGACTGCACCCAATCCAAAGGCTGGCCGGTGTCCGCAGAGAATCGCCTGATCTTGCCTGCCGCCAACGTGATCAAGTCGATCATCAAGTCATTCTTGCGCAAGCAATTGACCATGCCGGCCGCTCGCGGAGAAGTCTGTGAGCCGATTTCGTGGCGCTCGAGAAGCGCGATGCGGTGGGTGCCCCGTTTAGCCAGGTAGTAGGTGGTAGCCGCTCCAAGTCCGCCGGAGCCGATCACGATCACATCCGCAGATTCGCCCATCGTTGCTTCTCCTGTTGGGCACGTCAGTCGACCTGCCGGTCGGGGGGGCGTTACAACCATGATATCCCTCAGGAGCAGACTGGGGCGTCTTCTACGCTACTTCCTCGCGAATACTGTAACGTGACAGCGCCGCGCCTATTGATACGATAGAGAGCAGAGGGACAAGCGGCCGAAGCGGTCAAGCCCGGCGAGCGCGCATGGGACTTGCAGGCTCTGTCGGGCGGCCTTGGAGCCTCTGCACGATTTCGGTGATGGGCGTAAATGGAAGCCTTCGCTCATCCGGATTCAACAATTGACGGAGTTCAAGATGCCGAAGATCCGCGAGTCCTTGATCCATGAATTGCACCCAACGCAGCTCACGGTGGGGATGATTGAAGTCCTGGACAAAAAGAAACTCCTGGTTTCGCTAACGCAAAAGGAGCAACAGGCGTTTATGCAAGCCCATCCTATCCCGGCGGTGGTTGGGTCGGCCGGAAAACTGTACATAACCGATCATCACCACCTCGGGCGAGCCGCGCTGGAGGCCGGCGTCGCTAGTGGGTTCTTCGTGGTGGAGGCCGACCTCTCTAATTACGGTCTGGAAGATTTCTGGAAGGAGATGGACAGGAACCTGTGGGTTCACCCCCTCGACGAGTACGGAGTGCGTCACTACTACGCGGCCATCCCGCATCACCTGGAGAAGTTGGTCGACGACCCCTATCGTTCCCTGGCCGGGTACGTACGTGATGCCGGCGGTTACCTCAAAACGCCTACCGCTTTCGCCGAATTTGTATGGGCTGATTTTTTCCGTCGCTCGATTGCCGTTGAGGACCTGAAAGCCGACTTCCACGCGGCAGTCCAGAGGGCCGTCACCCTCGCAACAGGCGAACTGGCCAAGGGTCTGCCAGGTTTCAAGGCGGCGCCGTCAAGTTGAAGTGTTAGCGACGTAAGTGCGGAGACCACGCACATTTGTTCGGCAAGCAGACGGATTCTGGGTGGGCGCCGTGAAGCGACGCCACGAGGAAAAGCGTACGACTACCTTTCATCGCCCGACTCACCGAAGCGCTGCGGCATGAGCCGAAACCTCGGGATCAGGACTCCACATCCTCGAGACTGAAGATTTCCGTTTTGTCGTTATAAGAGAAGATCTCGCCGTAACGCCCCCAGTTGATGACGGCGTCGAGCGTCTGTTGCGCCGCGTTGTCCGACAGAAAATCTTCCAGTTCCTGCTCGAAACGCACGCGCGGCGCGCGATGACCGGGGCGCTCGTTCAACACCTTCCTGATCCGCGCGGCGAGCGGCACGTGCCGCAGCAAATGCTCGGCGAACATCATCTTGCGCTCCTGCGTGTCGAATTCCGCGAAGGCGCGTGCCGGTGGCATCAGGATGATGTCCCCTTCACGTACGTCCGCAAAGCCGAGATACTGCAGCACTTCGGCGATGGGGAACAGATCGTCCACCTCGAGCTGCAGCGTGCGGGCGATTTCCGGCATGTCCGCGCGGCCGTGATAGGGCGCGGCGGCCAGCGTTTCGATCAGACCGGCCAACAGGTTGGTCGACACGGGCGGTAACCGGCTGCCCAGTTCAAGCCCCAGCCTCGTCGCTTCGTCGGTCTGGCGGGCGGTCATCTTCGCGTAGATGTCGTCGACGAGACGGCGGAACGCTGGGTCCAGCCGATTACGGGGATGTTTGAACGGCACCTTGATTTCGGCGATCACACGGCCAGGATTGGACGACAGCACGAGAATCCGGTCGCACATGAACACCGCTTCCTCGATGTTGTGCGTGACGATCAGCACCGACTTGATCGGCATACGGCCCTGGGTCCACAGGTCGAGCAGGTCAGTGCGCAGGTTTTCGGCGGTCAGCACATCGAGCGCGGAGAACGGTTCGTCCATCAGAAGCAGCGTCGGATCGACCACCAGCGCACGCGCGAAGCCCACGCGCTGACGCATGCCGCCCGACAGTTCACGCGGATACGCGTTTTCGAAACCGTCGAGACCGATCAGGTCGATCGCGGCCAGCGCACGTTTGCGGCGCTCGCTCGCACCCACACCCAGCGCCTCGAGGCCCGCTTCCACGTTCTGCAGCACGGTCAGCCATGGAAACAGCGCGAAGGTCTGAAACACCATCGCGACGCCTTCGGCGGGGCCGTCGAGGGGTTTGTCCATATAGGCGACTTCACCCCCGGTCGGCTCGATCAGCCCGGCGATGATGCGCAGCAGTGTCGATTTGCCCGACCCTGAACGGCCCAGCATACCGACGATCTCACCCTCGCACAGCGTGAGGTTCACATCGTCGAGAACGAGCAGTTCGCCCTGTGTCTTGCTGAAGCCACGGCTCACGTCCTTGACGCGCAGAATTTCGTCACCGGGGCGCGGCGGCATCGACAGCGTCTGGATCGGCACGGCAGTCAGGGCAGCGTCAGGATTTTGCATCGCGTGTCACTCTCAGTCGAGCCGGAGCTTCGCTTCGGCGCAGGCATACATCGGGCGCCACAACAGCATGTTCGTCATGGATGACGAACAGATGACGCGCGTCGTTTGTGCGTCTTCCGGACGCCACCGTGTCGGTACGCATGCTCGAAGCTGTCTTCTCAGGCCGGTTGGGCGGGTGATCGCAAGCTTCATGGACCGCTACGATCCACCGCCTTGCGCGACGGAACAGCACACATAGTCAGGGTGAATGTGCGCGAGCCGGATATCCTGCTTCCGCCTCGACCTTCGGAAGCAAGTCAGGTAGTCCGGCGCCGAAAGTACGCCGGACTGGTTCTACGCTTACTTCCGCCGATCGCGTTGCCGGCGCAAATGTTCTTTCCACGCGGCAGTGCGATCGCGGATGAAATTGGTCAATTCGGCGGTCGATGACAGATCCGGCGAAGCCTCCTCATAATGCCCCTTCTCATTTCTGATGGGCAGCGCTGCAACGCGAGCTGCGTGAATCTTGTCGAGCCTGGACGGCGTCGAGGAGTTCGGGTGATGCACTGACGACACCGGAACCTCTACGCCCGCCAGTGGGTCATCTTTGCGAGCTAACCTGAGCGTCAACACGTCGGCAAGCGAAGCCGCGTTTTTGTCGCGATCGGTCAGCGGATCAGTCTTCCACCGTTGGTGCACCGTCTGGAGCACCGAGGTGTGATCGACCCGACCCGGGGGGTGAAAGACCGTTCCTTCCTTGATCCATGGCGAAACGAGTACCGCCGGCACTCGCACTCCGAAGCGGGTAAAGTCAAACCCGTACTCGCCGATCGTCCCATCGTTGGGCGGCGCAGCGTCGGTCGGCGGGGGCACGTGATCGTAGTTTCCGCCGTGCTCGTCGTAGGTAATGATGAGTAGGGTCGACGACCATTTCGCACCGTTGCGCAACGCGTAGTAGGCCTCGTGGATCAGTTGCTCGCCCGCCGCGACGTCGTAGTTCGGGTGCTGACTGTTCCCGGCTGCGTCCCAACTCGGTTCCAGGAACGTGAAGGGCGGTAGCTTCCCAACGGCAGCTCGCTCCTTGAAGTCCCGAAAATGGCCGAGATGGTTTTCGTCGGCGTGTTGCGTGTCTGGAAAATCGTGGCGAGTAAGAGGATCACGGTTATATCCATAGATCGCCCAATCAAGCCCCTTATCCGAGAGCCGCCCAAAAATGCTGGGACAGGTGAAGATCTTGACGTGATCGTCCAGATGACCTTGCGATGTAGCAGCGAGCGCAAACGCGCGATTTGGCATCGTCATCGTCGGAACCGACGCGAACCATGCGTCGGAAACCGCATAGCCCCGGGCAAGCGCTGACAGAACTGGAAGCAACTCGGGGGTGTACATGCCCATGATCTGCGGCGCTGCCGTGCCGGGCAAAGTGTCCCGGTAGTGCTTCGCGAGATCTGTAGCGATCGCCGATTTGAAGTTGAGAACGAAGCCCTTATTGTCCGGAACTGCGTTCGGAGCCGGGTCGTCAGTCGAGTAGAGCTGGTAATTCGTGTTCTGGAATCCCTCGCCGGGATCGGCGCCCGGCATCAGATAGACATGCTGGTCGCTCTTCTGAATCTTGTACACAGAAACTTCCCGGCCGAACTCGTCGGGATTCGATTCCTTCCCCGTCAGTCCGTCAAATGGGTCATTGGACAGTGAGCGGTTATTGCTGTCGCTGTAGAGAAAACCGAGCATCTGGTCGAATGACCTGTTCTCCAGCATGAGCACGACGATGTGATCGATCTTTCCGAGTTGATTCGCCATAACCTGTCTCCCGGGGGAACTTCGATTTCCGCGCAGACTGCGCCTGGATGAAGGAGTATGCACGCGAAGGTCCGGCCAGCAAAAGGCCACTCGATGTGTTCGTTCCCGTGCTCACCGTTTCCCTGCCCGTCGTCATCAGCTGCGCGGTGCGCTGGTACTCCGGTTCATCCTGAGCCAGCGTGACATCGAAGAGTTACTGTTCGAACGGGGCGTTGTCGTGACGTATTAAACGCCTGATTCGACGACACTTCGCGCTCCGCTTTATCGCAAGCATTTAGGTGCTCGATTCGAGCCGAGGCAAAATGGGACAGGCCGCGGTCTGGATAGATTCGTCGCTTGATGTCACAGCGGTGACCGCGGTTACCGCGGTCACCGCGCATCAGGTCGCCGGTGCGGTCAGCGACGTGTTGTATGTGGTGCCCGCGATCACCACGTTGCTCAGCGTAATACCGCTCACATTGCTCACGAAGACCGGACCCGGCGCGGCCGACGCAGACGTCGAAGGCGTCGTCGGAACTGCGCCCGTGCACACCGGGTTGCCGAGGTTGCAGTTCGAGATCGTGACGCCGCTGATCGGACTCACGGTCGGCACCGGCAGCGGACCGTTGTAGTCGACCGCCTCGGGACCCTGCATGACGAGCGCCTGGAAGCACGAGTTCGACCCGGCGACGAAGCCCGAAGGCATCGAGTACGACACCGAGCCCGACACGTTGCTCGCGTGCACGTTCGTGATGTTGATGTTGCTGATCGCCGACGGACTCCAGCGTACCGCATCGCCGGACGGGTTGTAATCGCAGTCGAACGTGATCAGGCCGCCTTGACCCGTAGGCGGGTTCGTTGCGAGACCGGTCGTCCCCTGGCCCGTGATCGGACTGATCGCGGCACCCAGCGCGCCGCCGCCGTACTTCCCGGCAAGGTTCAGGCCGTTGGGCAGTGTCACGCCGTTGATCCAGACGTTGTTGATGAACCCGCCGCGGTTCATGTTGGTCTTGAACCGCAGTGCGATGTTCAGCGGATTGGTCGCCCAGTTCTCGTTCTGCATCGTCAGGTTGCGAGCGTAAACGTTTTGCACGCCCGCGCTCATTTCGCTGCCGATCGTCAGACCGCCGTGGCCGCTTTGCATCGTGCAGTTCTGCACCACGATGTTATGCATTGGACCGTACTCGGTGTCGAGGTACTTGCCGGACTTTAACGCGATGCAGTCGTCACCGGTGTTGAACTGAACGTTCTGCACCAGCACGTGGTTGCACGCGTCTGGATCGAAGCCGTCGTTGTTCGGTCCGACGCTGTCGGCAAACACGCCGTCGATCACCACGTTCGTGCAATCGGTCGGGTGGTGCTGCCAGAACGGCGTGTTCTGCGTGTGGTAGTTCTGCAGGAGCACGTTCTTGCACCCGATGAACTCGATCATGCACGGACGCAGAAAGTGTCCGTTACCGAAGATGCGGTCCTCGAACGGCACGCGCAGCTCGGACAGCGCGGGCAGATAGTTCTGGTCCTGGTTCCAGCCCGTGCCCGTGAGCAGGTCCATCAGCGAACTTGTCACGCCGTACTGATTCGTAAAGGAAACGTTTGCCTGCGGGTTCCTGATTTGGGAAGCGGGGAGGCTCGTCAGTGGGACGTTGTTCGGATTCGCATAAGCCTGCGACGGCGTCGACGAACCCGCACAGCCGTACGTGTTGCTGCTTCCCTTGTAGGTCCACCAGCACGAGGTCGGCGGCTGATTGCTCAGTTGCATCGGCGTCATCGCCTGACCGTTCAGCACGCAGGTGTTGTCGTCGGCGGTCACTGCAATGTTGGTCTGGCGAAACGCATAGATCGGCGAGCCGAAATTCAGGCAATCGTTTGCCTGCCAGCGCGCGTGGTACAGATTGCCGTTCGCCGTCTTGTACGGGCCGTTCTTTGCGTAGTCCGCCGGGTTCGGGCTGAAATAGATCGTGCAGCCCGATTCCAGATGCAAGTTCACACGGCTCAGGAGCACGATCGGACCCCCGCAATACCAGTTGCCGGCCGGCACCACCACGCGGCCGCCGCCGACGCGACTCGCGTCGACGATCGCGGCATTGAACGCGGCGCACGAGTCGTACTGCGTGCCCGTGTAGTCGCACGGCACCATCACGCCCGAGCCTGGGCTTTGCCGGTCGTTGGTCGGATGCGCGGTCTCTTCCGTACCGCCAGTCACCCATGGAATCTTGCCGCCCGGCCACGCGGTCGACGTAATCAACGCGGAAGCGGGGAGTGCGCGCGCACCGTAGCTCGCCACGTGAAAGTCGGCGTGGGAGAACATCGAGGGATTGACGTAGGCAAGCCTCCTGATGATGGCCGTGGCCTGGCCGTCCGGGCCCCAGATCGGGTCCCAGATCGGGTCCCCAGCGGCGGGGTGGCCGGGTTGTGCCGGCGGTTGACCGCCGAGGGCGGAAGGAATCGGAAACATTGAGTCTGCTGCTGCCGCCCCGCGGCTGGTCGCCAGGAGGGTTGCGCCTGCGGACACGCCGGCAAAGGCCATGAATGCGCGCCGGCCGGGGGAGGGGGGTGCATTGGTGCGGGCTTCGGAGAGCAGGGGATCGTCTTTGTCATGTGTTGCCATTTGATTCGTTCTCCTTTTTGTCTCGCTGAGAGGGAGGTTGAACTCCGACGGCCATGGGCCGCGTGGCGACGCTAGTGCGAACGGGAGATGCACAATTACAGCGAAGAGACCGATCAGGAGCGGCTGGCTCGATCACCATGAATATTGTTGTCGGACGACATGGAAATCGTCAATCAAATTTAACTAGGTGATGTTCCTGGTGTCTCAGTTGCCGCGCATTATTTACCAATAGCTTACGGTATGGGCAATTTGTCAGACGAGCGGGGTGAGGCTCGCTGCTGTGGTGGATCGACGCCCTTGCTATCAGTCGGCGAAACTGACGCGTCGTCAGCGAGTCGTTCGACAGCGCGCTACGGCTTGAGTTTGCCGTCTGCCGGGTCTCCGATGACCTTGAGTCTGGCCGGCTCGCACATCAGCCAGCCGGGCCGCCGGCTCGAGGCGAACTCGATGTTCTGGCTCGTCGTGTTCGTCGGGCGCTGTCAACCGCGCGTTTCCGAGCCTGCAGACACGCGCAGGCGTTGAACAAACCTCAAGATGACCTGCCCTCGAATAAGGGCATGGAACGACCGTTCCGCTCTGATTCCTGTCGTTGGAACTGCAACGGCTCGACCGTCAGCAACAGGTCGCTTTATGCCTGTTGCATATTCGGCTGCAAGCGGCGGCCGATCGCAGTCTGCATCGGGCAGAGTTCGGGCCATCTTCTGCCATTCGCTAACAATTGGATTCGACAGGAAACGGTCGGCGTCGATCTGTAACCGGACATCCGGCGATCCATGCAAGTCGTAACAATGCGCATTCGACCAGTTGGTCGCGCCGCCGCGTTCCTCGTTTCGTCGAAGGAGCTGCAGTGTCATGCCGTTTCCCGCGGCTTGCGGGCGGAAACCGCGGCCCATCCCTGAAGAACGAGTGCTCCTACACCGGAGAGTAACGCGACGACGGCGATGAAGCCGCCAATCCACGGAATCCATCCGACGAGCGAAAGCGCCAGCGTTGCCAGCGCCGCGAATACAGTGCGCCGCCGTTTAAGCGTCGCATCGGTCGGCCGGACGCGACGCAGGATCGCATCGCCGAGCGCGATACCCGCACTGACGTAGCCGATGAGCATTAGCGCCGGGTAGGCGAGGATGGCGAGTATCCCTAGCGGCGCCCCGATTCCCGTGACAAGCAGCACAATGGCGGCAACAGGAACGCAAACGATCACGACGAATGCCAGCAACAGGCTCAGCGGGAACCGCTGGCGGAGCTTTTCGGACACACTCAAGCAAAAGCCGGGCATCGCGGCAACCAGTAATGCGGCAAGGACCATCAGGCCGATCGTCCATATCCAGCGCCCGATTCGATGCAACGGCCGAGCAGGCGCAGGAGGCCGGTGCGCCGTCAGCCGTTCGATACCTCCACTGACGACGGCGCGCGGATCCTGTTCAATCAGGTTTGGGCTGCGGTAGCGCAGCGCGCCGGTCACGCGCGCGTTCGGCCCGAGCGCCACTTCGCGTCCACTCGCTTCCACGTCGCCACCGACCGCGCCGTCGATGTAAATGCGGCCGCCTGCTGCCTCGACGTAACCCTTGACATCACCGATCACGTTGACGCTCCCTCCGGCGACGCTGGCGTTGCCGGCAATGTGCGCACGCCGCCCGATATCGACCCTGCGGCCGGCAACCCGTGCGTTCCGGCCGACGGCGCCATTCATGACCACCTCGCTGCCCGCCGCGTAGAGGTTCTCGCCAGCATCGCCGTCGACAAGAAGGTCACGGCCGGCGAGAACCACATCGCCGGCTACTTTCGACGAAAGCATGACCGCCTCTCCTGCGGCAATTGCATCGCCGGCTACCGGCTGGTCGATTTCGACGCTGGTGCCCGCAGCGAAGTGATCACCGCCGATGTCGCGGGAGAACCCGGGCTCTGCGCGCCCGGCCGCGGAGGCCACATCCGTGAGTGCGAGAAGCAATGCGATGGATACGACGGCAAGCCGGTGCATAATCGTGCTCCTTGAGTGCGGGCGACAGCCTTGCCTTCCATGATCTCGAAGCAGCGCCGATGTCTGCCGAAGCCGATCAAAAAAACGATCAACCAGTAACGGCAGCCCCGCTTCGGCTATGGGCCGACGCTACCGTTCTCGCCCCGCCGTCCCGTGGAAGCGGTGCTGGCTTGATGCGGCTGGTATCGCCGAGCTGTTGACGTCAGGCGAGCCCGCGCCGCTTTCACCGCTCAGCAAAATGACATAACTGGCATCGTTTGCTCCTCGCAATTGCGGCTTTTGTTGAAGCCAGTTGAGTGCCGTTCCATTGACAACCCGTCATGACGCGTGGATGAGAGCGCAATGGGCGAGGCGTGCGCCGCATCATGCTCACCCGACGAGTCCAGTGGATACGTGTCGCAATGCAGCGATCCTGACGCGCGAGACGAGCCACGCCGCCAGCACAAACCATAGCGCAGCGATGGCGAACGCGGCAACGTAGGCGGGGCCGGCACCCGCGAACCCCTTGACCCATGACAGCATCCACCCGGTCGCGGCAGGACCGAGGATCTGCGGCAGCACCATCGACACGTGCCAGATGCCCATGTCCTTGCCGGCGGACGCGTCGTCTGGCAAAACCTGCAGCGCAAGTGCCCAGTCGACGGCCTGATAGGTGCCGTAAGCGGCGCAGAAAACCAACGCGACCGGGATCACCAGCAGGACGTTCGGCCACAGCGCCAGCAGGACAAAGCCGATCGCAGCCCCGGCCATGATCCAGCTGGTCAGGCGGACGACAGGAACGACGCCGTGGTGGTCGGCAAGCCGGGCGCCCAGCAGGCTTGCCGGGATCGCCAGCACCACGCCGACGCCAAGCAGCGCATTCAGGAGACTGGTCGGATGACGAATGCCTGTCACGTCCTGCAGGTAGTACAACATGAAGGTGAAGATCGACCAGATTCCCATGTTCCCGAACAGGCGGGTTACCAGCACCCAGTAGAAGTTCCGGTGCACGCGTGGATCAAGATAGAACGAGCGGATGAACGCGAAGAGTTCGAACCGCTCGCGGGATCCGGCAGGCGTCGGCTCGCTTGAGCCGCGAATCGTCAGCCAAAGGCAGAGCAACATGATCGCGATGAACGTGGCGACCGCGGGGTACACGCGACGCGGAGAATACAGCGCGACGAGCACCACGTTGCCAGTGACGGTGCCGAGCACGGTCATCACGTTGAGCCACGCGCTCGCGCGGCTAGCTTCCTGTTTCGGCACGACATCGGGTACCAGCCCGGCGTAGGGGCCCGCCGCCCAGTTCCACCAGAATTGAAGATGCAGGAACGCGAGCGTGTACAACCACATGCTCCCTGCACCGTTGAACGAGGCAAGCCATAACAGTGCGACCGAGGTGCCGAACACGCCGGCGACGAGAAACGGCCGCCGACGCCCATGTTTTGCAGAGCAGCGATCCGACAGCGCCCCGGCCAGCGGCGACACGACCATCGCAATAAATGCGCCAGCCGCAATCACGGAGCCGGCTACGCCTTCCTTTACTGCGGCATCGCGTCCGAGCATTTCGGCAACCTGTGCCGGAACGAGCACCGGAACGACCGTCATCCATTGGGCAAAGAGCGCAAACCACAGCGACGCGATCTGTATGTGACTGAGCGTCGACAGGCGAGGGTCGGGTGGTTTGACCGACACCTCCTGGGCTGGACTGGGTAGGGTCATGTCGGAAGTCCATGAGCATCGCGCAGCGGCCCCGACGCTGCGCGACGGCGGGTGATTCTGGCTGCTGCTCTGAGCCAGCTGGTCGAACACGATGCGCCTCGTGCGTTTTGCTTGCCACTCCTCGTGCTCAATGCTTCCTGTCTGGCGAGATCATTAAAAAAATTAGGACACTGATCCGGCATATGCAAGAGAACGCCGTGCGGCGAAACAAAAGGGTGCAAACGAAGGCCGCCCGTCTGGCTTCGTGTACGTGATTGCCAGGCCCTCGACCGCCCGGCGCGCCGGGCCGTCGGCCGAATCTGCCATTCGCGAGCCGCACGCGGTGACCGACCGCCCGCTTCCGGGATGCACCCGCCGGCGGTGCCGCGCCAGTGCTCGACCCTACCTGATGGGGCTGGGCGCGGGGAAACCACGCCTAGCTGCCCAGCCAGACCGTCAAGCGCGGGTCGGGGCGATCGAGGTACGTGGCCGCAGCGTCGCCATGATCAGGTACATGCCGCCGCCGATCACCACGCCGAAGAACCAGCCATATGTATTCCACCAGGCCGGTAGCAGGTTGGTGAAGTTGGGCAGGAAGGTCGAAAACACGCTGCCGACCGCCACCGCGGCCAGCGCGTTGACGTTCCAGCCGCCTTCGTAGCGGTACTCGCCGTGCTCCTGGTAGAGCGCCGCGACGTTGATGTTGCCCTTGGCCACCAGATAGTAGTCCACCAGGATGATCCCAAGCAGCGGGCCCATCGTGGCGCCGATGGCGTTGACGAAGTGCGCGGCGTTGCCTTCCCACGGCGCAAACGGGTAGAGCACCAGCGCGATGGCTGCGGCGATGAAACCGCCCTTCTTGAAGCTGATACGCCTGGGGAACGTGTTGGAGATGTCGAACGCCGCCGAGACGAAATTGGCCACCACGTTGATGCCCAGGGTGGCGACTGCGAAGGTCAGCGCCGCGATGAGTGCCAGTAGCCAGCTGTCGAACTTGGCTGAGATCTGCTCGGGGTGCAGCAGCACTTCGCCGTACACCCTGAAGGCCGCAATGGTGGTGACGCCGGCGACCAGCGAGAACGCGATCAGGTTAACCGGCAGGCCCCACAGATTTCCTTTCTTGACCGCGTCGCGGTTCTTCGCGTAGCGCGAGAAGTCGCAAAAGTTCAGGTACAGCGCCGCGAAGTAGGTGATCCAGGTCGCGCCCACTGCCATCAGCGCCCAGAACGAGCCGGGCTCGCCGCTGACGCCGGCGTCCCTGGTCTTCTCGAGCAGCACGTTCATCGGCATGCCATGGTCGAAGGAGAAGCCGCCGGCTTTGACGCATAGGCCGATCGCCAGGATCAGCATCGCGACCCACACCGCCGGACCGGCCAGGTCCTGGAATTTGCGCACCGTTTCCATGCCCTTCTGGATGATGAGCAGCTGCAGCGCCCAGACGACGAAGTAGCAGATCACCTCCAGTACCGAGTGGCCGAGGAAGTGCGTGCCCTTGTGGAACGCCATCAAGCTGGGGCTGCGGATCAACAGCGCGACCATCGCGCTCGAAGCCGCTGCCGTCTGTGCGCCGTACCAGAAGCAGGCCACCACGGCGCGCACCAGCGCCGCCAGGTTGGCGCCCCATACGCCGAACGAGGCGCGCGCCAGCACCGGGTAAGGCACGCCGGTCTTCTCGCCGGCGTAGCCGATCAGATTCATCAGCGCGAAGATCACCAGCGAGCCGAGCCCGATCGCCAGCACAAAGTTGGTAAAGCTGCCGCACAGCAGGAACAGGCTGGCGGCGAGGTAGTAGCCCCAGAGGCTGTGCACGTCGGAGGTCCAGACGTTGAAAATGCTGAAGGCACCCCAGTTGCGCACCCTGGAGGGCGCGAGATCTGCGTTGTAGAGACCGGGCGAAGGATTGCGGATTTCCATCTGTCATCTCCTTTGAGTTCATGGAACTGAGGAAACACCTCCAGACGCCCCTGGGCGGCGATGTCCCTGTGTCTGAAGCAAGCTCGTATGCAAGAACTGTATGCAATTCTGGCAGGTTCTTTTCGTCCTTGAGCTACAAGTGCTTGCCAGACACCCGGTTCCGCAGGATGCTGACAGCCAGACTTGGGAGGACCGCAAATGCATGCCACTGCTCCATTACAAGTGACCAGACCAGAGGCGGCCGCCCGTCTGCTTGAGCTTCTCCAGATGCGGCTCATTTCAGAGGCGATTCACGTGGTGGCGGCACTGGGAATTGCCGATTTGCTCGCCGATGAGCCGAGGAGCATCGAACAACTGGCTGAGGCGGCCGGCGCCAGCGCGCGGTCTCTCGGGCGCACGATGCGAGCGCTGTCGAACTTTGGCGTCTTTTCGGAAGAGACACCGGGTCGCTTCACGGTGGGACCTCTGGGCGAACTGCTCAGGCGGGACGCAGAGGGGTCGTTGTACTCCGCGGCTCTATTCATCGGTGGCGAAGCCGGAGCGAGCGTCATCGAGCTTTTCGAGCACTGCGTCAAGACAGGGGAAAGCGTCAGCCAAAAACTCTCTGGCGCCTCCAACTGTTTCGATTGGCTGCTGAGCAAGCCCGAGCGGACGAAACTCTTCAATGCCACGATGACCGCCTTCTCGACCCTTCATATGATCGGCGTGCTGGAAGCGTATGACTTTTCTCCAGCCAGACAAATCGTCGACGTGGGTGGAGGACATGGGAGGATCATTGCCGACATTCTGACGCGAAATCCGGGCATGCACGGCATACTGTTCGATCTGCCTCACGCCCTGGCGGGTGGCCAAAGCACAATTGCCCAAGCTGGATTGGAAGACCGCTGCGAGATCATTTCGGGCGACTTCTTTGCCTCCGTTCCTGCCGGAGGGGATACCTACATTCTTTCCCGTGTAATCCACGATTGGGATGACGAAAAGGCAACCGCGATCCTGAAGAACGTCCGCCGGGCCATCGCTGCCGACGGCAAACTGGTCTTGCTGGAAGCGATGTTGCGCCCGGCCGCGAGAACCATCTATCCCGAACTCTCCGACCTGAACATGCTCCTTGTGACGGGAGGTTGCGAGCGCACCGAGGCGGAATATTGTGCACTCTACCGCACTGCCGGGTTCGAGCTGACCCAGACGGTCGAAACGGATTCGCCTACCGGCACGACCGTGATCGAGGGCAAGCCGATCCAGCGCTTTCGCGCGTTTTGAACGAGGTAACGCTTCGAACCCTTGGGTCAGGCACATAGGCCGCTGGCGACCATGACGAACCGTATCGGGCCTGCTGCGCGATCGGGGGATGGGCCGACCAGCGAGCAACTGCGATATGCGGCTCAGCCATGATGCACAACGGCCTGCTGCGGGGATGCGCGATCTAGTGACGTGCGTAGATGTTGTCTAGCGGCGTCACAGCGGCACGGCCCGCCGATTGGGCGTGGCCGGAAACAACTCCGCCATACGCTTCTTGCGAGCCGGTAGCCTCGTCGCGCTCCGCGGCGAGGGTTTGCACGCTCTGACCATGTTGCGACGCCGGTGCGCCAACCGAGGGCCTGTAGAACGGAGCCGGACCATAGCCGCTGGCGAATGCGGGAGCGGCGGCGGATGCCGAAAGTGCGACGAGCAGTGCGGCGATAAATTTGGTCTTCATGACAGAAATTCCTAAAAGATGTTCAGTGAAAGGCACGTGCCTTAGCGAGAGGCGCGTGCCTTGGTGGCTCACGCCGTGATGATATTCAGGCCGACTTCAATGTTTCCGTGCACAGCCTTCGAGTACGGGCAGATCTGATGGGCAGAGTGCGCGATCGCCTCGACGACTTCCTTTGCCAGGCCCGGCACGCGGATGGTGAACTGGGCACCGAGGAACCACTCGGCACCGGTCTGCCCAATGTCTACCTGGATATCCACGGAATAATCCGGCGGCAGCGTGACCCTCTTCAGTTGGGCTGCGATCCCGAACGCGGTGATGTAACAGGCCGACCAGGCGCCAGCAAACAATTGCTCCGCTCTCGGGTGCGGCTCGGTCGCGATGAACTCGACGTTTTCACCGCTGGGCGTCGATAGTTTGATGTCGACGACGCCGTGCTCGCCACGCTGGGCGGCGGGGTCGCGGTTGACCGTGGTATGGGTGTTGCCGGAGAAGAGGACTTTATCGATTCTGGTCATGATGGATTCCTTGAGGGATAAGGGTGTCAGGTGCTTGTTACTCGTATGCGTTTAAATCGCATGCGACGCATAATGATCGAGAAATCTGGCGATGTCAAGCGTATCCGATTAAATCGCATGCGTATTTCAATAGGCTGGATACGGCAACCCTTCGATGGAACTAGCGGGCAGCTCCTGATGTCAGCGCATTAAGGCGCGAGCCGCATGCCTCAAGGGCGCGCGCTGACTGAGTCCACTTTTCGCGCAGAAAGTTAGCCTTGACAGGAGGTTGCATGCAACGCCGTCGATTCATTGCCATGACCAGCGCCATATTCGCTTCAGGAGGACTGTCACTGAGCGGTTGCACGACGACGCCACCGTCGTCGGACGCGACACCCGAGGCCAACGCCGGGCGGCGCCAGTCACTCGACGCGGACGCGAACGCGACCCTCCAACGTCTTTTCGCCGCAGTCCACGACTCGCGCGAACTTGTCGACAACGCGCGCGGCGTGCTGGTGTTTCCTTCAGTGTTCGCGGCCGGATTCTGGTTCGGCGGGCAGTACGGCCAGGGCGTCTTGCGCATAGGCGGGCAAACGAGCGGCTATTACAGCATTGCCGCGGCGTCGTTTGGCTTGCAGATCGGCGCGCAGTCGAAAGCGATCATCATGCTGTTCATGACGCAGGAAGCACTCGATGAATTTACGCACAGCCTCGGCTGGGCAGCCGGTGTCGACGCAACCGTCGCTGTGCTGAAGGTCGGTGCGAACGGCAACGTCGACACTTCGACGGCAACAGGCCCGGTCCAGGCCTTTGTGCTGACGAACGCGGGTCTGATGGCCGGCGTCTCGCTGGAAGGAACGAAGATCTCACGCCTGATCATCTGACGCGCTGCCATCGCAGTCTGCGATGGCGCCAACTCTCCCGTACACTTTCCCGACCCTGGACTGCACGGTGTATGTTCAGGGATCACCTGTCGCCGAAGTCCCTGGCCGTAGCACAGGCCGTCCTCTCAGGTCAGAAGAGGAGGCGCACGAACAGATGTCTGGGCTCGAGCCTCACAGCACGCCAAGAACGGCCTTCGGCTCAAGAAATGCCTCCAGCCCAAACGCGCCGTACTCCCGGCCGATCCCCGATTGCTTGAAGCCGCCGAATGGCGCGGCCGGTTCATGGGCGAGCGTGTTGACGAGCACGCGTCCGGCGTCGATGCTTGACGCGACCTCGTGAACGGACATCCAGGAAAACCAGGCCGCGCGCCTCGAGGCGCTAACGAAACGTCACGCCGCGCAGGACGCATTCCCTGCCATGAACGGCCGTCCACAACCGCGCCTGGGTGCTCACGTGGGCGAATGAGCCGGCCGGGCATGTTTTTGAGTCTATCCGGCGGTCCCGTCACGTTCGTACGGCCCGGGGCCAGCGAGTGATAGGATCAGGCATGTGTCTGATTCTTGCGGGCATGTCCGTTTCGAAACGGGCCGTATAGGCTCGTATCTTTGGGCACATCGCAATCCGCGCGCCCGTTGCCATCCATGAAGGAAGACGCGATGTTCGAAAATGTGCCCGCCTATGCCGGCGATCCGATTCTTTCCCTGAACGAAGACTTCCAGCGCGATCCGCGCACCGATAAAGTCAACCTGAGCATCGGCATGTACTTCGACGAAGCGGGCCGGCTACCTGTGATGAGTGCCGTTCAGGCTGTCGAAGCCTCGCTGCTCGAAGCGGCCGCCCCGCGCGGCTATCTGCCAATGGCGGGTCATGCCGGCTATCGCGACGCCGCCCAGGCGCTGGTCTTCGGCGCGAATCACGAGGCACGTCTTGCGGGCCGTATCGCGACGCTGCAGACGCTCGGCGGTTCCGGGGCACTGAAGGTTGCAGCCGATTTCCTGCATCGCCACTTGCCAGCTTCGCAGATCTGGATCAGCGATCCGAGCTGGGAGAATCATCGCGTCGTGTTCGAAGGCGCCGGACTCACGGTCAACACCTACCCGTACTACGACCCGCAGACCGGCGGCCTGCGCTTCGATGCGATGCGCGCCGCGATCGATTCGCTGCCCGAGCGTAGCGTCGTTCTGCTGCACGCCTGCTGCCACAACCCAACCGGCGTCGACCTCGACCGGGCGCAATGGGCCGAACTGATACCCGTCCTCCAGCGCCGAAAACTCATTGCGTTCGTCGACATGGCGTACCAGGGATTCGGCGATGGGCTCGATGAAGATGCCGCCTGCGTGCGTTCGCTGGCAGACGCCGGTGTGCCTTTGATCGTCGCCAGTTCGTTCTCGAAGAACTTCTCGCTGTACGGCGAGCGTTGCGGCGCATTGAGCGTTGTGTGCCGCGACGCTGACGAAGCGCAGCGCGTGCTCGGGCAGCTAACCTTTGCGATCCGGTCGAACTACAGCAACCCGCCCACGCACGGCGCGAAGCTGGTGGCGGGCGTTCTTTCGAACGCAGCGCTGCGCGCCGCGTGGGAGAGCGAGCTGGCCTCGATGCGACAGCGTATCAAGTCGATGCGCGGCAGGATGCACGAAGGACTTGCGGGGCTCGTCGACGACGTGATGCGCGAGCGTTATACATCGCAGGTCGGCATGTTCACTTACACGGGGCTAAGCGAGGGGCAGGTCGAGCGGCTGCGCGCTGAGCACGGGATCTATCTGCTCCGTTCGGGACGGATGTGCGTGGCGGGCCTCAATCAGCAGAATGTCGGTTATGTGGTGTCCGCGATCGCGTTGGTGGCCGCCAACCGCGACGCACAGAAATGATGAGGGTAGTCGCGCGTCTTCCGCGTAAAACGCTAGCACGAGGTTGGCTTGAGCCGCTCCACTTCCAGCCCGAACAGCGGACGCAGCTTCGTGCCGAGCACGTTGCCGAAGAACGCCGCGACAAGCCACAGCCAGCCGTGCAGACTGCCCGACGCAATGCCGCTGAAATACGCGCCGATATTGCAGCCATAAGCGAGCCGCGCGCCATAGCCAAGCAGCAGACCGCCGACGCAAGCCGCAACGAATGAACGCATCGGCACGCGCCATACCGGCGCGTAGCGGCCGGCCAGCGCCGCGGCAAGCATTGCGCCCAGCACAATGCCGATATCCATACCGAGGTCACATCACGTGAAACGGGCGCGGCGAGCGCCGCGGCGTTGGCCTTGCCGGCCCAATACGGCCAGCTCGCGACGTCGAAGCCGATCGCAGATGCCGCTTTCGCACCCCACAGCGCAAAAGCCGACGTAATGCCCCATGGCCGCCCCGACAGCGCGAGCGTGGCAAAGTTGAGCAGGGCGAGCGCAACCGCGCCGGCCATCATCGGCCACGGCCCGTGCAGCCACGGCGACGCGTGCGCAGGGCGGGTATCGGAGCCGACGAGGCGGCCGTGACGCCGCTTTTCGATGACGACGGTCAGCGCCGCGATGGCCGCGAACACGATCCAGTTGACGGCAAGCGCGGGCCCCGCACCAAGCGTCTTGACGAGCGAAACGGGCTTCAACGACGGAAGCGCGCGCCAGAACGGCATGTGGGCCGTTGCCACGACCGAGCCGACGATGAACGCGACGAGCGTCACGATCATCCGCGTGCTGTCACCACCGACGGTGTACAGCGTGCCCGACGCGCACCCGCCACCGAGTTGCATGCCAATACCGAAGATGAACGCGCCAACCACGACCGACGTGCCCGCCGGCGACACGAATCCTGCGACCGGCATGCCGAACAGTGAACCGGCGGACAACGCGGGAAAGAAGAGCGCCACGCCAATCGCGAGCATGACCATCTGCGCGCGCAGACCGGCGCCGCGCCCGTCCGCGATGAGCACACGCCGCGCCGACGTAAAGCCGAACGCAGCGTGATACAGCGCGACGCCGAGCAGTGCGCCAACCACATACAACGCGGCCTGGCGGGCGCTGACGGTTTGCGCGAGATACAACGCGCCAAGGACGATCAGAGCCGCGGAGATGCCGAGTGGCTTGGGGTCGATACTAAAACGCCGTGGGACTGGGGACCGTGGGACGGGTGACGCGTAATCGGACATGCGGCGCTCCGCAACAGTGAAGACAAAGTGTTATTGTCCCGCGTTCGGAGAAAGCGCCCTGCGCGTGCACGGCGCAGTGACGCCGCTTTCCGCAACCTGCGCGAGTTCAAGAAAAGTTGAAGTGCCGAGAAATTCCGGCATCAAACCCCGGATTTCGATTAGATCAGCTATTCACTACCCGGTCGCGGTGAGAGGTGGCCCGATGCGATCCGCGTCGCGTCGTCGTTTGGGCGCGCACTCAGACTGCGACGACCTCAATGCGCAACGCTTCCGCACCGGCCTCGATCTCCAGCAGGCGGTCGACGTTCGGATGCGCACCCGGGCGGTTGCGCGCGTCCGCCGTGTGCTCGGCAAACACCGCGAGGCCGTGCCCGGCCGCCCTGGCGTCCAGCGTGCCGAATGCTTTCAGGAGATAGTGGTACACCGCCAGCGAGCCCTGCTTGCCCGGCTTGTTCTCGATGCTTGCCACCACGGCACCCTTGCCGTCGACCAGATCGATACGCTCGATACCTTCGATGGCAGGCAGTTGGGCGAGGTTGTCCGTGAATACGTTGCTCGGTTGAATCACTGCAAACACTCCGTTTGTTCCGAAAATCGCGTGGAGCCGTATCTTATACGAGGCAAGACGCGGATTCCCATTCCTGAGGAACGAAAGGCGCTCGCTGCGGTGCGCCTTGCCGCGCGGGGTGCTGCGCGCACGGACGCCGACGCGGCGATCCTGAATAGCGTGCTGGCCGGTCTGGTGGTCTCCCGGCTGTCTTTTGTGCTCCACTATCTGCCTGCGTATCGGGCCGCGCCGGTGACGGCGCTGGACATTCGGGATCTGGGCTTCGATTTGCTGCCAGGCGTGGTCGCAGGTGCGCTCGCGCTCGGCTGGATGCTGTTGCGGCGCCGTCATGTGAGGCGCGCGGTGCTTGTTGCGTCGGCGGTCGGCGTGCTGGGCTGGAGTGTTGCGACGCTTGCGGCCGGCGCGTCGCCGCAGGACAAAACTGTACCGCGCCTGAACCTGCCGGATCTCGGTGGCCATGTCCATCCGCTTGCCCGCGACGACGGCAAGCCGCTTGTCATCAATCTTTGGGCGAGCTGGTGCGGGCCGTGCCGCGCGGAAATGCCCGTGCTGGCCGAGGCGCAGCGCGACTTCGGCGGCGTCGACGTCGTGTTCGTCAATCAGGGCGAAACGCGCGAAACGGCAACCGGATATCTCTCATCGCAGCGGATCGATGTGCGCAACCTGCTGCTCGATCCGGCGCTTACGCTGGCGCGAGCCGTGGGCGCGCGCGCGTTTCCCACAACGCTGTTCTACGATGCGCGCGGCACGCTGCTCGCCGTGCATCTCGGAGCGTTTTCGCGTGCCACGTTCGAGCGTGCGCTGACCACTCTCTATCCTGCCGTTCACGCCGCAACAGGTGCGACGCCATCGCCGTAAGGGGGCGCGTCCGCCTGCTCGTTCAGGGCTTCACGAGTGAAATCGAGAACCCGTCCCAGCCCTTTGCACCGACGGTCTGCATGGCGGTCGACGAGAGCTCCGGATGGGCGGCAAGAAGATCGAAATACTTTCTCAGACCAATGATGTCCGGGTCTGTACTGGCAGGATCAGCCATTCTGCCCCCTCGCACCACGTTGTCCGCGACGACAATGGCGCCTGGGCGACACAGTTGCAGGGACAACTGGAGATAATCCGGGTAGCCTTTCTTGTCGGCGTCGTTTCGTCGAGCGCCCCATCCCGGCTCACCAGTTGGCCGCAAAAATAGTCGTCGATAAAATCCCATTGTTGCTGGTCCATTGCCTGATCCGGGGTTGTCTGTGTAGTGGCAATTCTATGCCCCAGCGGAGAGAAACGGGTGCCGCGTGACGGTGGCGTAGCAGGCAACGGGACGGCGAGAAAGCTTTCACACCGGCTTTGGCCCTATGCGCCGCGACCTGCTAGCGGCCATCCGGCAGCCTATAGCAGCACTTCCGTTACCTGATCCGATAAAGAGATTAGATGGAAATGGACGGCTGATTCGTTGGTTGCCCTGCCAGCACGAGACCTACAATCGCCACTGAAACGATGGAACAACGGTGAGCAAAAATGGCGGACAATTCAATGCTGGTCGTGAGCGCGCACAGCGCCGACTTCGTATGGCGGGCGGGTGGTGCGATCGCGCTTCACAAGAAGAATGGATACCGGGCGAAGGTGGTGTGCCTGTCCTTCGGCGAGCGCGGCGAGTCCGCAAAGCTCTGGCGCAAGGGCGAAATGACTGTGGAGAAAGTCAAGGCGGCGCGTCGCGAAGAAGCAGAGCGGGCCGCCGACATTCTGGGTGCCGAAGTGGAATTCTTCGATCTCGGCGACTATCCACTGCGCGTGCCGGATGAAGCACTGATGCGGCTTGTCGACGTTTACCGGGAAATGCAGCCTGCGTTCGTGCTGAGCCACTCGCCGAAGGACCCCTACAATTTTGATCACCCGCTCGCGATGCACGTTGCGCAGGAAGCGCGCATCATCGCGCAGGCTGAAGGTCACAACCCCGGGCAGAAGGTGGTCGGCGCACCGCCGCTGTACGCTTTCGAACCCCACCAGACCGAACAATGCGAGTGGATGCCCAACACGTTCCTCGACATTACCGAGGTGTGGGACATCAAACGGCGCGCAATCGAGTGCATGGCAGGGCAGGAACACCTGTGGGAGTACTACACGCGTGTGGCTTTGCAGCGCGGCGTACAGGCCAAGCGCAATATCGGCATTACCGCGGCTCGCGATATCAAATACGCTGAAGGCTATATGCGCATCACGCCGGCCGTGACAGGAGACCTGTCTTGAAGCGCGCAGTGGCGGTGACAGGTGAGCGCCGCGCCGATGCGCTTGACGTGGCGGCGCTCCAGCAGGCAGGCGTTGCCGCATCCACATGACGGGGACCGGTATGAAGACCCGGATCGCGTTTGTCGGCTTCGGTGAAGCCGGTGGCATCCTCGGCGCGGGGCTTGCGGCCCATGACGCCAGATCGGCGTTGCCTCAGCGGCAAAGATGTGCCGTAGCGTGATGATCAAGGGTATCGAGGCGCTGACTGTGGAATGCCTGCGTGCGGCGCGCTGCTACGATGCCGATTCGATCGTGCTCGCGTCGCTTGCGGAGACCTTCGCCAAAATGCAGCGCGACCCGGACCTTGCCGGCTACCTCGTTAGCCGGGTGGCGGAGCATGGCCGCCGCCGTGCCGCCGAAATGCGCGAGGTGTCGGGGACGCTGCGCGAAGCGGGTATCGAGCCATGGATGAGCGAAGCTTGTGCCCGCTTGCAGGACGGTGTATTCGATGCCATGCAGGAACAGGGCATCGAATACACCGCATTGCCCGTTCCCTTCGACTGGAAAAGGTTCTTCGATGGCCTCGCCGGAGAGGCACTCTGATAGCCAGACTGCCTCGCGGAGTGGCGGTCACCTGCGACCGGTTTTTTTCACGGCGCGCGCCACGTCGGTTATCGCCAGCCGGATCGCATCGATCAGCGCGCGTGCGGCGGGAGACGGTGTCCCTTCCGCGCGGACCGTAAGCCCGATGTTGCGCTGTGTGTTATGCAGTGCGACGTCGAGGACAGCGAGCTGGCCGGACTCGCACTCGTAGAACAACTGCCGCGCGGACAGCGCCGCTACCATGTCCGTCCCCAGCAGCACGCCGCGAATGACCGCCAGGTCCGCCGTTTCGACGGTAGGCATCGGCGGCTTCAGCTTCAGGCGACGGAACTGTGATTCGAAGAGGCCGCGTGCGGGTGCGTGGCTGCGCGGCAGAATCCATTGCGCGTTGCGCAGGTCTGCGATGGTCAACCCCCGTGCGTTTGCCAGAGGGTGATCGCGGCGCGCCAGCACGACCATCTCTTCCGCCATCAGCCGCTCGTTTTGGAGACTGCTTGCCGCATCGTTGCCGCGCAGCGCGCCCAGAATAAAGTCGATGTCGCCCGCACGCAGCCCGGCGACGAGCGTTTCGTAGGCGCTTTCGTCGGTGACGACCCGCACGCCGGGGTGCCGTGCTGTCATCCGGGCGATTGCGTTGGGAAGAATCAGCGTCCGGCCAAGCGGAAGCGCGCCGACCGTTACCGAACCCTGGATTTTGCCGTGCAGCGCGGCGATGTCGTCAGGCACATGTCGCAATTCGTTCAAGGCGCGGCGCACATGCAGCAGGAATGTTTCGCCTTCGGTGGTCAGCAGGATGCCGCGCGCACTGCGATGGAACAGGCGCAGGCCCGCGCCGCTTTCGAGTACGCGAATCGCGCTGCTCACCGCAGGCTGGGTGATGCCGAACGTGGCGGCAGCCGTTGGCATGTGCCGGTGGCGCGCGAGCGCGACGAACAACTGAAGCCGGCGTGCGTTCAGCAGATAGGCCGGCAGCGTGCCTTCCGCAGGGGCGCGTCGCCGCACCTGCCGCACCGCGCACCACTGCGCAAGCTCCTCGAGCTCGGCGAAGATCCGCTCGCAGCGCTCCAGCACCGCGCGGCCGACCGGTGTCGGCAACATCCCCGACGGCTTGCGCTCGAAAAGCTGCTCGCCGAGCGCCGACTCCAGTTCCTGCACCGAGCGCGTGACGGCGGACTGGGCCCGAAAGAGCGCCAGGGCGGCACGGGTCGCGCTGCCGGTATCGGCAACAAGTTTGAACGCACGCAGATGGGCGAGGTTGAGAAGTTCGCTGTTGCTCACGGATGACGTGCCGGTGAGTGGAGTTCGATGATCGGGAAAGGTGATGAGGCCCGCGCTATGCTGCGCCGGAAATCAGATGGAGCCTGGGAGAGGACAGGTTGAGACTTTCCTTCGAAATATGGGTGTGCTCTTTCATCAATGCTTCCACGCGCGCTCCTTCGCCGTTCAGCAGCGCGCCCACGATTGCGTGATGTTGACGGTGCGCGTACATCAGCATCATGAACTGGCGCTCTCTGGCCGTTTCATCGAACACGACCGTGAGTGGAGAGACGAACGGAATCTTGTCATTCAGATGGAGTGCGGCGCTAACGGCCACATTCTGTGCGGCGTCCACGATCAGTGCATGAAAGCGTCCATTCATCGACGCGTATCGCATTTCATCGCCTTCCTTCAGAAAGCCGGCGCTGAGGATCTCGTCTCCCTCCTTGAGGCAGTCTTCGAGCGATCGGGCGAGCGCAGCGTCGACCCGACGCTCGGCAACGGAACGGGCGGCCAGCCCTTCGAGCACGCCGCGCACGTCGATTGCGTTGAGCACGTCGTTGACGCTGAAGCGCCGCACGACGTAGCCTCGCGCGCCCGAGCGTTCCAGCAGTCCTTCGGACGAGAGCACGCTCAGCGCATAACGCAGCGGCGTGCGTGACACGCCAAGCCACTGCGCGATTTGCGCTTCGACGAGGCGCTGTCCCGGTTCCAGTTCGCCGGAAAGGATTCGTTCGCGCAGCGTCTGAACAATCGCCTGCTGGGTTGTGCCGTTCATGTCTATCTGTTCCGTTTGGCGAAAGTATAGCGAGATGCTACCTGCCGCACCATGCGCGCCTGCCGTATTGCGAGTTCGTTCTTTCGGTATCTGATTCAGTTATGGCTGATTCTTCCACCAGGTCGGCCGATCCGGTCCCGCCAGGCATTCAGGATACCAATTCGCCCCTGATTCGGCGCGGCTTTCAACGCCATCCGCGCCGGCGGTGAGACGTAAAACCCCGGTAAATAAGCGGTTTTTACCCAGTGTATGTGGTTAACCCGCACTTTCGAAAGACTGTGCGTTTTTTATATCTTTGTATCCCAAGAGGTCGCAGTTCGCATCCCGGGGATGGACACGGCCTATTCGATTTACCCGCCTGCGCGATGAGGGCGGAAGCAACGGAAGATATCGATATGGCAAGGATTGTAGGCGGCATCGGCACGTCGCACGTACCGACGATTGGCCTCGCATATGACAAGGGCAAGCAGAACGATCCCGCATGGGCACCCCTCTTCAAGGGATACGAACCGGTCGCGCAATGGCTTGCACAACGCAAGCCCGACGTGATGGTGATGTTCTACAACGATCACGCGAACAGCTTCTTCTTCGACTGCTATCCGACGTTCGCGCTCGGCGTTTCCGCGAATCATGAGTTTGCGGACGAGGGCGGTGGAAAGCGTCCGCTTCCGGACATCGCCGGACATCCCGATCTGGCGATCCACATTGCAGAGCAACTCGTTGCGGATGAGTTCGATCTGACGATCTTCCAGGACCGGGCGCTCGACCACGGTTGCAACTCGCCGCTATCGCTGATGTTGCCGCATGACGGCGGCTGGCCTGTGTCGCTCGTGCCGCTGGAAGTCAACGTCCTGCAATATCCGCTGCCGACCGCGAACCGCTGCTATCGCCTGGGCCAGGCGCTGCGCCGTGCGATCGAGTCTTTCGAGCAGGATCTCGACGTCGTGGTGGTGGGGACGGGCGGTCTCTCACATCAGGTCCACGGGGAGCGCAGCGGTTTCAACAACGAGGACTGGGACATGGAGTTCCTCGACCTGATCGTCAATGACCCGGCGCGGCTCGCGGCGATGAAACACGTCGACTATGTGCGCCTCGGTGGCGCGGAGAGCGTCGAGACCATCATGTGGCTGGCGATGCGCGGCGCGCTGGGGCCGAAGGTTCGCGAACTTCATCGCAACTACTACCTCGCGACGAGTACCGCGATGGCCGTGACGATTTACGAAGAAGAGGTGACGCAATGAACCCTCAACTGGTTGGCATCGAAGAGTTGACCGGTACCTACCCGTTCGATATTCGCCAGAGCATCAAGGCAATGCGCCTGAACCGCTTCTTCTGGATGATGCGTGACCCGCAGGCGCGCTCGCGCTGGCTCGAGGACCGGGCATCTGCGTACGACACCGCGGGCTTGACTGCAGAGGAACGGACACTCGTCGACAACACGGACTGGCTTGGCCTGATTCGCTACGGCGTGTGCTTCTTCGTACTCGAGAAGTTCGCGCGGGTGGTGAAGACGACGAATCTGGGCATGTACGCCAGCATGCGGGGCGAGACCCTCGAAGCGTTCCTCAAGACGCGCAGGGTGCCCGACGCCGTCTGATGTGATGCGGTACCCGGATCCGCTATATGAGATTTTTTCGGGGGAGCAGACATGGGTAGCAATTTCAGTGTCAGCGGTAACGGGATAGACAAAGGCTTGCGCTCTGATTGTGAAGAAGCAACTGGCTGCGCAAGCAGTGAGCTGATACAGGCGATTTTGTTTTGAACTGGTTGGTCCAACGACAGGAGATAAGATGAAAAAACTGAACCATAAATATAAAGTGGTCGTCATGGCAGCGATCGGGGCAGTCTGCGCGGGGCAGGCGCACGCGCAGTCGTCGCTGACGCTATACGGGATACTCGACGTTTTTGCAGGCTATCAGACGGCGAAGGTGGGAGGGAGGAATACGTCGCTGGCCGTGCTCGGGAATAACGGGGAACTCACGAGCCGTTGGGGCCTGCGGGGAACGGAAGATCTGGGCGGAGGGTACCGGACCATGTTCGCCCTGGAGAGCGGGTTCGATCCGGGCACAGGCAAGCAGCAGAATTCCTACCGCTTTTTCGACCGGCAGGCGTGGGTCGGCGTGGGAGCGCCTTGGGGCGAACTCAGGTTTGGGCGTCAGAACTCGCCGATGTTTGTATATAGCGGCAACATGGACGCCTTCGGTGCCGCGACGTACGGATCGGGCTATAACAATTTCGCCAACTGGCAGGCCCGCGTCGATAACGACATCAGCTACATCTCTCCGAAACTGGCGAACACCCAGCTCGAGCTGCACTATTCGGTCGGCGGGCAACCCGGCACGCTTGCGGGTAATGCTGTCTACCAGGCCGGGCTGCAGACCACTCAGGGTCCGGTTTATCTCGCGCTGGCCTACCTGAACGCAGCGAATGCGACAGCCTCTGTCCGTGTTCAGGAGATCATGGCAGGCGGAAACGTTGACTATGGCCTGGGAAAGATCTATCTCGGCTTTTTCAGGGCGAACGACGTGATCTCCGCGACGACGGGCAACGCGTTGTCTAATCCAGCGGGAAAATATGATCCGACGGTCGGTCCGGTCGGCAACGTAGCCGGCAACTGGCACAGCACCTGGTCGCTGTCAGCCGACTACCGGTTCACTCCTTTCCTGAGCGCTGGTGCCGGATATGCGTTCATCAAGGACAGCTCGTCGCTGGGCAATGATGCAAGCCAGATGAGCGCGATTGTGAACTACGACCTTTCGAAGGCCACGCGATTGTATGGCGTTGTGTCGCGGCTGAATAATCGCAACACTGCCCAGTTCAAGATGGCGGGCGCCAGCATTACGACAGGTTCGTTCCTTACACCGGACAAAGGTCAGAGCGAAACCGGTGTGCAGGTTGGCATTCGTCACCTGTTCTGAGGTACGCGGGCTGGCCGTCCTGCTGGCTGATGACAGGACGTGCCCGCGCAATCGAATGGTGGATGTCGTAGGCGCCGCCTGGCGCGTCGACCTGGAAGGCAGGCCGATCCGTTTTAGAAAAGCAGGCGTCGGCTACATTCTCTGAGCCTTCAACTCCAGTCCGTCGAGATGTCGTCGGGATCGACCAGCGTCAGTCCTGACGACGGCAACGGCAGCGCCGTCTTGTAACGCACCTGCTTGAGGGCGAAGCTGGAACGGATGTTCGAGACACCCGGGATCGTCGTCAGACGCTCGAGGATGAATCGCTCCAGCGTCTTCATGTCCGGCATGACCACGCGCAGCAGGTAGTCGGCATCGCCCGACATCAGGTAACACTCCATCACCTCCGGACGTTCCGAGATCGCCCGCTCGAAGCGCTGAAGCGCATCCTCGACCTGCTTCTCAAGACTCACCTGGATAAACACGTTGATTTTCAGGCCCAGCAGTTCGGGATTGAGCAGGGTGACCTGCTGCTTGAACAAGCCGAGCTTTTCGAGGGCGCGGACACGGTTGAAGCACGGAGTCGGCGACAGGTTGACCGATCGAGCCAGCTCGGAATTAGTGATGCGGGCATTCTGTTGCAACTGGCTGAGGATGCCGATGTCGATGCGATCGAGCCGTCTGGGTGGCGAGGTCATAGATGAAATATTCTGGAAACGGGAGCCTGTGCAGAATAAATACACTATCGAGGTGGTGCATCGCAAGTAAAAGAGAGGCATATTTTGCGACTGGATGGCTAACATGTATCGAGCCATCCATGAACCGAACGCCTCCCGGAGTTGTGCCATGACGGATTTATCCAGCGGTAGCAAACAGCTGCAATGCCTTGGACGAGGCCGGGAAGACAGCGACCCCGACGAAACGGCGGAATGGCTGGAGGCGCTCGATGCGGTGGTCGCTCATGTCGGCACAGAACGCGCACAGTATCTGTTCGATCGTCTGGCCGGGCACGCACTGACGCTCGGTGTCGAGTCTTCGCGCGCCCGCGTCACGCCCTACACGAATACGATTCCGCTCGAACAGCAGCCGCGCTATCCAGGCAATCTCGAACTCGAGGAGCGGCTCGCCGCCGCGCTGCGCTGGAATGCGCTCGCGATGGTCGTGCGCGCGAACAAGGCATATGGCGAACTCGGCGGGCACATCGCGAGCTATGCATCGGCGGCGGATCTGTTCGAAGTGGGCTTCAACCATTTCTTTCGCGCTGCGGCGCCAGCGGCCGGTGAGGGCACCGGTGGCGATCTCGTGTATTTCCAGCCGCATTCGTCACCGGGCGTCTACGCGCGGGCCTTCCTCGAAGGATTCCTGAGCGAGGAACACCTGCAGCACTACCGGCGTGAAATTGCCGGACCCGGGTTGTGTTCATATCCGCATCCGTGGTTGATGCCGGACTTCTGGCAATTCCCGACCGGCTCGATGGGCATCGGCCCGATCAACTCGATTTACCAGGCGCGCTTCATGCGCTATCTGCAGAACCGCGGCCTTGCCCAGACCGGGGGCCGCAAGGTGTGGGGCTTCTTCGGCGACGGCGAGATGGACGAGCCGGAATCGACCGGTGCGCTGTCGCTTGCGGCGCGCGAGGGGCTGGACAACCTCGTGTTTGTGATCAACTGCAACCTGCAGCGGCTCGACGGGCCCGTGCGCAGCAACGGTCGCATCATCGACGAACTCGAAGCGCAATTCACCGGCGCGGGCTGGAACGTGATCAAGGTGGTGTGGGGTTCAGACTGGGACGCATTGTTTGCCCGCGACAGCACCGGCGCATTGCTGCGCGCGTTCGCCCATACGGTCGACGGCCAGTTCCAAACCTTCTCGGCCAACGACGGCGCTTATAACCGCGAACGCTTCTTCGGCCAGAATCCCGACCTCGCGGCGCTCGCCGGGCAACTGGGTGACGAGGATATCAACCGCCTGCGCCGCGGCGGCCATGACGTGCGCAAGCTGCACGCGGCTTACGCGAAGGCGCTCGACCATCGCGGCCAGCCGACGGTGATTCTCGCCAAGACGATGAAGGGCTTCGGCATGGGCACGACGGGGCAGGGCAGGATGACGACGCACCAGCAGAAGAAGCTCGGGTTCGACGACCTGAAGGCGTTTCGCGATCGTTTCCGCTTGCCGCTGTCGGATGAGGACGTCGAGCAGGTGAAGTTTTACAAGCCAGCGGAGAACAGTCCGGAGATGCAGTATCTGCATGCGCGCCGGGCTGCCTTGGGAGGCTATCTGCCCAGAAGGCGGAGAGTCGCATCGAAGGGGCTGACCGTTCCTTCGCTGCAAACCTGGGGACAATTCGCGCTGGAAGCGGCTGGCCGCGAGATGTCGACGACGATGGCGCTGGTACGCATGCTGACCGCGCTGCTCAAGGACGCGGAACTCGGCCAGCGCGTCGTGCCGATCGTTGCCGACGAGGCGCGCACGTTCGGCATGGCCAACATGTTCCGCCAGGTCGGGATTTATTCGCCGCTCGGCCAGTTGTACGAACCCGAAGACCTCGGGTCGATGCTCTACTACCGCGAAGATACCAAGGGGCAGATTCTCGAAGAGGGAATTTCAGAGGCCGGCGCGGTGTCGTCGTGGATCGCGGCGGCCACGTCATACAGCGTGCACGATCTGCCGATGTTGCCGTTCTACATCTACTACTCGATGTTTGGCTTTCAGCGCATCGGCGACCTCATCTGGGCGGCCGCCGATCAGCGTGCGCGCGGCTTCCTGATCGGGGCGACGTCCGGCAAGACGACGCTCGGTGGCGAGGGCCTGCAGCACCAGGATGGCAGCAGTCATCTGGCGGCTTCGACGATTCCGAATTGCCGCGCTTACGATCCAGCGTTTGCGTATGAGGTGGCGGCGATCATCGACGAGGGTGCGCGCGAGATGGTCGAACGTCAGCGTGACGTCTTTTATTACGTCACGGTGATGAACGAGAACTACGCGCAGCCGTCGGTGCCGCAGGGCGATCCGCAGGCACTGCGCGAGGGCATTCTCAAGGGCATCTATCCGCTGCAGCCGGAGACAAAGGACGCGGCTCGCGTGCAACTGCTCGGCTCGGGCGCGATCCTCGGCGAGGTGATCGCCGCGCAGCAGATGCTCAAGGACGATTGGGGTATCGAGGCCGCGGTCTGGAGTGTGACGAGTTTCACCGAGTTGCAGCGCGCCGGCATGGCCGCCGAGCGGCTCGCACGTTTCGGCGAATCAGCGCCGGTGCCGTATGTGACCGCGGCGCTCGAAGCGTCGAGCGGTCCGGTGATTGCGGCGACGGACTACGTGCGCGCCATCCCTGAACTGATTCGTGCCTATGTGCCGCGTCGCTATGTGACGCTTGGCACCGATGGCTTCGGCCGCAGCGATACGCGTCAGGCTTTGCGCGAGTTCTTCGAAGTGGACCGCGCGTCGATCGTGATTGCCGCGTTGAAGGCACTCTCGGATGACGGCGCGATCGACGCCGGTGTGGTTGGCGTGGCACGCCGGCGCTATGGCAAAGCCGGATCGCCGGGTGCTGCTTCATGGGAGAGATAAATACGTTTTGACTCGTGCGTCGATTGGCTAAGGCAGGACAATGAGTGCGGTTGTCCGGCCCGCCGGCCACTCCATGACGCGACGGACACCCTCAACGAGCGAAGTTCTGTTTCCCGGGCGAAGCCGGGAACAGCGACGGTAACAAGGCGCTTTGAAAAGAAACCTGCAGTCGGGGACTGGAAGGCAGGCCACCCGATGAAGGGCTTGCGGCGTGCTATCCAGTCCCGCCCGGGTCAGCGGCTGGCTACGTCAATGATCGCCTGGGCGAAGGCCTGGGGGGCTTCCTGGGGCAGGTTGTGGCCGATGCCGCCGGTAATGAGCCGGTGCTCGTATTTGCCGGAGAATTTCCTGGCGTAGGATGCGGGTTCCGGATGCGGTGCGCCATTCGCATCCCCTTCAAGGGTGATGGTGGGCACGGTGATGACCGGACCAGCCGCTAGCCGCCTTTCCAGATCGTCGTACTGCGGCTCGCCTGCAGCCAGACTCTGTCGCCAGCGGTAGTTATGGATCACGATGCTGACGTGGTCCGGATTGTCGAAGGCCGTTGCGCTGCGATCGAACGTGGCGTCGTCGAAATGCCACGTCGGCGAAGCGAGCTGCCAGATGAGTTTCGCAAAATCGCGCCGGTACTTTTCGTAGCCCGCGCGGCCGCGCTCGGTAGTGAAGTAGAACTGGTACCACCAGTCGTGTTCCGCCTTCGGTGGCAGCGGTATCTTGCCCGCTTCCTGGTTGCCGATCAGATAGCCGCTCACGGCGACGAGAGCCTTGCAGCGCTCCGGCCAGAGCGCCGCCATGATGCAGGCGGTGCGGCCTCCCCAGTCATAGCCGCCAAGAATTGCCTTGTCGATCCTGAGCGCATCCATGAGCGCGATGATGTCGACCGCGACGACCGCCTGCTGGCCATTCCGGACTGTCGTATCCGAACGAAAACGCGTCGTGCCATAGCCGCGCAGATGCGGGACGATCACCCGGTAGCCGGCTGACGCCAGCAGAGGCGCAACATCGACGTAGCTGTGGATGTCGTAGGGCCAGCCGTGTAGAAGGATGACCACGGGGCCATTGGCTGGGCCAGCCTCGGCGTATCCCACGTTCAGAAGACCGGCATCGATCTGCTTCAGCGGACCGAACGACGTGTTGGTTCCCGGCTTGATCGGCGGCACGGCTGCCAGTTTCGTCGTGCTGGATTGTGCTTGTGCAAGGCCGATCATGCCGAACTGGGCGGCCGCCAGGGCCATGGCGGCAGTGCCGAGGAAACCGCGACGACGATCGTTGATCTTGTCCGACATTTCTACTCCTCCTGTTGATGTGTTAACCCGGCCGCCGGAGTACGGCGAGCAGGTCGGTCCGATGTGTTCATGCCCGCGGGAAATAACGTGAACCATCGTTATCCCGCGCGACCTATTCGATGGCAAACATCCGGACAGTGGTGTTGCTCTCACGTGCAACACCGTCAGCCCGCCTTATTCCTTCTGCGCCAGCAAGCTCTGGATCTTCGCCTCGGTCTCTGCATAGTCGCCCTCGCCGAAGTGACTGTAGACCACCTGTCCCTGCCTGTTGATCAGGTAGACAGCCGGCCAGTACTGGTTGTCATAGGCGCGCCACGTCGCGTACCGGTTGTCCTGCGCCACTGGATAACCGATGCCGAAGCGCTTGATGGCCGTTTTGACGTTGTCGGTGTTGCGCTCGAACGGGTACTCGGGCGTGTGTACGCCTATTACGGCGAGCCCCTGGTCCTTGTATTTCTGATTCCAGCCCTTGACGTAAGGCAGCGTATTGATGCAGTTAATACACGTGTAGGTCCAGAAGTCGACCAGCACGACCTTGCCCCGCAACTGCTGCATGGTCAACGGATCGCTGTTGAGCCACGTGTCGATGCCGGTGAATTCCGGTGCGGGTCCGCCGTTCTTCAGCGGGGCTGCGAACGCGGTGGTGCCGGCGGCTCCGATGGCGATGGCGCCGGCAGCGGCAGTCGCGGAAACGACAACCACGGCGGCCAGGGTTTTGAGTCGGGAGAGCATGTCAGAGTCCTTTCAGGGAGGGGAACAAAGCGGCGATCCGGGGCCGCACGCGGCTGGGCCGGTCCACCGACGTGCCGAGCAGGATCGGCATCACCGGGAGGATGCAGGGCGAAGCAATGGTGAGCAGGCCGGCCAGCAGGACGAGGGGCGTTTCAAGCAGGTTGTGCACGATGGGCGTTCCGTCGATTGGCATGGGTGCATTGGAACGCCCGCTCGTATCTGGTGTATGTCGGCCATTCGACCCGGGTGCAATGTTTTGTATCTTGGGAAGCCTCAGATACATTGCGACACAAATCGCTGTGCGAGCTGGGCTATAAAGCAGACATCGTTCAACTGGAGAGCCACATGACCACCAACCTGCTGCAAGGATCCTGTCACTGCGGGGCCGTCAAATTCGAAGTCCGTACCCCGGTCGTTCCTGCCGTGCGTTGCAACTGCAGCCTGTGCAGGCGCAAGGGCGCGCTGATGACTCCGTCGTTCCCCGCGGGTGATCTGAAGATTCTGAGTGGCGAGGACGCGCTGACGCTTTATCAATTCAATACACGCGTGGCGAAACACTATTTCTGCAAGCATTGCGGCATCTATCCGTTCCACCAGACTCGCAAGGACCCGCAGCTCTGGCGCGCCAACATCGGTTGCCTCGAAGGCATCGATCCGTATACGCTCGAAGCCAGCGTGGCCGATGGTGCCAGCCTTTCCGTGGTGGAGGATGCATGAGGCGACTATTCGCGATCGTCGCCTTCCTCGCGGGCGGGTTTGCGGCCGAAATGGCACACCCGGTGCACTGTTCGCTGATGGTTGCGAGCCGGGTGTGTGTGAAACGCCGGAAAGGATGATCCATTGATGGAAAACGTTGATCACGTGCTGATCGTCGACGACGACCGCGGCATTCGCGAACTGCTCGCAACCTATCTGGAGAAGAACGGCATGCGGGTTTCGCTCGCCGCCAACGGCCGCGAGATGCGGGCCGCGCTGGAGAACGGCGCGCCCGACCTGATCGTGCTGGACCTGATGTTGCCGGGCGAAGACGGGCTGGTGCTCTGCCGGGAACTGCGTGCCGGCAAGTTCCGCTCGGTGCCGGTAGTGATGCTGACTGCCCGCAACGAGGAGGCGGATCGCATCGTCGGCCTGGAAATGGGCGCAGACGATTACCTGCCCAAGCCGTTCGCCGTCCGGGAACTGCTGGCGCGTATTCGCTCCGTGCTACGCCGCGCCCGCATGTTGCCGCCAGGGATGCAGGTGACGGAAACGGCTCAGATGCTGGCCTTTGGCGACTGGCGGCTCGACACGACCGCGCGCCACCTGCTCGACGCCGAGGGCACCATGGTCGCGCTAAGTGGCGCGGAGTACCGCCTGCTGCGCGTGTTCCTCGACAATCCGCAACGTGTGTTGACGCGTGAGCAGTTGCTCAACCTGACCCAAGGCCGGCAGGCCGATGCGTTCGACCGGTCGATCGACCTGCTGGTCAGCCGGCTGCGCCAGCGTCTGCAGGATGTTGCGCGCGAACCGCGTTACATCAAGACGCTGCGCAGCGAAGGCTATGTGTTCTCCGCGGCGGTGACGCTGATCGAAGGCCCTCAATGAACCCACGGTCGTTGCTGCATTGGCCGCGCACCCTGTTCGCGCGGCTGGCCCTGATTCTCTTTGTCAGCCTGGCGCTGGCGCAAGGGCTGTCGTTCTGGCTCACCATGACCGAACGCGACCAGTCCATGACCAACGTGATGATGGGTTACATCGAGCGCGAGGTTGCCAGTTCGGTTGCACTGCTCGATCATCTGCCGCCTGTCGAGCGCGCCGAATGGCTGCCACGGCTGGCGCGGCGCAGCTACGACTTCATTCTCGGGCCCGGGATCCCCGGCAACCCGCCGGATGCGCGATTGTCGGCCCGGGTGGCCGAATCGATCGGCGAAGGCATCGGCACCCAGTACCCGTTGACTGTGAACGCCATTCCTGGCGATCGGGAGCGCCTGCAGGTTCATCTGAAACTGAGCGACGGCACACCGTTGACCATCGATCTGCGCCCCATGCCGGGCACGCCGCTCTCGCGCTGGCTGCCACTGGTGCTGATGGTGCAACTGGCTGTGCTGGCGATATGCTGCTGGCTGGCGGTTCGGGTGGCGACCCGGCCGCTGCACCACCTGGCGCTGGCGGCCGATACGCTGGGGCCTGACCTGAAGGCGGCCCGCCTGCCGGAAGACGGGCCGTCCGAGGTGGCGCTGGCGGCGCGAGCGTTCAACGCAATGCAGGACCGCATCTCGATGTACATGACCGAACGCATGCAGATCCTGGCGGCGATCTCGCACGACCTGCAAACACCGATCACCCGCATGCGTCTGCGGGTCGACGTCATGGACGACAGCGCGCAGAGCGCAAAGCTGCAGCAGGACCTGCGGGAAATGGAATCCCTCGTAAAGGAAGGCGTGACGTATGCCAGGACCCTGCACGGTGCTGCCGAAGTGCCGTGTCGCATCGATCCCGACGCGCTGTTCGACAGCCTCGTCTTCGATTACGTCGATGCCGGCCAGCCGGTTTCCCTGCAGGGCAGGATCGGCAGTTCGCTGGTGACGCGTCCCCAGGCGTTGCGCCGCATACTCGGCAACCTGGTCGACAACGCACTGAAGTACGGAGGGGCGGCCGAGATTGTGGTGGGCGCATTGCAGGACGGGCAGGTGACGATCTCGGTGCTCGATCGAGGGCCGGGCATACCGGCTGAATCGCTGGAAGCGGTATTCGAGCCGTTCTACCGGCTCGAAGCGTCGCGTAACCGTCATACTGGCGGCACCGGGCTGGGCCTTGCCATTGCGCGGCAACTCGCCCTTGCCATGGATGCGACGCTGTCACTGAACAACCGGACCGGCGGCGGGCTGGAAGCCAGGTTGACGTTGAAAGTCCCACGCTAAACGCCATCCCGTGTCAGGGCAGCCGATGCCCGAGGCGGCCCCGCCTCAACTCCCTCTCGTAGTTCGATCCTCCACGCTACTCAATCAGGACGTTTAGCCGCGTTAGTGGCAAACCGTTCGCGCCATGGCTCGAACGAGTATTTCACATGTTGACGTGCTCGCGCGCGCAGACACTTGCTGCGGCGCAATGTCGACCACGCGACTATTTAATCACCCCGCTACAAATACCTCGCGTGAACATAGATATGAACTATAAAGTTGAGACGAGGGGCAGGCATCATTTCATCGAATCCCAGACTACGCGAACCCTGACCGCACTGCCGAACGACCCTGCTGTCCAATCGCCGTGAGCCGTTTCTGAAAAACCCGACATACCGGATAAACCGGCGAGCGGTGTTGCATTCCCGATCCAGCTAACAAAAAAGGAGTCCGCATGGCTTCCACAGAGCAAAAAATGTCGCGCATGCAACTCACGGCGATGGTGGTGGGCGGGATGGTCGGCGCGGGGATTTTCTCTCTGCCTCGGACTTTTGCGAATGCGACCGGGCCGTTGGGCGCGCTCGTCGCGTGGCTCATTGCGGGTACCGGCATGTACATGCTGGCGCGGGTGTTCCAAGCGCTTGCCGAGCGCAAGCCCGATCTGGACGCCGGTGTGTTTGCGTATGCCAAGGCGGGCTTTGGCGACTACCCGGGCTTCCTCTCAGCCTTCGGCTACTGGATCGGCAGCTGCATCGGCAATGTCTCCTACTGGGTGCTGATCAAGTCGACGCTCGGTGCGTTCTTCCCGGTCTTCGGCGACGGTAATACGCTCGTGGCGATCGTGGTCGCCTCGATCGGGATCTGGCTGTTTCACTTCATGATCCTGAAAGGCGTGCAGCAGGCCGCCTTTATTAACAGTATCGTAACGGTGGCCAAGATCGTTCCGATTCTGGTGTTCATCGTGATCATGATCTTTGCGTTCAGGATGAACGTGTTCAGCGCGAATTTCTACGGTGGCGGGCTGGAGGGGAATCTCTTCCAGCAGGTGCGCGCGACCATGCTGGTCACGGTGTTCGTGTTCATCGGCATCGAGGGGGCGAGCGTGTATTCGCGTTACGCGAAGGAGCGCGCGGACGTCGGCCGCGCCACGATTTTTGGCTTCATCGGCGTGTCGGCGCTGATGGTGCTTGTGACGATGCTTCCCTATGCCGCGCTGCAGCGCGCGGACATCGCGGGCATGCGCCAACCTTCGATGGCGGCGGTGCTGGAATCGGTGGTGGGTCACTGGGGGGCGGTCTTCGTCAGCGTGGGTCTGATCGTTTCCGTGCTTGGCGCCTATCTGGCCTGGTCGCTGATCTGTGCCGAAGTGTTGTTCACCGCAGCGAAGACCGATGACATGCCAGCGATCTTCGCCAAAGAGAACGCCAACAAGGTGCCGGCCAACGCGCTGTGGCTGACCAACATCGTCGTGCAGTTGCTCGTCATGAGCACGTACTTCTCGCGCGACGCGTTCGCGCTGATGCTCAACCTCACCAGCGCCACGTCGTTGATCCCGTACCTGTTCGTGGCGGCGTACGGCTTCATGATTTCCAGACGCGGCGAGACATATGAAATACGCCCCGAGGAGCGCAGGCGCGACCTGATCATGGCCACTATCGCCGTGATTTACACGATCTTCATGATTTATGCTGGAGGGCTGAAGTTCATCCTGCTTTCTGCCGTGCTGTATGCGCCCGGCACGATTCTGTATATCTGGGCAAGGCGCGAACAGAACAAGACCGTCTTTATCGCTTCGGACTGGATCATTTTCTTCGTCACCGTCATCGGTGCCGTCGTCGGTATTTATGGCATGGCGACAGGGTTGATCACCCTCTAGTTACTCCGACTGGATACAGCCGGTGGATACTGAAATTTCGGAGGCCATCATGGCGAACACCGATGTGAATCAGGCTGGGTTGGGCGTGTACTCGGAAGTTGGGCAATTGCGCAAGGTGATGGTCTGCGCGCCGGGTCTGGCGCATTCGCGGCTGACGCCGAGCAATTGCGATGAACTGCTGTTCGACGATGTGCTGTGGGTCGAGAACGCGAAGCGCGACCACTTCGATTTCATCACCAAGATGCGCGACCGGGGCGTCGAGGTGCTGGAAATGCACAACCTGCTGGCCGAGACCGTGGCGGTGGCCGAGGGCAAGAAATGGATTCTCGACAACCAGGTGGTGCCGAATCAGGTCGGGCTGGGCTTCATCGACGAACTCAGGAGCTATCTGGAGGGGCTGGACAACCGCAAGCTGGCCGAGACGCTGATTGGCGGGCTGTCGACCCACGACTTTCCGGAAGCACACGGCGGCAAGGCGCTGGCGATGGTGCGCGAGGCCGCCGGGACGACGGAGTACCTGCTGCCGCCGTTGCCGAACACCCTGTACACGCGCGACACCACCTGCTGGATCTACGGCGGCGTGACGCTCAATGCGTTGTACTGGCCGGCGCGCCATGAGGAAACCATCCTCACGGCGGCGATCTACCGGTTTCATCCGGACTTTGCCGGCAAGGTCAACGTGTGGTGGGGCGACCCGACCGAGGATCACGGGCTGGCGACGCTGGAAGGCGGCGACGTGATGCCGATCGGCAAGGGCGTCGTGCTGATCGGCATGAGCGAGCGCACGTCGCGCCAGGCCATCAGCCAGCTTGCCGCGACGCTGTTCAGGAAGGGGGCGGCCGAGCGGGTGATCGTGGCGGCGATGCCGAAGATCCGCGCGGCGATGCACCTGGACACGGTGTTCACCTTCGCGGACCGCGACTGCGTGCTGCTGGCACCGGACTTCATGAACCAGACGCGCACGTTCTCGTATCGCCCGAGTAGCCACCCGAGCGGGGTGGAACTGCACAAGGAAGAAAAGCCTTTCGTCGATGTGGTGGCCGACGCGCTGGGGTTAAAGAAGCTGCGCGTGGTCGAGGCGGGCGGCAGCGACTACCAGCGTGAACGCACGCAGTGGGACAGCGGCGCGAACCTGGTGTGCGCATCGCCGGGCGTGGTCTTCGCGTACGACCGCAACACGTACACGAACACGCTGCTGCGCAAGGAAGGCATCGAGGTCGTGACGATCGTCGGTGCGGAGCTGGGTCGCGGACGTGGCGGCGGTCACTGCATGACCTGTCCGATCGTGCGTGACGCGGTGGATTACTAGCGCGACCGTGCCGCCATCGCCGATGTTGTGGCGGGCGGCTACAAGGCCGTTTTCTGCTTGGTGAGCCCGCTTCTGACCGTGGCCAACGCGTACGCTGGGATCCGGATGCCGCGCGTTCCGGCAATTCCGCCGCCGGCTTCAACGCACACCACCGCACCAGGCGCGGATGACTGAGTCTCGATCCGCAGACGGGACACGCGCCCGCGCAACGGCTATGGGGTCGGCAGACCGATCAACGACCGGGCGCGGCGCAGTGCCCGACATCGATATGTATATCGCCACCAACCGCACGGGTCCAGGGGGCAATCCCATCCGTTGGCATCCGTGAATCTTGCATGCGGATGACAAGGCAAGCCGCATGCCCTCCGCGCAATTTTTGTTTTCGATCTTGTTCGTGCGCTTTGTCACACTGGACGGTTACGGTGCGCCCATAATTTACCCATCAGTGCCTGTTAGCCCCCGGCGCCTCATGCGCCCGGTCCCGGCATAACGACAGACCTGGAGGTGCACTGTGTCTCATCAGACTCTTGCCCGGACCCTGCGTTGCGCTACCGTGATGGCGATCGTCGTCACAGGCTATGCGTGCCTGCCGCCCGCGGCGATCGCCGCGAGCACGACGCCGCCGCAGCCTGTGAAGGAGAAGCGCGTTGCGCAGGCCGCCTCTGCGGCGCATGCTGCCCCAGCGGCGCAGGTCGACTTCCCCACTATCGTGGAGCGATACGGGCCTGCCGTCGTCAATATCAGCACGACTGGCCCGCAGCAACAGACGTCGGCGCCAGCCACCCAACCCATCGATATCGACGATCCCATTTTCGTGTTCTTCAAGCGCATGGCGACGCAGCCGCAGTCTCAGGACAGTTCGCCGCGCGCTATGTCCGGTACCGGTTCCGGCTTCATCGTGAGTTCCGATGGCCTCATTCTGACCACCGCTCATGTGGTGGATCAGGCGGAGGCACTGACCGTGCGACTGACCGATCGACGCGAGTTCAAGGCAAAAGTCCTGGCGGTCGATGCGCAGAGCGACGTCGCGGTGCTCCAGATCGAGGGCACGAAGCTTCCCACCGTCAAACTTGGCGATTCGTCGCGGGTGCGTGTCGGTGAACAGGTGATGACGATCGGCTCGCCCGACAGCTTCGAGAATACGGTCACCGCCGGCCTTGTCAGCGCCACATCTCGCATGCTGCCGGACGGCAGCACCTTCCCCTTTATTCAAACCGATGTCTCCGTCAATCCGGACAACTCGGGCGGCCCTGTGTTTAACCGTGCTGGCGAGGTAGTCGGCATCCACGTGCAGATTTACGCGGACGGGGACAGGTATCCCAGCCTGACCTTCGCGATCCCGATCAACCTGGCGATCAAGGTAGAAGCGCAGGTGCAATCACAGTTGCAGGCGCAGTTGCAAAGCGAGCTCAAAGTGTCGCCGGGAGGCCTTGGCGTGGAGGTGCAGGACGTCGGCCCGGGGCTGGCGGCGGCCTTTGGTTTGACGCGGCCGGCGGGCGCGCTGGTCAATACCGTCGGGCCCGGCACACCGGCGGCCGCGAGCGGCCTCAAGGCAGGCGACGTCATCGTACAGATCGGCGACAAGCCGATCGATCGCTCTGCCGAACTCGCGGAGGACGCTGCTGCGCTGCCGCCGGGGACGAAAGCCGCGCTCAAGGTCGTCCGCAATCGAAGACCGATGCTGCTAACGGTCGTCATCGGCACGTCCGGGAAAGTCGCCAACGCTGGAACAAGCCAGGCCAGCGGGGCAGATCGCCTGGGCCTGATCATGCATCCGCTGAGCGAGGACGAGCGGCGCACGATCGATCTCGCGGTAGGTCTGATGGTGGATGAGGTTCATGAACCTGCGGCAAGCGCCGGCATCCAGCCGGGAGATATCGTCCTGTCGCTCAACGATACGCTGGTCGAATCGCAGGAGCAGGTGACCGAGCTCGAAGCAAGGGCTGGGAAAGTGGTGGCGGTGCTGATCCAGCGCAACCACGCGCGCAGCTTTGTTTCGGTCAAGCTTCGATGAACACTGCGGCGCGGGCGGCCTGGGTCGCGCGAGCAGAGACGGGCAGCGTGGCACCATCGGCTTGCTGAACTGCGGGGGGCATATCGAGGGCAGGAGACCGTGCATGTCATGGGTTGTAGAACCCATGGTTGACGCTACCCTTTGGCGACGCACAGAGGCGGATTGCCGGAATCGGCCGGCGGCCGCGTCTGGGTGTGTAACGGCGCGTGCGCAGTACCGCCGGTCATTGGCGCAAACTCATAGATTCCAGCGTCGGCTTTGAGCGCGAGAAACAGGTGGTCGTCCCGAAACGTGTAGGTGCGCACGTAGGCGAGGTCCCGAAGAAAGCGGGCGCTGAGCGAACGTTTTGAGCAACGCACCCGAGTCATCACCATGTGGCTGATGCGCAACGAACTCGCGTCGTCAGTCTTCCATCCCGCCTGAGCCTTATTGCAGTCAGCCCGAATCCTGAGGCGCCCGTGGCCCGCAAATCCCAAGGTGTAGCGGGTCGGATCAGCGGGTGTCAGCACGCTGTCGTCCATCGACTGAAAGCGCACCATCGTCCAGCTCGTACCTTCAAGCTGCGCGTCCGCAAAAGCAGGCACACACAGGCCCAACAACAGGGCGGTGGCGGCACAACGAAAGATCCGACTTGGGCAGTTCATACCGAGTCCCTCAGAGTCCGCCATGTTGGTTTCCCAGGTCGCAGCATCGAAGATGCATGCCTGACACGTCGCATGATAGATACCCGCGACGGATTGCGCAAAGTCGCGAGCATCATTTTGCGTGGCTGCCGGTGTTCACGCATGGCTCCGGTATTGCCGTATGGCGAGCCGCTGGGTCTCGCCGGATAAGTCTCTCTTAAGCCGGCGCGACATACAGTGTCGACGAATCGAAGTTCCCGGCATGAGCCTGCTACACCGCGGCGATCGCAGCCGCTCTACTCATGCCGGATGTTGCCGGAAGCCGACGCTCAAAAGGAGATGCCCTTGACCATACCCGTGAAAAGACCCGTCGTACGCATGCTCAACAAGGTACCGGAAGTGACGCTCGTCTTCTGGATCATCAAGATCATGTCGACGACTGTTGGCGAGACCGGTGCAGATTATCTGGCGGTCCACGTGGGGCTCGGCACGGCCATCACGGGCGCACTGATGTCGTCCCTGTTGATAGCCGCGCTGCTTCTCCAGCTTCGTTCACGCGGGTACGTCCCGTGGATTTACTGGTTGACCGTCGTGCTGGTCAGTGTAGTCGGAACACAGATCACCGACGCGCTCACAGACGGCCTGGGCGTCAGTCTGTACGTCAGCACGGCCTGCTTCGGTGTGGCTTTGGCCACCACCTTCGCCTTCTGGTACCGGATCGAACGAACCCTGTCCATCCACACGATCGTGACGAGGCGCAGAGAACTGTTCTACTGGGCCGCCATCCTGTTCACTTTCGCGCTCGGCACAGCTGCCGGTGATCTGGCGACTGAAGCGCTTGGCCTTGGTTTTACGCTTGGCGTTGTGTCGTTCGGCGCAATCATCGCTGTCATCGCGGGCGCCCGGTATCTCGGCGCCAACCCGGTACTGACCTTCTGGCTGGCCTACATCCTGACGCGTCCCCTGGGTGCGTCGCTGGGTGATCTGCTGTCCCAGGCGCGGACGTACGGTGGCCTTGGACTCGGCAACGTTCAGACAAGCGTCGTCTTCCTGAGCGTGATCGTCGCTCTGGTGCTCTTCGTGAGTCTCGGCGACGACCGCTCGACGCAGCGGGTAGGGGCAGGAGACGAGACGTGACCCTGCAGCAAGGCACAGGATGCCGCATTGATAGCTCGATCCGCTTCCGGCGGGTCCATCGTTAAGGAGAGAACAGATGATCAAGGTAAAGCGCGGCACGAGCATAGTCGCACCACTTCTGGTACTGGCCCTTCTGGGTGCAGCGCCGATTTCGCCTCACGGCATGGTCATTGCGTCTGCCGAAGCGGCAACCGCATCGAAGCTGGGCGACATCTCGCCATTTCGAGCGATCGTGGTCGACACCGCTGCGCGGGTCGACAAGGGCGATCTTGCCGGCGCTAAGGCGCGCATCAAGGACCTGGAAACGTCCTGGGACGAGGCGGAGCCATCCCTCAAGCCGCATTCGGCTGCCGACTGGCACACGGTCGACAAGGCAATCGACCGGGCCCTTGAGGCATTGCGCGCCAGCGCGCCGGACGCGAGAGCGTGCAGGCAGTCACTCACCGATCTGCTTGCCGTCATGGACCGTGTGAGCGGGAAAGCCTGAGCGCAACCTTTGGGCACGTGAAGGGGCGGCTGAAGCCAGCCGCCCCTTCACGTGCGGGAGTTTTCGGTCACACCCCCGCTCGCCCGCGACAGTCGCGCTCGCGCGTCTGCGAGGCGGGTCCGCGCAAGCCCGGACGATTCGGCGAGTTGCCAGGCGACGAGGCCAGGCACAAAGACGAGCAGGTCTCGAATGCGGCGTGCGCCCGCCAACGCGAGACTGGTCGTCGGATCGAGGCCGAGCGCGCCGCCGATCACGATGAAGGCGCCTTCCTGAACCCCCAGACCGCCCGGCACAAAAAAGGCCGCGCTGCTGATCGCCTGGATCAGCGATTCGATCACCACGGCTTCGGTAAAGCTGATGTGCGCCCCGAGAAAATGCAGCGCGAGCCAGATCTCGAACGAGATTCCGAAGCACTGGAGCGGCTGCCAGATGAACAGATAGCGGAGGACCGCCCCGCGCCGGCGCCAGATGAGCTTGATCGACTTGTCGATGTGCGCCGATTGGCCGACCAGCGCGGCAAGCTTCCCGCTCGTCACGCGGTTCAGCAGCCGTGTCAGCCGTTCGAAGGGGCTGGCATGCTGAACCAGCGAGAACAGCACCAGAAGCGGCGTAAGCGCGACGATCCCCCAGGCCAGATTGCCGGCGAGACGCAGCGTGCCGGACGCCGCGTGCGCGAACAGGAAGCCGATGCCGACCATCGTGAACATCAACTGGCTGATCAGCGTGAGTTGCGTATCGACAATCAGGCTGGCCACTGCCGTGGACGGGCGCAATCCGTGCCGGCGCATCAGCCGGAACGCCACGATCTCACCACCGACCCGTGCGACGGGCAGCATGCAGTTTATCGATTCGCGGATCCATACCAGCCGCAGCATGGTCAACAGGCGCGGCCGGTCGCCGCTGCGTATCAGGGATTGCCAGTCCCGCGCGTTCGCGAGCATCGGTAGCACGTGCGCGAGGCCTGCCAGCACGAGGCCGCCGCCCGCAGCGCGCATCAGCTCCAGCACGGCACCGGGGTTGTCGCGCCAGACTAGCCAGAGCGATGCGATCAGTCCAGCAAGTGCAGTGATTCGCCCCAGATGTTTCATTACGTCGTCATCCTGCGTCCGTTATTCGTCCTGGACGGGACACAGCAGGCCGTCGCCGTCCACCTTGAAAGTGAAGCCACGCCAGCTTATCCGCGTCGAAAGGAAGCTCATGAGAAAAATGCCAAAAGACGTAATGTCGCTTATCGGCAGCAACCACAGCCCGTGATGGGGTTGCCGCAAGACATGATCCGAGCGCAACTTCAACCAGAACCGCGACAGCAGCGCGACCACGGCGAGCAGCCATGACCAGGCTGCCGCGTCCGATAACGCCACGGCCAGCATGGCAAACGCGAAAGGATGCATCAGCGCAGAGCCAAAGTGGCCGGCCGCGTCGATGGTGCGAATAGTCCGGCTCCAGCGCAATTCATGCTGAACAAGCTCGGCGGCACTTGCTTCGTCGCAGGCGTGGGAAATCGTGAACGGCGGAATCGCAACTTTCTCGCCGGTCATCCGTACGGCTTGACCGATCGCATGGTCCTCGGCGAGGTGATGGGCAAACTGCTCGAAACCGCCGATCTTCTCCAGCGTGGTGCGGTGCATCGCAATCGTCGGACCTAAACACGGATGCGCGAGACCCAATGTAAAGCCTGTTATCACGCCGGGAACAAAGTGATAGTCGATTGCATTCACAGACAGACGCGCCCAGATGCCCGGGGCCGCATTTCCGCGATAGATGCAGGTCACGAGCCCTACCTCAGGCTTTTCCAGCTCGCCGACGACGTTACCCAGAAAGTCCGGGTTCACGCTGACATCGCTGTCCGCGAAGACCAGCACATCGTGGTGAGCCTGTGGCAGCATGTTCACAATGTTGCTGATTTTCCTGTTGGGCCCATGGAGGCGTGTATCCGTGACCACTGTAACGTGCGCGTCGGGGAACCGGCGGCGCAGTTCGTCGACCGTCTTCAGCGCCGGGTCTGCCGGGTCATGCACGCCGAACAGATACTGCACTTCGCCCGGGTAGTCCTGCCGGCAGAAGCTGGACAGATGGCTGAGCAAGTCCCACTCGTCACCGTGCAGCGGCTTGACGATCGTGACGGGCGGATAGCTTGCTGCCTCCGCAGTCGGGCGCGCAAAGAAACGCAGGATCAACGCGCTTGCCAGCAACGTGTAGCCGATGCCGGCCAGGGTCGCCGCGACACTCACGCATAGCAGCGCGAAGACGAGATGATGGGCCGTTCGCAGCGAACCCTCGAGCACGACCAGCCCGCCCAGAAGCAGCAGGGCGGCCGGTCCGGTAAGCCACGCAAAACGCTTCATGACAGCGCCTTGCGCGGAATGCCGAAGGTGCAGCGCGGGGTGTTCACGCCTCGTGTGCGCGCAGGAAGCGGAAGAACTCCACGCCTTCGCGCAGCCGTCGTTTCATCATGTCCCAGCTCGTCAGCATCTCGCGCAGGATTTCCCAGATCTTCGACGGACGGAAATAGAAGCGCTTGTAGAAGTTTTCGAGCTGGTGGTACATCTCGTCGCGCGACAGATGCGGATAGCCGATCGCCGCCAGTTGCACCCCTTCCTTGCTGACGAGATTGATCACCTTGTTCTCTGCGAGCCAGCCGTTCTCGACCGCCTGGTTATAGAGCGTGGTACCGGGATACGGCGCGGCGAGCGACACCTGGATCGTAAGCGGATTGATCTCTTTCGCGTACTCGATGGTCTTTTGAATCGTTTCCGGCGTCTCGCCGGGCAAGCCCAGAATGAAGGTGCCGTGAACCTTGATGCCAAGCGTGCGGCAGTCTTTGGCGAAGCGCCGCGCGATGTCCGTGCGCAAGCCCTTCTTGACGTTCAGCAGGATCTGGTCGTCGCCGGACTCATAGCCGACCAGCAGCAGGCGCAGGCCGTTTTCCTTCATGATCTTCAGCGTCGCGTAAGGCACGTTCGCCTTGGCGTTGCACGACCAGGTCACACCCAGCTTGCCCATGCCGCGTGCAATTTCTTCGGCGCGCGGCTTGAAGTCGGTGAACGTGTCATCGTCGAACATGATCTCCTTTACTTCAGGCATGTTGTCGCGAATCCACTTGACTTCCTCGAGCACGTTCTCAACCGAACGCACCCGATAGCGGTGGCCGCCGACAGTTTGCGGCCACAGACAGAACGTGCACTTCGAGCGGCAGCCGCGGCCCGTGTAGAGCGAAACGTACGGATGCTTCAGGTAACCGTTGAAGTAGTTTTCGATCGTCAGATCGCGCTTGTAGACCGGCGCGACGAACGGGAACACGTCCATGTCTTCGAGGATCGGGCGCGCTTCGTTGTGCTCGATCGAACCATCCGGCGCGCGATAGCTCAAGCCCTTGATCTGCGCAAACGGCATGCCTTCGGCGATTTCCTTGCAGGTGAAATCGAATTCTTCGCGGCAGACAAAATCGATCGCCTCGGTCGCGGTGAGCGAGTTATGCGGATCGACTGCCACCTTGGCGCCGACCATCCCGATCAATACCGACGGCTTGCGTTGCTTCAGGTCCTGCGCGAACAGCGCATCGGTGGGAAAGGAAGGCGTGCTGGTGTGAATGATGACGAGATCATATTGCTGCGCGAGGTCGAGCGTGTCGCTCACCGACGCCCCGTTAGCGGATGCATCGAACACGCGGCTGTCGGGCACCAGCGCGGCTGGCTGGGCAAGCCACGTCGGGTACCAGAACGACCGGACCTCCCGCTTCGCCTGATAGCGCGAACCCGCGCCGCCGTCGAAACCGTCGTATGACGGGGCCTGTAAAAACAATGTCTTCATAGTTGCTCCGGCGTGCTCTGCTGTGCCAAATGGCTTGATGGATGTTCTGACAGTCAGCCTCTATGCCGGACGGCGGGCCTGTGCGATGGTTTGCAGTGGCCAGTCGTCCGACATCCTTATTGTGCAATATTTTATGCAGTATTCGGTTATCGGCGGTTTAACCGAACCCTGCGGTGCGTTACGCGTTCACAAGCTACCCTGATGTCGGGCGTCTGTCGATCACCAGATCCAGGTTTCTGAATGGGATGCTTTTTCGACCGGCCGTGCGCCGTGGGGGGCGACAGCCGGAAAGTCGGACAAATGGACGATCGGGAGACACTTTCAATTGTCTTGCAAATTTGATCAGCAAATCGTTCTGGGCATCTTGTGAAAAGATGTGTTGCCTGTCCTGAATGAGCGGTGTCGATGGTATATCGCCGCGCAGAAGGAAACCTTTAGAAAAATTTGCCTCCAAAGGATCGTACGGCAGCATTCTTACACACTTCTATGAATGCCGTCGGGAAGCCAGCAGGGCACACAGAAGGTTGCCCGATCGGCCTGCGCCTCTCCGGCGAGCGGTGCTTGCGGAGCCAGGCGGGAAGGCAGTCCTGGCCGCGATCCGGCAGCGAGGTTTCTGCTGCCCATGACCACCGTATGGTGGCTCGCTGGCTAGCGAGCGAACAGCATTGTTCGCACCCCGTGGGCGGCGCTTCCGCCTGTCACCGGAAGCGATAGCCGTTGTTGCTTGCGCCGACGCTGCGCGCGTTCACGGCCGGGCGTCGCAACCGGGCGTCATTCCTGTCGCAATGTCTGCGTGCTCATGTGCCTGGAAAGATTTGCAGGCGAAAGGCGTGGGCCATGTCATTTGTACTCACCGCCGCGACGGTCGGAATAAAAAAGTACGCAGTATTAAGAAAATGTTGCGTGGGCTTTCGGCGTTCTTTCCGCAAGCTTTCTCTTGCGTTTGTCGAAGTGTCGAATGTCCCGTCTGCGCGCGGTGAGAGAAAGGCCGATCGCGAAGAACGCATCCCGTAGTGTTACCAGCGGTTACAGAATCGGCGGCATCGTTTCACCTCGTCGTGTTGGCCGATACTACAATCCCCCGCGCTGACTGATGGCGGGTGCGCCGCGCAGTGCCGGATACACGGCACCGCGCGCGAACCAGCGTCATGTGTTGCGTGCGACGCTTCACCCGTCTTCCCTCCGCGCCATTCTTTGTTGTTACTCCAGGGAGAACTTATGATCCGCTTTTCTATTGCCCCGACGCTCGGCGCACTTGCGACTGGCCTGCTCGTTGTCACGACAGCGGCGAGCGCGCAGACTGCACAGCCCTCGTCTGGAGAGGTCAGGCTGCACGGTAACGATCAGGCGTTCATCAACGAAGCCACGAAGGCCGTTTCGACACAACGTGACGCTGCGCGGATTGCAACGTCCCGCTCGAAAGACCGTGAAGTCAAGGCGTTTGCAGAGAAGGTCGCCAACGACAACGCAATGCTCGCTACCGAACTTCGCGCAGCAATTCCTCATGGCGTGGCAGTGCCGAAGGACGATCCAGACAACGCCGTGCTCGAGAGCGTCCGGAACCTGGCTGGCGGTGAATTCGACAAGACGTATATCGAGAATGTCGCGCTCGCCGACGAGCAGAAGTCGCTGTCCGCATTTCAGGCGGAGATCGCCAGCGGGCGCAATGACCAGTTGAAGGACGCAGCACGCAAGGCATTACCGACAATGCAGGAGCATTACGCAATGGCGCAGGAACTCGCGAAACGCAAGCATCTGTCGGAGGGCGCGCAGTAAGCGCGAGCACCATACCTCTGCGCGGCGGGCGATCCGTGGTGGATCGCGTGCCGCGCGTGATGTGCCTTGCGTCATTTCGAGGATCGATCTCGCCAGTGGTCCAACCCCGGCGCTTGCCTCATTCACATCCGGTTACACACTCACCGCATCTGGCGAAAGACAGAGACGCTCATCTAAGCATCCGTTAAGCCACTGCTCCGTATTCTGTACGCAAGTATCGACAGTCCTTAAGCCTTAGGGCAAAGCTGGAAAAGCCTGTTGCGTTCGACGATCTGCGTCGCACGACTTGCCGCTCCGCGCGCATTGCGACTGCCGGTGCAAACGCCATGCCGCCAGGACAAGCCGGCGGTCATGTCCACGTTCACGGAGAGTACACATGAAAAACTTCATCTCATCGCTTGCTGTTGCCGCCGCATTGATCGCTCCGGCGATTTCGTTTGCTCAGGCCGGAAGTAACGATCCCATTACACGCGCGCAGGTCAAGTCGGAGATCGTTCAGGCCGAGCAGCAGGGTGTCCTGCATCAATCGCGGGTGCACTATCCCGATTACAACTCGCAGGATAGTATGCATGCCGACGCGAGCGCGCATATGAACACGAATGCGAACGCCAACGCGACGGCCGGCGGCGCGGAGTACGGTTCGGCGATGGTTGGCTCATCACAATCGGGTCAGCCGGCATCGTTGCCACACAATGTCATGCCGAATTCGTTCTACTCGCATCGTTGATCCGGATGCGCAGGGCGGCGTTATCAGCGCGGCCCTGCACGATCGTGACGAATATCACACTCAAAGACGAAACACCGATACGGTCCCGCGCAGGCGCGCAGCCTGCTCATCGAGCGATGCAGCGGCGGCTGCCGCCTGCTCGACCAGCGCCGCGTTCTGCTGGGTCACTTCATCCATCTGCGAAACCGCCCGATTGACCTGCTCGATGCCGGTGCTCTGCTCGATCGACGCCGCCGCGATCTCGCCCATGATGTCGCTCACGCGTTTGATCGAGTGAACGATTTCACGCATACGTTCACCGGCCACGGCGACCTGTCCGGTGCCTTCATCGACGCGCGACACGGACGTCTCGATCAACGTCTTGATGTCTTTCGCCGCCGCGGCACTGCGCTGCGCGAGCGAACGCACTTCGCCGGCGACGACCGCAAAGCCGCGCCCCTCGTCGCCCGCGCGAGCGGCTTCGACGGCGGCATTGAGCGCGAGAATGTTGGTCTGGAATGCGATCCCTTCGATCACGTTGATGATCTGGCCGATCTTGCGCGATTCTCCGGCGATACCCTGCATCGTGCCGATGACCTGCTCGACCGCTGCGCCACCGCGCTCAGTCGCCGCCGACGCCTGGACTGCAAGCTGACTCGCCTGACGGGCGTTGTCGGTGTTCTGCTGAACGGTCGCCGTGAGCTGCTCCATGCTGGACGCCGTTTCCTCGAGCGAGGCTGCCTGCTCTTCAGTCCGCTGCGACAGGTCGGTGTTGCCCTGGGCGATTTCGCTCGAACCCGTTGCAATCGATTCGCTTGACTGCTGAATGCCTTGCACGAGCTCGCGCAACTTCAGCTTCATCTCGTGAAGGGCGTAGATCAGGCTGGAGCGGTCCGACGCCGCCACAGCAATATCGGCGGCGAGGTTTCCTGCGGCGATCTGCGCAGCGAAGGCGCCTGCATCGGCCGGCTCGCCGCCGAGCGCATGGCGCACGCTACGCGTCATGAACCACGCCATCCCGCAGACCGCCGCGAAGATCGCCACGGAGATGGTGAGGAGCGTCGTGGCCAGCTTCCAGTAGGCCGCGTTGATGTCGTCGTAGAAGAAGCCGGTGCCGATCCACCATTTCCATTCCGGGATTGCCACCAAGCCCTGCAGCTTGGCGACGAGCGGTGCATCCTGCGCGGGCCTGATGAGAACGTCGACCAGCGCGATGTGGTCGCTCGCCAGTCCGCGCTGATAGGCTTGCGTGTCGGTGAGGCCGCTGGTGGTTCGATTGCCAGCGGTTTTCGTGCCCACGAGGTCGGGGTTCGGGTGGACGAGGTTCAAGCCGTCCTGTGTCGTTGCCCAGAAGTAGCTTTTCCTGTCGGCGTTCAGGGCGCTCAGCGCCCGCTTTGCTTCTGCCTGGGCCTCTTCGCGGCTCAGTTTGCCGCTGGCTTCGAGGCCCCGGTAGTATTGGACGAGGTGCTCCGCCTTGGTCAGCAGATTGACGATCTGCCCGCGACGGCTCGCGGTCAGGGAACTGTCCAGTGAATACAGCGCGGTGGCGACCACGCATGCCATGCCTAGCAACGCTGTCGCAACCAGCAAAATGAGTCGGGTGGAAATTTTCATCGTTGGGGCGGCTGGTGCGGTTTAACTATCTGGTTCAAATAACGGCCAGCCGCCGCCAATCTTTAGCGCCCGCGAGAACGTTGCTTCAGATGACAGGTGGGACGTACCGGCATCAAGCCACGTCCACCACGATCCTTCCTTGCAGGTTGCCCTGGCTACCCTCGATTAGCGCATCGTAGGCGAGTTCTGCCGAGCGCAGATCGAAACGGCGCGGGTCCAGTCTCGGCGAAAGTTTGCCTTCCTCCGCAAGACGTGTTGCCTCGCGCAGCATTTCGCCGTGATGAGCGCGGTGTTTGCCGCTCAACAGCGGATACAGGGTGAATACCCCTGAGTAGGTGGCTTCACGAAACGACAGGGGCGCGAGGGCATGTGTTCCCCAGCCGAGCGCGCTGACGACATGGCCGAAGTGCCTGACCGCAGCGAACGATGCATCCAGCGTCGCACCGCCGACCGTGTCGACCACGAGGTCGAAACCTTCGCCTTGCGTGGCTGAATCGACGTACTGTTCCACCGTCTGCGCGCGGTAGTCGATCGGCGTGGCACCGAGGCGCTCGATGAATGCCTGATCGCGCGTGCTGGCAGTCGCGAAGACGGTTGCGCCGAGCGCGTGCGCCAGCTGCACCGATACGTGTCCGACGCCGCCTGCGCCGCCCTGCACGAGCACGGTTTGCCCGGACTGCAGGTGCGCACGATCGACGATGCCGGAATACGAAGTAATGAAGGCGAGCGGCAGCGCGGCGGCTTCGCGCATCGAGAGGTTAGAGGGCTTCAGCGCGAGCAGGTCTGCGTCGACCGCCGCGTATTGCGCCAGCGATCCCTGAATGCCGCCGACGCCGCCGGTCATTCCATACACTTCGTCGCCAACCTTGAACGTGCTGACGTCCTGGCCCACCGCTTCGACGAAGCCCGCCATGTCGATGCCCAACACCAGCGGCAACGGATGCTTCGCATGCGCCGCGCTGCCGGCGCGCATCTTGGTGTCGAGCGGATTCAGCCCGCTCGCGACGATACGCACGAGGACCTCGCCGCGCGACGGCTCCGGCCGCGACAGGCTGGTGAGTTCGAGGGGGCCGTTGTACCGGTTCAGCACGAGGGCTTGCATATCCATGACGGGTTCCTTTGTATTGGCTTTGAACGGGTGCGATGGAGGGCATAATAGACCATGCAAATTGGCATGAAGATCAACGTTATTGCACGACTGTCAAACGTAAATGAATGATTCCATGATGGACTGGAGCGACGTCCGCGTGTTTCTGGCGATTGCCCGGAGCGGCACGCTGGGCGCGGCGGCAAGGCTGACCGGCCAGACTCAGCCGACGATGGGGCGGCGCCTGCGCGCGCTCGAAGCGGCGGTCGGACATGAGTTGTTTCAGCGCACGAGCGATGGTTTTGTGCTGACCGGGGAGGGCGCAGCCGTCCTGAACTACGCCGAGCGGATGGAGGAAGAAGCGCTCGGTTTTTCCCGTGCGCTTGCCGGCAAGGAGCAGCAACTGAGCGGGCTGTTGCGCGTATCGTCGTCGGACTGGTTCGGCATCCACGTTCTGACGCCGGTGTTCGCGCGATTTCTCGACAGGCACCGGCAGGTATCGGTGGAACTCGTCACCGATGCACGCCGGTACAACCTTGCGCGCCGCGAGGCCGACCTGGTGTTCCGCATTACGCCGTTCGACGAACCCGATGTCATTCAGCGCAAGCTGATGCACATCGACTATGCGCTGTATGGGCCGGTCGATTGCGTGGCTCCGGATGCGGGCGATGGTGCAGGCCAGACGCTCGTCAGCATGGACAGCGCGTTTGATGCGCTGCCCGACGTCACGTGGCTCAAGCGGATGTTGCCAAAGGCGCGCGTTGCTTTTGGCAGCAACAATCGTGGTGCGCAGGCGCGCATGTGTGCGGAGGGCGGCGGATTCGCGGTGCTGCCGTGTCCGCTGGGCGATACGACGCCGGGCCTGCGACGCATCGATCTGGGCGAAGCGCCGCCGGGCCGCGATGTCTGGCTCGGTTATCACCGCGATCTGCGGCGGCTCGGGCGGCTGCGTGCCCTTCTTGATGTGACGATCGAAGCGCTGGCCGACACGTGATCGGTATTCGACGCGCGTCCTTCGATTGCAGGCCAGCGGCAAGAGTCATCACGCGCCGATGCGCGAAACGCTAACAGATCGTGCCTGATCGCACTGTGTACGTGAACGCGAAATGCTCGGGAAAGCCCTGGCATCGTGCATCAAGCGGTTCGCGATAGTCTTGCTCGCAAGAGGAGACGAAATCATGAGACGCTTATTTAATATTGCCGTATTTGCGCTCCTTGCGTATCTGATTGCGGATCGGGCGATGGTGCACGCGCAAGCCGGCGAAAGCGGAACGATTACGTGCCAGAAGGGCGCGGAACTGGTCAAACTGGACGCGTTGGGGAAAGGATTCGGAGAGACTGCATCCAGTGTGCAGGGCGAAAATTTCCTGTCGAGCTGCCTCGTGACTGGGCACGGACGCGTAGGCAATCTGATCGCGCGCGACTAGGCATCCAGGAAGATTCCCGATAATCGGCTACGCAACGCGTAGCAATTCGAACGTCCAGTCTTTGGGTGACCGCGTCCGCTTTCATTGCTGACTTCCAGAGCAGACACGAAGCAGGCCTCCCTACAGGATCAGCGGCGGGCGTTGCCTGTCGCGGGCCATAGCGTCCGGCGGCTGACAATGATCGTGAACGACACAACCTCCCAGCCTCGCTAATCCGTGAATCATGACGGTGCATAATCTGCACAACAAATCCGTCTACGGGGTTCACACATGGCGATTGCAACCAATCCACCAGGCCTCTGGCCGCCATTCGGGGCGTTCTCGATGGCCATGATTCAGGGTGATGGCCAGATCGTTCACCTGAAAGGCCAGGTGTCGCTCGACCGGCACGGTCATGTGGTTGGCAGCAACGATATGCGTGCGCAGGTGCATCAGGTTTTGGAGAACATTCGTGACGTTTTGGCGGCCATGGGCGGCCAGATGGCAGACGTGATCTCCGCCGTGCACTATGCGACCGATATCGAGCAGTTCATGGCCGCTGCGGATATCCGAAAGGCGTTCTTCGTCGCGCCCTATCCGGTTACCACGACGGTTCAGGTCGAACGCTTGTACCACCCTGACCTGATGATCGAAATTGCCGCGATTGCCGAAATCCCCCGGACAAGGTTTCGGCATCCTGAATCAGCGACGGGTTGAGTATTGCACAGGCAGGGACCTCCCTTCGAACCTCCGCCACCGTATAACTTGTTCCTCGCATGGCCGCCGTTAGCTACGGCATCAGGCCGCGGAACCGGCAAGTTCGTCGAGCCTTTCATGCGACCCGGCTGGCGTGACGCGCTGTGGCGTCGCGAAGTGTTGAACCATGTGATCGACGAACGTGCGTACCTTGACCGGCAAATGACGGCGGCTCGGATAGGCGACGTTGATCTCGACCTGCGGCAAACGATAGTGGCCGAGCAGAGGCACGAGGCGCCCGCTCGTCAGATCGTCGTCAATCAGATAGCCGGGCAGGATCGCGATACCCATATCGAGCAACGCGAACTGACGCAGCATCTCGGTGTTGTTCGTGATGATCAGGTTTGTCGGACGCACCCGAACCTCGCCCTCCAGTCCTCTGAACACGCCTTCGTCGCCCCAGTACCCTGACGCGAGGCTCAGGCACGGGTGCTCCAGCAGATGCTCGGGGTGCGTCGGCGTGCCGTGTTCCGCAAGATACGCGGACGTTGCGCAAACAAACATGGAAGACGTGGTGAGACGCCGGGTGACGACGGTGGCGCTGCGCATCTGCCGCGCAATTACGATGCCGACATCGAAGCCTTCATCGACGAGATCGGCCTGATGATCGACGAGCGTGACATCGGGGATGACTTTCGGGTAGCGCTGCGCGTAGGTGTGCAGCACGGGGGCGAGCTTGTGCAGCCCGAACACAACCGGCGCGACGATACGTAGTCTGCCAACGGGTTCGTGATTGCGGGCGACCACCATCCGCTCGATATCCTCGAGTTCACCGAGCACCTGGCGAACCCGTTCGAGATAGGCCTGACCCGACTCGGTCACCGACACGCTGCGGGTTGTGCGGTTGAGCAGCCGCGTGCCGAGGCGGCTTTCGAGGTCCGCAACGTAGCGAGTTGCGACGGTGCTCGAAATCCCCACCGCATTCGCGGCGCGCGCGAATCCGCGCAACTCCGCGACCTTGATGAATACGCGCATCGAAAGGAGATGATCCATGGACGGCTCCGGAGGGCATTGCCTTGAAACGGGCAGGGGCGACCGGTGGCCGACCCCTGGTTCGTCGCTGGCCTGGCTGGCGAGCCACGGCGCAGGGCTCTGGTGCTTGCACGGAGAACTGCCTCTTGTTACCCAGACAGATTTGCCCTAACCACCAGCCTGACCTTCGCGACGGACGCCTGCAGTCTAGGCCTGCGCCCATGACCTCATGCTGACCGGAAGATGGCCGATTTGTCAGGTGGGTTGACAGCGCCGGTCCGGCGGCGCGCGGCTCGAAGCGGGACGGCGTTGTCGTCGAGGTTGTCGTCGGGCGTCGTCATTTATGGCAGTTTCGCCATTTTCGCGTCATCTACCCGTTGGTGCTGACCCGCTAGCATTGACGCTGGCGGTTTTTCTATCTCGTGGCGCGTTGCGCCCAGGGCAGGTTCGTCCGTGCAATCTCTGCGCCGGGTTCGCAGGAAGCACGGCGCGCAACTTTCGTCACGACGATCCAGCATCGTCGTCTGCATCCTTTTCGGGCACGTTTCAATGTGGATTGTCAACGTTGCGCTAAAGCGGCCATACACGTTCATCGTGATGGCCATCCTGATCCTCCTGGCCACGCCGTTTGTCCTGCTGACGACGCCAGTCGACGTGTTGCCGGAAATCAACATTCCCGTCGTCAGCATCATCTGGAATTACACAGGGCTGTCCGCCGAGGACATGGCCAACCGTATCACGTCGGTCAACGAGCGTAGCCTGACCACGACCGTCAACGACATCGAGCACATCGAATCGCAGTCGCTTGCCGGCATCTCGATCATCAAGCTGTTTCTGCAGCCGAACGCGAACATCCAGACGGCCATCGCGCAGACGGTCGCGGTCGAGCAGGCGCAACTGAAGCAGATGCCGCCCGGCGCGACGCCGCCGCTCGTGATCAGCTATTCGGCCTCCAGCATTCCGGTGATCCAGCTCGGCCTGTCGAGCCCGAAGCTCTCCGAGCAGGCGCTCAACGATACCGCGCTCAACTTCCTTCGCCCGCAACTGGTGACGATTCCCGGCGCGCAGGTCCCTTATCCGTACGGTGGCAAATCGCGCCTGATCTCGGTCGACCTCGACACCCGCGCGCTGCTTGCGAAGGGCCTGACGCCGTCCGACGTAGTCAGCGCGTTCAACGCGCAGAACCTGATTCTGCCCACTGGCACGGCGAAGATAGGGCCGAAGGAATACGCGATCAACATGAACGGTTCGCCGCCCACCGTGGTGGGGCTGAACGACATTCCGGTGCGCACCGTGAATGGAGCGACGACTTACCTGCGGGAAGTCGCGCATGTGCGGGACGGCTTCTCTCCGCAAACGAATATCGTGCATCAGGACGGCCATCGCGGCGTGCTGATTTCAGTGCTCAAGAACGGCAGCGCGTCCACGCTGTCGGTCGTCAATACGTTGCACGCGTTGTTGCCCGAAGCAAGCGCGGCGCTCCCGCCCGACCTGAAGATTACGGCGCTCTTCGACCAGTCGATCTTCGTGAAGGCGGCGGTGCAGGGCGTGGTGCGCGAAGCGTTGATCGCCGCTGCGCTGACGGCGGCGATGATTCTGCTGTTCCTCGGCAACTGGCGCAGCACCTGCATCATCGCGATATCGATTCCGCTGTCGATCCTGACATCGCTGATCGCGCTGCATGCGCTGGGACAGACCATCAACATCATGACCCTGGGCGGCCTCGCGCTGGCGGTGGGGATTCTGGTCGACGACGCGACGGTGACGATCGAAAACATCGAGCGCCACCTGCATATGGGCACGGACCTGCATCAGGCGATTCTCGAAGGCGCCGGCGAGATCGCGGTGCCGGCCCTCGTGTCCACGCTGTGCATCTGTATCGTGTTCGTCCCGATGTTCTTTCTGACCGGCGTGGCGCGCTATCTGTTCGTGCCGCTCGCCGAGGCGGTGGTGTTCGCGATGCTCGCGTCATACGTGTTGTCGCGCACGCTGGTACCGACGCTCGCGATGCTGCTGATGGGCCATGCGCACAAGCCGCAGGCGAACGCGAAGCCCAATCCGTTCATGCGGCTCTATCACCGCTTCGATGCCGGCTTCGAGCGGATGCGGGCCACGTACATCGTGATTCTGAGCAGTCTTCTGGTGCGCCGGCGGCTCTTTGCGGGTGTCTTTCTCGGCTTTTGCGTGTTGTCGATGGGACTCACGTTCGTGCTCGGCGAAGACTTCTTTCCGAGCGTCGATGCCGGCGATATCCGCCTGCATATGCGTGCGCCGACCGGTACACGGATCGAGGAAACGGCGCGTCTCGCCGATGAGGTGGAGAAAGTGATCCGCACGGTCGTGCCCGCGAAGGAACTGGGCACGATACTCGACAACCTCGGCTTGCCGTATAGCGGGATCAACCTGTCCTATAGCAACGCGGGCACGATCGGCACCCTTGACGGCGAAATCCAGATTGCACTGAACGAAGACCACAAGCCTTCTCAACGCTATATCGACAAGCTGCGCGCACTGTTGCCGCAGCGCTTCCCAGGCGTGGAATTTTTCTTCCAGCCTGCGGACATCGTGACCCAGATCCTGAATTTCGGCTTGCCTGCCGCCGTGGATGTGCAGATCACCGGGCAGGACCAGCAGGGCAATTTCGACTTGGCGCGCAAGCTCATGAAAGAGGTGCGGATGATTCCGGGCGCGGTCGACACGCACATCCAGCAGAAGCTCGATGAGCCCGTCATCAGTCTGGATATGGACCGCACCCGCCTCCAGCAGCTGAACCTGAGCGCGAGCAATGTGGCGCAGAACGTGCTGATTTCACTGTCGGGCAGCTCGCAGACGTCGCCTGGTTTCTGGTTCAACAACCGCAATGGCGTCGAGTACAGCGTCGCCGTGCAGACGCCGCAATACCAGGTGTCGTCGATCGACGAACTGTTGCGCACACCGGTGTCAGGTTCGATCAACGGGCCGACGCAACTGCTGGGCAATCTGGTGCGGGTCGCACCACAAAGCCAGTTCGCGGTCGTCACGCACTACAACATCCGGCCGGTGATCGATCTGTATGTGGGCGTCGAGCGGACCGATCTGGGCAGTGTCGCGGCACAGGTCAACAAGCTGGTGGAGCAGACCCGCCTGTCGCTGCCGCGTGGCAGCCAGATCGTCGTGCGCGGCCAGGTGCAGACGATGCGGTCTTCGTTCTTCGGGCTCGGCGTCGGCGTGGCGATGGCGATCGTGCTGGTGTATCTGCTCATCGTCGTGAACTTCCAGTCGTGGGTCGATCCGCTCATCATCGTCAGCGCGCTGCCCGCGGCGTTGGCGGGCATCGTCTGGATGCTGTTCCTCACCGGCACGCACCTGAGCGTGCCGGCGCTCACCGGCGCGATCATGACGATGGGCGTCGCAACCGCGAACAGCATTCTGATGGTGGCGTTCGCGCGTCAGCGTCTCGCGGCCGGCACGCCGCCGTTGACCGCGGCGCTCGAAGCAGGCGCGAGCCGCATCCGCCCGGTGCTGATGACCGCCTTCGCCATGATCATCGGCATGATTCCGATGGCGCTGGGTCTCGGTGAAGGCGCCGAGCAGAACGCGCCGCTTGGCCGCGCGGTGATCGGCGGCCTGCTGTTCGCGACGGTTTCGACGCTGTTCTTCGTACCGCTCGTATTCGCTGGTATCCACAACCGGCTGGCTCGTCGCCGCGGCGGTGACGAGGGTCATGGCGGGACAGGCGGAACGAACCGGCACGATGATCCCCATGGCCCGTCGGGCGGCAGTTCCGCCGGCGACGGCAAACCCGCATAAGCTATTGATGGTTGACTGAGATGACCGAAAAAACTCATGCATCGCTGGCGATACCCGCGAGAGATACCGAGGTTGGCCATGCATTGCCGCCACGCCATCGCGAATGGAAGCGCGCGAAGATCGCCATCTGGATCGTGCTGGCGCTGCTCGCGCTGGGCGCGTTGCGCACCGTGATCGCGGACGTCATGCAAAGCCGCTCGGTAGCGGAGACGACCTTGCAGAACGCGAAGCAGTATGTCGAAGTGGTGTCGCCCACGCAGACCGAGGGGGGCGGCAACACGCTGCTGCCCGGCACGTTGCGCGGCAATGTCGAGTCGCCGATCTATGCGCGCGCGACGGGTTATCTGCTGCACTGGTATGTCGATATTGGCGCACGCGTGAAGCAGGGCCAGTTGCTTGCCGATCTGGACACACCTGAAATCGATCAGGAACTCGCCCAGGCCGTCGCGCAACGCGAGCAGATCAACTCGAGCCTGGGCCTCGCAAAGAGTTCGCTGGAACGCTGGCAGCAGTTGCGTCAGCGCGATGCGGTTTCGCAGCAGGAACTCGATGAACGGCAGAGCACGTACTCGCAGGATCTCGCGAATCTCGCAGCGGCCGATGCGAACGTGCAGCGCCTGCGGCAACTCGAATCGTTCAAGCGTATCCTCGCGCCGTTTGCGGGCGTGGTGACGCAGCGCAACGTCGATGTCGGCGATCTGATCGATGCGGGCAGCGGGACGAGCCGCGCGCTTTTTGCGCTTGCGCAGTCGGACCCGTTGCGGGTGTATGTGCAATTGCCGCAGGCGTATGCGCAAAACGTGACGGATGGCATGGAAGTCGTCGTGACCCAGGCCGAATTGCCCGGTCAGCAATTCCACGGCACGATCACGCATATCTCCGGTGCGATCGACGTACCGACCCGTTCGCTGCAGATCGAAGTGACGCTGCCGAACCCCGACGGCAAGCTGCGGCCCGGCGCGTATGTGCAGGTCGCGGTGCCGGCCGTCGCTCACGCACAGATGATGGTGCCTGGCAATACGTTGCTGTTTCGCGCGGAGGGGCCGCGGCTCGCGGTTGTCGATGCACAGGGCACAGTGCATCTGCGCAAGATCGTGATCGCTCAGGACCTTGGGCAATCGCTTGAAATCGAAAACGGCATCGAGCCTGGCGACAAGGTCATCATCAACCCGAGCGATTCGATCGCGGATGGCGATCACGTACAACTTGCGCAGCCCGGGAAGGCCGGCAAGGGGGCGTCGTGAAGCGGCTGCGTCGATGCACGGTGGAGGCAGCGCCAGCGTCCATCGCCGCGGTGCTGGGCGTCGTGCTGCTGGCGGCCTGTACGGTAGGTCCGGATTATCATCAGCCGCAGGCCGACGCGCCGCCGACGTGGCATACCGATTCGTACTGGCGGCTGGCCGAACCGTCGCACGCGCCGCTTGCGCCCGACTGGTGGCAAGTCTTCAACGACCCGTTGCTGGCTTCGCTCGAAGGCCAGGCGCTTGCGCAGAACCAGACGCTCGTCGCGGCGAGCGCGCACTATGCCCAGGCACGGGCGACCCTTGCGAATACCCGCGGGCAACAGTTGCCGGAGGTCGATCTGGCAGGCTCGGCGGAGCGCTTCAGGATCTCCCAGAACCGGCCGCTCACCAACTACGGCGTGCCGACCCAGTCGACCGTACAGAACAATGTTCAGATCGGCCCGACCATCGACTACGACACCGATCTGTTTGGCCGGATCCGTCGCGAGGTGGAGGGAGCCAGGGCGTCCGAGGAACAGTCGGCCGACGATCTGGCCAACGCGCGTCTCGTGTTGACCACCGATCTCGCCACCGACTATTTCGCGATGCGCGAACTCGACGCCGAGATCGACGTGCTGAACAGGTCCGTGACGCTGCAGCAGAAAGCGCTCGATTACGTGACTTCCGAGCACGATCTGGGCGCGGTGTCGGGACTCGACGTGCTGCAGCAGAAATCGCAACTCGACGCGACGCGTGTGCAGGCGCAGTTGCTGCTCAACCAGCGCGCGCAGTTCGAGCATGCCATTGCCGCACTGGTGGGCGTACCGGCCCCGCAATTTGCGATCGAGCCGAAATTGACGGACACAGGCGTTCCATCCATCCCACTTGGTGTGCCGAGTGATGTCCTGCAGCGTCGCCCGGATATCGCCTCGGCAGAACGCGCGATGGCTGCGGCAAACGCGCAGATCGGCGTCGCGAAGGCCGCCTTTTTTCCAAGCCTGACGCTGACGCCGGGCATTGGCTGGGAAAGCACGCAACTGGCGAGTCTCTTCAGCGCGCCCAACCTGATGTGGACGCTAGGCGCGGCCGTCGGACAGGTCATCTTCGACGGCGGCAAGCGAGCGGCAAATGTGGACTTCGCGAATGAAGGGTACAAGGCCGCCGAAGCGAATTACCGTCAGACCGTGCTGAATGCCTTCCAGCAGGTGCAGGATGGCGTCACCGGGCTATCCGTGCTGGACGGCGCAGCGAAGCAGTCGAAAGATGCGGTGGCCGACGCCCAGCGCCTGCTGGAGCTTGCCAACGATCGCTATTCGGGGGGCCTCGTTGCTTACCTCAATGTGATCACCGCGCAGGAGTCGCTGCTGACGAGCGAGCGCCAGGACGTGCAGATTCGCGGCCAGCAGCTGACGCTGTCGGTGTCGCTGGTGAAGGCGCTCGGCGGCGGTTGGGATGTGAGCGCGCCCGCTGCGGACAAAGTCTCGGACAGGCTGATGGACAAACCTGCCGAGAAACTCGCTGAAAAGCAGCGGCCAATGAACCCGCCGCAGTGATTTGACGCGATCGGGCCGGGCGCAGGTGGCAAGAGGAGAAATGAGCGTTTCGTATAATGCCAATGTAAGGGGACGGGGAGACGCGAATGAAATTGCTGATCGTTGAAGACGAACACAAGGTGGTGGACTACCTGCGCTCCGGCCTGACCGAGCAGGGGTGGGTGGTCGACGTCGCGCTCGACGGCGAAGAAGGCATGTACCTCGCAACCGAGTTCGACTACGACGTCATCGTGCTGGATGTGATGCTGCCCAAACGGGACGGTTTCAGCGTGCTCAAGGCGTTGCGCATGCGCAAGTCGACGCCGGTCATCATGCTCACCGCGCGCGACCACGTGAACGACCGTGTCCGCGGTCTGCGCGAGGGCGCCGACGACTATCTGACCAAACCGTTTTCGTTCCTCGAACTGGTTGAGCGCCTGCATGCACTGGCGCGGCGCACACGTTCGCAGGAATCGACGCTGATCTCGGTTGGCGACCTGTTCGTCGATCTGATCGGCCGCCGCGCGACGCGCGATGGCGTACGTCTCGATCTCACCGCCAAGGAATTCCAGTTGCTAAGCGTACTGGCGCGACGCCAGGGCGACATCCTGTCGAAGGCGGCGATTACCGAACTCGTGTGGGACGTGAATTTCGACAGCCATACGAACGTGGTCGAAACCGCCATCAAGCGTTTGCGCGCGAAGCTCGACGGACCGTTTCAGGTCAAACTGCTGCACACCGTACGTGGCATGGGCTACGTGCTCGAAGTCCGCGAAGAAGCAGAACTGCCATGAATCCGTCCATTGCACGCCGCCTCGCGTTGATGTTCGCGCTGGTCGCGCTGTCGGTCTTTACGCTGGTGGGCAGCGGGTTGTTTTTCGTGTTGCGCTCGCAGCTCGAACATCATCTGCGTGAGTCGCTCGACGGCCGCACGGAGATCGCGAAGATCATCGTGTCTCACTCGACCACCCCAGAAAAATGGAAGATGGCGCGCGAGAAGCTCACCGACATGACGCCGCGCGACGGCACAACGACCTACTCGGTGTCGAGCGAAGACCCGTCGTTTCGCTATGGCCATCCCGTCGACGGGCAGGTCATCAACAACTGGCCGGACAACTATGCGCGGGTACGCGCCGCGGGCGACGGGCACGACATGCTGACCAGCACGCTGAAGATACCCGCGAATGGCGTACGCCCGGCCGTGGAACTGCAGGTTGCCACGAGCTACAGTCCCAATGTGCGCACGATGCGCGCCTTCGGCCTTGCACTTGCCGCGCTGTCGGCGGTGGGCAGCCTCGTCGTGCTGCTGCTCAGCTACTCGGTGACGAGAATCGGTCTCGCACCGCTCAGGCGGCTGACGAAGGACGCGTCGGAGGTCAGCCCGAACAACCGCTCGCAACGCCTGAACACCACATCGTTGCCGCATGAGCTGAACGATCTCGCCAATTCGTTCAATGGCGCGCTGGAGCGTCTGGATGCCGCCTATGGCCGCCTCGAATCGTTCAACGCCGATGTCGCCCATGAACTGCGTACCCCCGTGACGATCCTGATCGGGCAGACCGAGGTGGCGTTGACGCGTAACCGTTCTGTCGAAGATCTGCGCCACACGCTGCAATCGAATCTCGAAGAGTTCGAACGCATGCGTACGATCATCAACGACATGCTGTTCCTCGCGCGCGCCGATCAGGGCGAACGGGCCACGGAACTCGTCGAGGTATCGCTCGCGGCCGAGGTGGCGCGCACGTTGGAGTTTCTCGACATTCCGCTCGAGGAGGCACGGGTGCGCGCCGTCTCGCATGGCGACGCAACCAGCCTGGTGAACCGCTCGCTGTTCGGACGCGCGTGCACGAATCTGGTGATGAACGCGATCCAGCATTGCGCACGCGGCGCGACGATTACAGTGACCATTGCCCGAGAAGCGGACCACGTGCGCATCGCGGTTGCCAATCCGGGCGACCCGATCGATCAACCGGTGCGGGACCATCTGTTCGATCGCTTCTTCAGGGCGGAAGTATCGCGGACCAACAGTCGCGAGAATCATGGGCTGGGTCTTGCAATCGTCAAGGCGGTCGCGGAGATGCACGGTGGCAGGGTATTCGCGAGCAGCGCGGCCGGTGTGAACACGTTCGGCTTTTCGATCGCGCTTTCGCGGCCTGACACACCGGGTATGCATGCGAGCGCGAAGCCTGGCGTCGATGGGCGTGGGTCGGTGGACCTCGCATCGGCGAATCGCAGCGCGCGAAGCGAAGGCGCGGGCTGAAGCTGGCGCGGCGAACGGTTACAGCCAGCGCGGGTCCCGTGTGAACGCGACAGTCAGCCAGCGGTCGGGGCCCGACTCACCGATCGCGTGTGAGATCTTTTCCCGGATCAGATCGAGTTGACGGATACCGACGTGTTCCATCGCTTCGGGCAGGACGATATGAACCTCGACGAAGAGGCCTCTGCCCACGCGTGTCGCGTAGTGTGAGTACGACAGAAAGCCATAGTCTGCCGTCAGTCCCCGCATCAGCTCGCTCACGGTTCGGTCCAGACTCTCCGGTGTAATGAGCAGCACTTCCTTGACCGCGCCGATCACCGCACCGATTGGCATCGGGATCAGAACGAGCGTCAGGAGAGCGAGCACGCCCGGGTCGATATACGGCGTTAAATGACCGTACCGCGTGCCTTCGAGGATCCACGCAATCGAAAAGGCGAGCAGCAGCGCCGAACTGACGCAGGCCGACATCAGCCAGCTTTTGGTATCGAGACCGATCAGTTCCGACTCGATGGCGCGATTCACCCTGCGCTGTCTGAAGAACATGAAGAAGCAGAAGATACTGACCAGCACCGCATAGCACATGGCCCAGCCGAACTCCAGTTCATGACCGCCATCGAGCATGCCTTTGACCGCATTGACGAACGCGTAAAAGCACAGCACCGACAGCAGGCTGCCATTGAAGGCGAGCACCAGGGGTTCGATATGCCAGAAGCCGTGCTGGAAACGTTTGCTGGCCTGCTGACCGAGCAGGCGGGTCACAAGCAGGGACAAGCTGCACATGGCCGCATCGAGTGCGGAGAACATCCCGTCGAAGATAATCGACAGTGAACCGCTGAGAATACCCACAGCAATCCCGAGGCCCGCAATCATCAGGGTGCAAAGCAGCGATCGTTTGAGTATGCGCTGTTCAAGTTCTGTTGCCTGCATGGTCCGGGCCGCCCTTGGCAGAAAGATGCGGTAAGGGGACAACGGCTGCAGTATATCGAGGTCAGGGCTCCTGGTGTTCAGGGCTGCGGTCCGGATTCATTGCGAAGCATCAGGCGCGGCGTGCGAGGGTTCCAACATTGCCATGCTGCAAAACCAGCCGTCATCGGGGGCCTGGCGTCGCCAGCCGGTGTTCTGCTTCAGAACCGTCGCGCACTGGTCGTGCCAGGTCATGCCGAGATCGGTTGCCGTGCATTGACGCACGAGGTTCTTTTCTCTCAAAGGCGCACCCGCGGCGAGAGCGCGCGTGGCGCCGGCGTTGGGACCTTGCGGCTGCGGCGGGGGCGTTTCGCCCGGCTGGGTATCGGCGAGCAGTCGCTGCAATTCCTCGATGCGGCCGGAATACCAGACCGTCAAACATACCTCGTCGGTGCAGTTTGCTTCACGCCATGCCCATTTGCTGTCGCTGTCGTTAATGAATGACCGGCGGTTGGACGTGGCACGTCTTACCTTCCAGTAGAGTTTGCCAAGCTGGTCGTCGAGTTTCGACAGGTCGGCGTTATGGCAGATCAGCCTTTCAGCAACGGAGTGGCCCTTGTTGCAGTCGAAGCTGGTTGCGTGCGCCGACGTGTCCGCCAGCAGCAAGCCGGCGAGCAGGATATAGCGGGAGATCTTCATTGCGGTCTCGGTAGAACATGGGTTCTGTCGTGCAATGAATGATCGGCCGACCAGGTTTCGGGGAGGCGCCGAAAAAAGCATGACTTCGGCATCTGCTTACGAGATATTTCTTGCCGGTGATATCCGGCGAACAGGCAGCCGGCAACGGTGCGACCGCCCGCCAGACCAGCGAAGGTCTGGCGGCGGTCGATGAACCCGCTGCCGCGCTTATCGCCGCCATGCGCGCGGCGCCGCGCAATGAAGCCGGGTCGCCGCGCCTGCGCGTTCTACCGGCCGAGTGCGGGATCGCTCATGCTGCCGCGGCCTGTTTCGACGTGCCCGGCGAGTCTGCGTTCGAAACTCGCGTCGGAGTCGACCGTCACGGTGAGGTCGTACCAGCCATAGGCATTGCGCAGATCGAGGTAGAGCGGGTCGGTGTCACCGCCGCGCACGACGTGCGTGATGGTCGCGCCCGGATCGTAGGCGTTGACGATGGTGAACTGGCAGCGCGCGGAGCCGGGATTTTCCAGGCGAAGCTGGAGATTGCCGTTCGCCACGTCATACCCTTCGGCCACTTCCGGACGCGCCTTGTCGGCTCCGCCCCACCAGCCGGTCGCGGCCGGCTTGCCCGCGAAGCGCCGCAGGAAACCGTTCGGGCCGTGCACCGTAAAGTCATAGCTGCCGTCGATGGCGAGCGGCAACTGGTCTTCAAGACGCTTGCCCGCTTCGACCGTGTAACTGCGCGGTGCGTCCACGCTGTTGCCCTTATAGACGAGAAACACCGCACCGGCGCGTCCTGTGTTGACGAAGCGTATCGACACCTTGCCTTGCGAGCCTTCGGCGCGTAAGCGCACGAACAGCTCGTAGGGCAGCGCGCGCGCTGGCCGCATGCCGGCTTCCTGTTTCGGCACCGCCTGCACGGACGGCGGCAGCGGCACGTAGTCGGAATGGCGTTGCTGGTCCGGCGGCACGTAGGCATTCGTGCTGGGCAGCGAAGGAATCGAATCGTTGGGGTTGGTGAAATTGAACGCGGACGTCAGGTCGCCGGATATGGCGCGGCGCCACGGCGTGATGTTCGATTCGCCCAGATCATGATGGTCGCCGAAACGCTTCTCGATGAAGCGGATAACCGACGTGTGATCGAAGAGCTCAGAGCACACCCAGCCGCCCTTCGACCATGGCGACACCACCAGCATCGGCACGCGCGGTCCGAAGCCGTACGGTCCAGCCGGATTCTTCGCATCGCCCGGGTAGATCTCGTTGCTGATGCTGACCGTCGAAAGGCCGTTGGCGCTCGTTGCCGGCGCGAACGGCGGCGCCATGTGATCGAAGAAGCCGTCGTTCTCGTCGAAGTTGATGAGGAGCACCGTCTTGCTCCATACGGCGGGATTCGACGTCAGGACCTGCAGGACCTGATCGACATACCACGCGCCGTAGTTCGACGGCCAGTTCGGATGTTCCGAATAGGCTTCGGGAGCCACGATCCACGAAACCTGCGGCAACGCGTTGTTCTGCACGTCGCGCTTCAGGATGTCGAAGAACGTGCCACCGTTTGCGACGTTCGTACCCGTGCGCGCATTGTCGTAGAGCGGATTACCCGGCTGCGCGTTGCGGTACTGGTTGAAATAGAGCAGCGAGTTGTCGCCGTAGTTGCCGATGTAGGCGTTTTGCGTCCAGCCCCACGAGCCGTTGGCGTCGAGGCCGGTGCCGGCATCCTGATAGATCTTCCACGAGATGCCCGCATTCTGCAGGACTTCCGGATACGTCGACCAACCGTAACCGAGCTCGGCGTTGTCGATCACCGGGCCGCCGCCGTTTCCGTCGTTGCCCACCCAGCCCGTCCACATGTAGTAGCGGTTCGGATCGGTCGGACCCATGATCGAGCAGTGGTACGCGTCGCAGATGGTGAACGCGTCGGCAAGCTGGTAGTGGAACGGGATGTCGTCGCGCGTCAGATAGGCCATCGTGGTCGCGCCTTTCGCGGGCACCCACTGGTCGTAGCGGCCTCCGTTCCAGGCGAAGTGCGTGCTGCTCCAGTCGTGGGCGAGATCCTGCAGGAACTGCAAGCCGAGGTTGGGTGCACTGGGGCGAAACGGCAGCACATAGCCTGGTTCAACACCCTGCGGTTGATACCAGACGGGCTTGCCATTGGGCAGCGAGATCGTGCGCGTGTCGCCGAACCCGCGCACACCTTTGAGCGTGCCGAAATAGTGGTCGAAGGAGCGGTTTTCCTGCATCAGGATCACGATGTGTTCAACGTCGCGGATGCTGCCGGTCGAGTTGTTCGCAGGGATCGCCAGCGCGCTGCGGATCCCGGCCGGCAGCATGCTCAAGGCGGTGGCGGATCCTGCCACGTGGGCGGCGGTACGCAGAAAGTCACGGCGGTTTTTGTTCGAGGTCATGTGGAGGGTCGGTCGTCAGGAAAAGAAACAGGCGCGACGGGTGCCCGCAGGCACGGTACCGGGGCGCGGCTCGGTCGAACTCAATCTACGGTGTGAATCACGGGTGGAGCGAGACTGCCGGATGCGGCCTTACCAGGTTGCGCAGTGGCCTGCGCGGTCGCCGCGTAAGAGGACGGGTCGGTGGCGTGCGCCGGTGTCTGGATCGCGAGGGCGGCAGCGGGCAGCGCGTTCGGCGCGTCGACCGATGCACCTGACGCATCCGACGCGGAGCTGTCCTGCGCCTGAACGGCGCTTGCCGGGGCGGTGGCCTTGTCGTCGTCGCTACAGGCACCGACGAACATGCAACACGATGCGGCGAGCAATGCCGTCGAGAGCACGCCGGTCCGACATTCGGGCGCAGAGGTTAAACGTTTGCGTCCCGGCGCCCGGTGCCGCGTGAACCTGACGAACATGAAAGCCTCCCGCCTGACGTGGGGAATGCCGGCGTGTGCAGACGTCCGGCTCATTGACGCGGAAGGATATCTGGCGAGCTGTGTAATATTTGTGAAGAGAAGGTAAGGAGCATGCGTGTCGATCGGATCAACGGCCGCAACTCAATATTTGGGTAGCGATTCATTTGATGTTCGCCGGCGCAATGTATGGGCTCTATTCGCTGAACCGCTCGATTACCGAATACAACACCGTGGTTCGCGACAACGTCGCAAACGAGCGGGCAGTCTCCAGCGTGCTGGTGACCTTCAAGCTGCAGGTTCAGGAGTGGAAGGACATCCTGTTGCGCGGCAAGGACCCGGCGAAACTCGAACACGGATGGGCCGCTTTCGAGCAGCAGGAGCGCTCCGTCGACGACCAGACCCGCGCGCTGCTGACGAAGCTCGACGATGGCAAAAGCCGTGCGCTGGTGGAGCAGTTCGCGGCTGCGTATTCGACAATGGGCGTCGGCTATCGAAAGGGTTTTGAAGCCTTCAAGGCCGCGGCTTTCGATCCCACGGCCGGCGACACCGCTGTCGCGGGCGTCGATCGCGAACCGGCGCGCTTGCTGGCGCAGGCCGCGCAGGCAATCGCGGCAACGAGCGCGGCCGTGTCGACGAAAGCGGCTGCTGACGCGAGGCAGGCTTCGGCGATCAGTATCGTGCTGATGCTGGTGGCGTTCAGTGCGGGGCTGGGTGGGGCGGTCATGTTCAGCCGCTCGATCACGCGGCCGCTCAATCGGGCGCTGGCTGTCGCGCGCACCGTCGCGCTCGGCAACCTGACGACCGAGTTTCACGCGACAGGTTCGGACGAGATCGCGGACCTGCTCGCCGCGCTGAAGGATATGCAGACGAGTCTGTCGAGTGTGGTCAGCAATGTGCGGCGCAATGCCGAAGGGGTGGCGACCGCGAGTTCGGAGATCGCGGCTGGCAATCTGAGCCTGTCGGCACGGACCGAAGAGCAGGCGGCATCGCTCGAAGAAACCGCAGCCAGCATGGAGGAACTGACCAGCACGGTGCGGCAGAACGCGGGCAACGCCCGGCACGCGTCGGCGCTCGCGGGCACCGCCTCCGAAACGGCCGCGCGCGGTGGCGATGTGATGGGGCGCGTGGTCGAAACGATGGCGGGTATTTCGGAAAGCTCGTCGAGAGTCGGCGAGATTATCGGCGTCATCGAAAGTATCGCGTTTCGGACCACCATCCGAAGTCAAGTCCTCAAAGCTATACGGGGCAACGCACAGCGGGACACGGCACTACGCCAGCCCCCCAATAAAACACCCTTTGCGCTATAACGGTTCGTCGTGGCGTAGCACGGCAGCACGGGCAAAAGAAAACGCCCCAGCGGGGCGTCTGTTCGCGTGCGCCTATGGCTTCGTCCGGTAGTGCCGCCATAGCTTGACGATCGCAACATAGGCACCTACTGCCACGATCAGTTCAATAGTCATCCATAGGCCGATATACAGGTTTTCCGGATCGCGGATACCTAGCACCTCCGAAGCGTGCATCCATGCGCGCATCTCGGACTGTGTCCACCCATCGTCGTACGGGCGGACAAAGCGGAATGACAGGAGGTACAGACCTATAAACAGCAGGACCTTAAGCACCCTACGGACAGGTGTTGCCATGCGTGACGACCTCAATCGATCCATATGCGTTAAGCGCCGAATTGCGAACAGGGATAGTCTTTGTGTGCAGCAGCGCCGTCCGGATTCTCAGGAAATCGGTGCGGCTCGGCAGCGTGATGCAGCCAAGTGAGAGACCGCGACCGCCAGCCGGATGCAACCTGAAGTTTCCACGCCGCACGCCGTCGATCCATGTGTAATCGTCTATTTTTCCATCATCACGATACAGTGCAAACCATTCACTGTGATCGGTCGGGCGCGACGAGTAGTGATTGAACTCATCTTTTAACCACGTTTCTACCGCAGAGCGCACGCCGCCAGTAGGGCGCGGGACGATCCAGTACTTGCCAGCGGGAAGCGGGCCGTTTTCCGGCACCGCCGTGCAGCCGCCCCGATTGCGATATTGTGCGTTTCCCGAATATGCGTTGAATGTGCCGACGCCAAAGATTGTCAGTGGTGCCAGCCATTGGTTATCGATAATGAACTTGCCGGTAACAGCCATTGTCACCCCCCGCTTATCCGCGCTCAGTCCATGAGTCTGTGTATTTGATATTGCCGTCGAGATAGTGCCACGTGATGCGGTCGTACATCATGGAGACCGATTCAACGTGATTGGGAGCGGACGCCTGCGCCAGCCTGCTATTAGCCATGCCGGGATTGATGCCGCAGACCTTTACGCCTTCGAGCAGCATCACGAAATACACTTCCTCTTTCCCCGCATCGTTGATGCGATACCACTTGATCTCAGCCGATTGCAGCGTTTGCCCCTTCGCCACGGCCTTGTAAAGATAAGGTGTCGCCGCATCGAACTCCTTTTCGAACGCAACCGGCGAGTGCGCACGCGCCCCGGTGATCTTGCCGTTAGCAGCATCAACCGGCAGATTCACACCGTGTCCAAAGCTGATAATTTCAACGCTTCCTTCGCGATCCTGAACGGTTGACGAGCCTTTGATGTCTGCGCCACCATCATCTTTAAGCCACATATGTGCGGGAATCGGCATATCGAAAACGCCCCTTCAGAAAGGTTAATGTGAATTACCGCTTGTACCCGATGTCATTTGGATTTGCAATGCATCGGCAATGCAATTTGAATAAGAAATCTGATATTTAACAGTAGTTTGCAAAATATTAGATTCAAAGCAAAAAACGCCCCGCATGTCGGGGCGTTCGTTCGTCGGCGTCGTCGCCGGTTAGTCGTCGGGAAGGTCAAGCGACAGACCACGCGCCCGTTCTTGACGCCGATCACGCACGGCGACGCCTCGCATACGAAGCAATGTGCGCCGTAGTCCGGTTCATTGCCGTCAAGCGTGTCTTCGTCCGGTCCGGGCCGCGCGGGCTTCGTGAGGTGCGCACGCTCGCGCAGCGCAGCGCCGGCCCCGCGAAGGAAATCAAGGCGTTGATCGAGCAGTCGGCGAGCCGCGTCGATACTGGCAACGAGCTGGTGCACGGCGCAGGCGGGATCATCGCGGAGATCGTTCAGTCGGTGCAGCAGGTGACGGTGATCGTGGCTGAAATTTCATCGGCTTCCGACGAGCAGACCACCGGCATCGAAGAGGTGAACATGGCGGTCGGCCAGATGGACGAAGTGACGCAGCAGAATGCGGCGCTCGTCGAGCATGCGTCGGCGGCTGCGCAGTCGATGGCCGAGCAGGCGACTGCGTTGCGGGAAGCGGTCGCGGTGTTTCGCATCAACGACACCGCTGACGGTGCGGCCTATACGTACAGCACGCACAGCACGCGCGGCCCAATCAGGCGCGCGGTGACGCCGTCCACCCGTGCGTTGCCATCGATGCTCGTGATACCCGTTCGTGCCCGCAAAAGCCCGCCTAGCTGGCCATTTTCTTGAACGCTTCCAGCACGGCGTCGCCCTTGAACGGCTTGACGATCCAGCCTTTGACGCCCGCCGCCTTGCCTCTTTCCTTCATTGCCGGACTGCTTTCGGTCGTGAGCATCACCACGTTGACTGCGTTGTTCGCCAGCTCCCCGCGAATCTTTTCCACCATCGTCAAACCGTCCATGTTGGGCATGTTGACGTCGCTGATCACGAGCTTGATACCGGGGCTCATCTTCAGCTTGCTCAGCCCGTCCTTGCCGTCGACAGCGGTATCGACGTCAAGGCCATTCTTTCGCAGGAAGCCGGCGACCTCGTCGCGCACGGTGCTGGAATCATCTACAACCAGAATTTTCGCCATTTTCTTTTCCTGTAACGACAATTGGAACGGGTGTCGGCATCGCCAGTCTCGACAGCGCTCAAAAGAACTCGAGTTCGCCGCTGGTTTCCTCAACGGTGCTGACGTCGGCGATGAAGTCGATGGGCGCGTAGGCACATACGCAGACTGTCGCCGCGAGGCGAATGGACCCATTGATCGTGACCGCATGCGACGACAGATACCCAGGCTTCAGCTCTTCCAGATGGGACACGCAGCGAGCGTGCAGCACGTAGGGCGTGGACATACCCAGATCCGGAAAATACCGGAGCAGTTCCTGGTTCATGGCGCCGCAGCAGAGGTTGCAGATCTCCAGAAAGACCTCCTGAAACGGTCTTGCCGCCGCATCCCTTGCGAAATAGTCGCGCGTGCTGGCGTCCTCGTCGAAGTGGATCACGAGGATCAGCCTGAACACGATTGACGAGATCGTCAGTACGACGACGTCGCCTGCGAGGCTTGCTCCTGTTTCGCCTTGCCCGAGCGGGGTAATATCGCAGGCGTCGCCCGAATCCAGCGACAGCCGTGACTGCGCCGCCTTGCGGAAAATGCGTTCGAAACTGTCCTTCGCGTGGCTGCTGATCACGTTGATGCCTGATGAAGCTTTGACTGAAACTGGTTGGCAAGCGCCTCGACGCTGGCAAGCGATGCGGTGATCATCTTGCCGCCGGCCTGGATGTCCTGGAAGGTCGCGGTAGTGGTCAGGTCGCTGATGTCGAGGCTGTCCCTATAGCTCTTCGACAGTTCTTCCGAGCGGGCCGCGAGCGCCCTGACTTCACTTGCGACCACCGCAAAGCCGCGTCCGGCCTGGCCCGCACGGGCAGCCTCGATCGACGCGTTGAGCGAAACGATCACGACATGCCTGACGATCGAAGAAAGCTCCTGATTCTTCGCATGCATGTCCTTGTTCTGTGTCATCAGCGAGATCATCTGCTCATGCCATCGCTCGAAGGTCGCGCCAAGACTTTTCAGGCGCAAGGCTTCGGCTGCGATCCGGTCAGCGTGCTGTGCCAGCTGCTCGCGGTCGTCGACGGCCGCGTTCAGCGACGCGCGGATTGCCTCATTGGATGCGACCTGATTCGCAAGATCGTCGCGAAGCTGCGCAAGCGTTGCTTCGAGTTCCTGCGTCTGCTGGTTTTGTTGGTCGATCAGCGCGCTTTGCTGCGCATTGGTCTCAGACAGCATGTCGATCCGTGCGCCTGCTTCAACGCGTGGCTGGCGCGTTGCTTTCGCGTGGGACACCCTGTGCACCGAGAGCGCGAGCACGGCAGTGACCGCGCTACTCCCGAGTGCCGCTACTAGATACTGTTCGATCACAGCCAGTCCTTCCGGATTTCATTTGATGCGAGAGGGTAGGGGAGATTCAACGGCTTAAGCGGCTAAGCGGCTTAACCGGCGACCGCATCGAGCAACGCATCGGCTTCGCGGTGTGCCTGAATTGCGCCGCTGTTCACCGCGACGTTATCCGGCAGCACCACGACCGTCTGAAACTGGCGGAATTCCGCGCCCTTGCGATCGTCGGTGAAGCGCAGTTCGATCCGGCCGTTCTCGCGTTTGAGGAAGTCCTGTACCGCGTCCATACCCACACCGCGTCCCGACACCTCCGTGATTCTGTCGGCTGTCGAGAAGCCCGGCCGGAAGATCAGATGCGCGATTTGCGCATCGTCGAGCGGTTCGTCCGCGCCGATCCAGCCGCGCCCGATTGCGATGCTGCGAATCCGGCCCAGCGCGAGACCGCGTCCGTCGTCGCTGAGGGTGATCTGAACGGTATCCCTGTGTGCGCCGACTTCGATGTCGATCGTGCCGGCGGCGGGCTTGCCCTGCGCGGTCCGCGCGTCGGCGGTTTCGATGCCGTGATCGACGGCGTTGCGCAGCAGATGCATGAACACGTTGTTCAGGGTGCCGCTCACCTCGCGGCTCACGCGGTAGCCGTTATCGTGAATGCGCACGGCGGGCGCCACCTTGCCCAGTTCCTTTGCCAGCGAAGGCAGCGATTCAAGCACGCCGGACAACACTTCGCCGATGCTTTCCGTCCCAAGCATGCGCAAGGTGCGCTGCATCGCGTCGCGCATGGCGATCAGATCGCGCAGTTCGCCCGAGTTCGCCTTTTCGGTGAGACGCAGACCTTCCTGGATCTGCACCTTGTCGACCATCAGGTACTGTTCGACGTTGCCGCGGCGGCCCGGGCCTTTGCGGCCAAGACTGACTTCGTTGATCGTGGCGTAACTTTCGACCGCTTCCCGCACGCGGGCCAGTTCCTGCATCAGACCTTCCTGGTCCCAGGTGCGCTCCGTGTCCGACTGGCGCAGTTGCTGGTAGCGCTGCTCCGTTTCGTGCACCACGTTAGTCAGGTACTGAAGATTGTAGGTGCGGGCGTTACCCTTGATCGTGTGCATGTTGCGGAACAACTCGGCGATGGCCTCGCCGTCCGCCTCGGAATGCTTGCGGATGATCCGCTCGTTCTCGCTGATGAAGCCTGCCGAACTCTCGATGAAGTGGTGGAACTTCTCCTGACTGACCGCGAGGATTTCGCCGATCATCTCCAGCCTGCGCCTCTGTTCGCTGGCCTCGGCCGCGAGCTTGCGCAGTTCGGTGACATCGCGCACGCACAGCATCAGTCGAACGATGGTGTCGCTTTCATCGGTGATGGCCGACCAGCTCAGGTCGAGAATCTTGACGCGCCCATCCGGCATGCGCCGGGCGACTTCGCTCACCAGCAGATGCTGGTTGAACTCGAAGTTGATGCAATCCTCGCCGAGACATGCGTGAGTCGCCGCGTCGACCTGCGACAGGATATCCGCGCCCAGATCGGTATCGGCAAAAACAAGCTCCATCAGGCCGCGTCCGGCGATGTCCTTGGTTTCGAAGATGGCTTCGAGATACGCGGAATACTCCGCATGGATGACTGCCCCTTCGACGACGGTCAGAATGCCCTGCTGCATGTTCTGCAGCATCGCCTGGATGTCCGCGGTCTTTTGCTTGAGCAGCGCCGAATTTTCCTGAATCTTTTCGATCATCCCGTTGAACGCGACAATCGAATGACCGATTTCGTCCATGCGGCCCACCGGCACACGGCGCGTGAAGTCCTGGCTCGACGCGATCTCGCTCATCATCGCCTGCATGCGGCTGAGCGGCCGGGTAATCTGGCGATACAGCAGCAGACCGATGGAGATCAGCAGAATGACTGCGATACCCGTGACGGCGCCGATTGCGGTGGTTGTCGTCGCGAGGGTGCTGTTCAGCGTGGCGATGGCCTCATCCTTCTCGCGGTTCTTCTCGACGCGAAGTGTCTCGACGATACCTTCGAGTTCGTCGCGATACTGGGCCACGTTGGCGAAAAGATAAGCCTGCGCCAGCTCGTTCTTGCCGGCGGCTTTCATCTTTGCGGTTTCGTTGATCGCGGAGAAATAGTTCTCCAGGCTGTCGCTGGCCTGCGATACAAGGCCTTTCTGGGCATGACTCGCGGCATCTCTCGCCTGCAGCGCGAGTGCCTGTTGCAAAGACGCTTTCTTCGCCTTGAGTTCTTCCTGCGCCTGCGACATGACGTTGCCGTCGGGCGCGTAGACCAGCGTCATCGTGGCCAGCTGGACGTCCTTGACCTGCGACACCAGATCCGCCGACGCCAGCGCGCTTGGCACCACGCCTTCCGTCACCCGCCTGACCTCACGGGCGCTGCCCCGCGTCTGGTAGACCGCATAGCCGCCGATGGCCGACAGTGCGACGAACATCAAGATTACCAATAGCGTGATGCGATGACGGATGGTCATTTGAGTGCTTCCCCGGAGGTCAAACCAGCGTGTCGAACTCCTCACCGGAGCTGGCCGCCTTTTTGTGAAATTGACGAATCGTCGAGCGCCCAGATTATCGTGGATGGATTGTTACTGATCGATGACGAAAGCCAGATGAATGCCTCCGTTTCCGTGCGTTTGTCCTGGAGGGGCATGCGCGGGTTGAGAACCGATCGAGCGTTGAAATCGATCACAAGCTCCACAAAGTGAACTCGCCAACGTTTGCGCGTCGATACGCGGTCTATTGAACGCGACAGCGAAGCAGGTACGGCATCGAGACAGGTTTGCATCACCAGCGGAATCGCCCGCGACTTCACGGGCGACCGCCTTGGGACGACAAGGTCGTCGCCACCATTGTTGACGTGCTGGATGGCTGGAGCGGTCGGCTGAGCTGGGAAGCACTTATCGAGGCGGTCGAGCGGCGCGCTGGCCTTAGGTACACGCGGCAGACGCTTCACCGTCACGAGCGAATCCGTTTGGCTTTTGCGGTCCGGAAGAAGGCCCTGTCGGGGCGTGATGAACAACTCCCTGAGTCTGTGTCTCCGGAGCTGCAGATCGCCCTGGACCGGATCGCACGGCTGGAAGCGGAAAACCAGCGACTCGGGGCCGAGAACAACAATCTGCTTGAGCAGTTTGCACGCTGGACCTATAACGCCCAGACCCGTAACCTCACCAAGGAATTCCTGAACAATCCCCTTACCGTCGTGGACCGTGAGCAGAGTGAGCGTCCGCGCTTGCCCGGGAAGCCACCGGCGACCAGCAAGAGAACACGATGAGACGGGAAGTCCGACCGGGCTGGATATGCGGACAGACCAGCATCCGTATGTTGGATATCCGCATTTGATGGTCGATGCGTCCACGGAATGCTGCGTCGCATAAGTCGAACAACCTCGCGAACCGGAGGATCGGGCGTCTCAATTCGGACCTGTACCAGTCATCCGATTTGCTGATAAGCGGATGGTCATCGTGATTACCATCCGCCATTTAGCTAACGCGACCATTCGCAGATACCCCGTAGCGTGTGCTGCGCCTGCAGCGGCGCTTGTTGTCGTTCACAGCGTTCGTTCACAGCGGCAGCGAACCGATCGCGCCACTAGCTCCATCACTGTCCTGCCTGTTCGAACGGCAGGTTCCAGTCGGTTACTGCGTTCGTATTGTCGTTGACCGCTGCAAAGTGCACGTGTCCGTGGATGATCTGACGGAACGCGATGCCAAACGCTCCATCTGGCGCCGGATCGATCGGCAATTGCGCAACGAATTGCCCTTGCGGCGTGAACTCGACGAGCTCGCTCGGCAGAGCCGGATCGGCGTTGATCGCGTCGCCGTTCGAGGTGAAGAGATCGCCGTTCGGTCCTAACGCAAGCGCCAGCGGTCCATGCAGGTGCTTGTTATCCGCGTAGATCAGCACGCCCTTGCCGCCGTCGTGCTGCGAGTTGCCCGCGCCGAACACCGCGAAGATCGCATTGTCGACTATCGATGCAACGTAGAGCACGTCGCGCACCGGGTCGTATACGAGCCCGGCCGGCCCGACGACGACCGCTGCTGGGTCGCCACGGTGCGGATAGCCCGATGCGACCTGCGTCGCCTTCACGAGGTGCACGCCGTTGGCGTCGACGGTCACGTCGAGCCGCACGACGTTTCCGCCCAGCACGTTCGAGACGAACACTTTCGCGTGATTGACCTGATCGAAAATCGTCATGCCCCACGGTCCATTGATTGTCGGGGTGCCCTTGAATTCCCCGACCGCCACGCCGTTGCGGTTCACGACGATCAGCGAGCCGGGCTTGATCGTGTTGAACGTGCCGTCGGTGGTTGGCGTGTTGCCGACCAGCACGAAACCACCGCGCAGCACGCCGAGGGCCATGGTCAGGCCGATGGGGGACTGGGGCGTAGCGTGGAGCTGGGAGAATGTGTCGGCCTGCTTCGCGCCCGGCACGATCTTGACGATCGTGGTGCCGGTGCCCTGGACGTTCTTCGCGTTGTTGAAGTTCGAAACCAGCAGATCGCCCGGCGCGATATTGCCGAAGGAGGGAAAGCCGTCCGGAACGAAGACGACACCATACGGATTCAGGTCGCCGTTCGCCGGTATGGTGGTCGACGTGACGGCGGGCGGCGGCAGCAGCGGCTCCTGGGCGTACGCAGCGTGTACCGCGCCGAGCGCGACGCCCGTGCCGCACAGCGCGAGCAGCAACCGGCGCCACAGGCCGCCATGTGCGGCGGGTGCGGGATGCGACGTTGGGGCGGCACCCCGCGTGGGCAGCCTCTTGCTGACTCTTGCGGCATTGGCCGGCGCCGTGGGAAGCGAAGCGAGGTGTCTGATGACAGATTTCATGACTCGACTCTCCTAGAAAGCTGCGGCAACTGTCGTACGCGCGGTGCGTCGACTGCCGCGAGCGAACTCCACTTACTGTGTCACCTTGCGGCACGGCGAGCGCGCGATCGCACCTCACCGGCACGGGCGATACTTTCTGGCAGTACGGAGGATGAGCGGAGTTGTGGCGAGGTTTGCGGCAACGCCGTTCTTGCTGGCAAGACCGGTACAGCGGTCACGTCGGCCACGCCGCAAGGCGAGCAACGAGCCAACCAGCAGGCGACCGCACGTGCGCAGTAAACGGGTGAGTGCGCAAAATATTCCGGTGTCAATCCCAGTCCCAGCGCTCGGGGTGTCCACCGAGCTTGCCGCACACATCGATCGCGATCGCCCGCAATTGGCTCTCCGCGATCTGCCCGGACACGGCATAGCCCATATGGTTGGTAGCCCAATAGAACGTGCGGAGATTGCCGTCGCGAAGGACGCCGTACGCCAACTCACCTTTCGAAACGGCCGTCATGTAGAGCGCGAGCCGTGTGCCGGCGCGGTTCTTGTACATCAACTGACCCGCCGATCCCGCGTCGCCTGGCAACAGCCGCCCACCTACGAGCGTGAAACCGTAGATTTGCAACGAGGGCGCAGACAACGGCCGGTTCATCCTTCGCGCAAGCCAGCCCATCAACTGCAGCTCGTCTGCGGCGCTCACTTCGACGGGATGGCGTACGTCCGGCGCGTTGACAGGCGACGTCATATCAGTCCACGTAGGCTAGAACGATTAGCCCGATCATTTCATTCCGGGAATGAGCTGCCATCGGAATGGTAAGTTTTGCACCGGCTTAGACTTGTTCCGGGAATCCAGACGCCGGTTTCCAGGGTAAAGCGGTCATTCCAGCGACTCGCACGGTGCTGTCACGAGCGGCGTCTCCTGAATGGTCAGGCACGTTTAGCCGCCGTGGATGACGCCACGAATACGCTGACCGTATGGACGTTGGGGGAAAGCGGCAACAACTGACGGAGAGGCGGTTTCTAGCAAGAAGTCTGCCGGGCCATGCCGCGTGCAAAGACAGTGTGAGCTACCGGACGATGCGGTTCGTCTGGTAGCCCTTAAGTGCAGGGAAAAGCGATACCACTTGCCCTCGATCTTCTGTCCGGGTACAACTTCCCGCAAATCGCTTGAATAAAAAACTGGCTCGGCTATCTTGTCGAGATGAGTTGAGGCCGACAAGCAACGCAGTGAAGCGGGGCGAATAAATAAAGTAGTGCTCAGTATTGACGAGAAGACCGAGATTCAGGCCATCGAGCGCAAGCAGCCGGGGCGAGCGCGTGCGCCGGGACGGCCGAGTCGTAGGGAGTTGAACATATCCGCCTGCCAGCCATACCGGCACCGCGCACCTGCGCGAACGCACCGAGCGGTTTGTCAGCGAACATAATCAGGCCGCACGCCCCTTCAAAACGGAGTCTCCGGGGCTATCCGTTGCAAACCGGCGCATCGTAATCAAGGGACCGACATCCAGTTTTACCCACCAAACCGGCGTTCGCTGACTCCCCTGCCAAGGAGACCCGTTCAAATGGACAACGTTGCTCTCGCATGCGTGGTCGTTCTAGGGCTACTCTTATTCGGCCTCGGATTGTCCATCTCGGTGATGCGTTTTCGCGAAGGCACCACCTCAGGCTGCGAGCCGGACCCTGCGAACCGGCTACACAAGCTCGTCCGGGCTCATGCCAACACGGCCGAATACGTGCCGTTCCTCGCGTTGCTGTTTCTCTACCTTGGCGCGAGATCGCCTTCGGCGGCGACGGTGTCGCTGATCGTCGCGGCAACCGTGTGCCGCTGTTTGCTCGTCGTCGGACTGATCGCATGGCCAACGATGGCAAAACCCAACCCCTTCCGGTTCGTCGGCGCACTTGGGACCTACCTGACCGGAATGGCGCTATGTGCGATGCTGCTGCGTTGAAATGAGACGGACAATTTAGGTGATGCTGTACTAGTCCCAGCAATTCCGAAATGCCACGGCGGCGATAACCGGCACCGTAACGACAAGCGGGATGGCGAACACCGGCGTGTCGTTCAGAATCAGATAGGCCAGCCCCGCAGCCAGGACCCCGAGACCGACCAGAACGGTGAGCAGGTTCAGAACGAGGTTGGACGGACGCTTGCGGGCCGGCTTTTCTGTGGGTTCAGGTTTCATCGCTTGCTCCCGCTTGCTCTTTGTGATGCGTGCGCCCGCAGCGCAGACCGGCTTCTTGATTTTGGTGTGGGTGCCCGATATTCGCACCCTCACCGCAAATTCTACCCTTCAGACCGGCACGCGTGGCACGCGCAGCGAGCGGCTGTCGACAAATCAGTCTGCGTAAGCTTCTGGAAAGAAACTGGCGATTCCACCCTCCGGACGCTCACGCGCCGAGCAATACGCCGGTGCGCACGGGCCGCGTCCCGGTGACGCGGCCCAGCGGCGCGCCGGCCGTCACAAAACGGATCGCGCGCCGCATATAGAGCACGCCGTCGGTGTGGCTCTCGACGGTCGTCGTTTCGTCGGTGAGCGGGTCGATGATGTCGAAGAGCGGATCGCCCGCGCGGATGGTGTCGCCGATCTTCGCGCGATGCACGAGGATCCCGCTTGCCGGCGCGTAGAACTGTTCGCTGCCCGCGAGCGGCGTCGCCGGCATGGGCAATGCAGGCTGCGGCTTCGCGTCGCCTTTGATCGCCTGGCGCCAGATCAGGTAATCGATGATCGCGTCCGCATCCTGTTGGGCAATCTCATACGACACGTCGCGCTGGCCACGGCATTCGACCGTTACCGCGAGCGTGCCGATGGGGACGGGCTTGGCCGCGGGCAGATCCTCCTGAAGATGCCACCAGAGCAGGCTATGCGTCTCGTCGAACGACTGGCCGCCGGAGTTCGTCGCGAGCAGCGACGCCTCGGAGCCGAGATAGCGCGCGAGCGGTTCGATCTGTGGCCACGCGGCCTCGCTGGTGTACACGTGCATCACGGCTTCCAGCGAACAGTGCAGATCGATGACGAGGTCGGCATCGAACGACAGCTTCAGCAACGCCAGTTGCAACGACTCGAATTCGGTCAGCGGCTTCTGCTGTTCGAGTTCGTCGCGAACCAGTTGCCGGACGATCCGCTGATTTTCGAGCAGATCGGCGCCCAGCGCTTCCTTCGCGGGTTCGACGAGTGAAGTGAAAGGCAGGAAATGACGGTTGAAGTTGCGTCCGCTGGCGAGGTCGAAGCGTCCCACGAACTGGCCCATGACGTACTGTCCGAGGCCTACCGGATTGGCGACCGGCACGAGCACGATGCCCGCCGTCAGTGCCCCTTCGGCTTCGAGCGCGAGGAGGCGCCGTTTCAGCAGGACGCTCGTCAGCATCGCGGGCGTTTCGTCGGCATGCAACGACGACTGGATATAGATTTTTTGCCCGCTGTCCGACGGACCGAAATGGAAGCTCGTCAATTCGCGGCGGGTGCCGATGGCAGGCGACAGGAGCGGGGTGTTTTGCGTGTACATGGGCGTGTGAGGTAGAGGGGGGAGGGTTGAAGGTCGAGGCAGCCGGGGGAGTTTCATGGCGCCTTTCCCGGTTTTGGGCTGTTTGATTCGGTCCCATGCTACGGCGTGGTGGCGATCCGGAGAAGTGCGCATCGGGCTATCATGATCATTTTTAGTGATCGCAAAAAAAACAGACATGGCTCTGACGATTTCCCAGTTGCGCGTATTTACCGCAGTCGCCGAGCACGGCAGCATCCGCGCTGCGTCGCGAGCCCTTGGGACGGCGCAAAGCGGTATCACGCAGCAGCTTCAGAACCTGGAGTCGATGCTGGGCGCCACGCTTTTTACGCGCACCAATCGCGGTGTTGCGCTGACGGCGCTCGGCCAGCGCCTGCTGCAGCGCGCTGGCGCGATTCTTGGGGAATGCGGGCGGGCGGAGCAGGAGGTTCAGCAGTTGCGGGGAGAGTATGCGGGCGAGGTCTCGTTCGGCATGACGACCGAACCGCTAATCGATGCGCTCGCGCCCGTGTTGACCGAATTCCGCTCGCGTTTCGAGCGGGTTTCGGTGCATCTGAGAACGGGCACGTCGCGGATGATGATCGCGTGGATACGCGACGGCACGCTCGACTTCGCTGTTGCGCTTGTATCGAAGGACACGGACACGACCGATCTTTCGGTGACGACGCTCTATCCATCCGACCCGGTGGTGGTCTGCCGTCGCGGGCATCCGCACGCAGGCGCGAAGTCGCTCGAAGAACTGGCGGGCTGCACGTGGATTGCGACGCGCTCGCCGAACCTGACCGGCGACACGTCATCGAACCGGCTGCTCAGCTTCTTTGAAGGCCATGGGTTGCCGCTGCCCAGAATCATCGCGACGGTCGAAGGCCTGTTCGAAGCGCTGCACCTCGTCGGGGAAACGGATTGCCTTTCGCTGGAGTCATCGATCGTGACGCAACGGGGGCCGTTTGCCGGCGCGCTGAAGTCGATTCCGCTTCGCGAGCGGCCCACGCAGCAGAACGTCTGCCTGCTGCAGCGCGCCGCGATTCCCGTGACGCCTGCGGCACAGGAACTGGCTACGATGATCGCGTCCTACACGCGCACGGTGCGTGCGCGTGCCAGGTAGTGCGCGATGGAGTTGCCGCGGCGGGGTTGAAACGGGCGCGGGGCGCCCGCTGCCGTCTCAGGCTCAGGTCTGTTCCTCGACCAGGTCGACGCGATCCCGATAGAAGGCCAGATGACCTGCTATCGACGCTACCGCGTCGTACGGCGCTTCATACGTCCATACCGCATTCACCGAGCGTTCTCCGCCGATGGGAATGCTGTAGTAAGAGCAATCGCCCTTATAGGGGCAATACGTCGCGTGATCGGTCCGCTCGAGCAGCGACATGTCGGCGTCCTTGCGCGGGATGTAAAGCACGGCGGGATAAGTTGCCTCGCTCAGCGTCAGCGCTTCGCGGGTATCGGCAATCACGCGCCCCGCGATCGAAACGATGATGCGCTTCCCGCTGGGCTCGATCGTGATCGGATGATCGGGGCCGGGAATCCTGATCTGCTTTTCCTTGATCATGCTGGCGTCCCTCCGGACTTCATACCACTGATAGACGGAATGCAAGTCTACCGGCGTCTGTCGGATCGTGCCGGGCGTGTGCGGGGGTGAAAGCGGATTGTCGGGAGGCCTCGGGCGATGTCGATAGCAGCAGGGCGCGCGAGCAACCCGGTTGGCGTGCGTCCCCGAAATCGATCCATGGCGAGCGTGGCATCTGCTATTCTCGTTGCCCGGAGACGGCGCATACCGCCATTGAATTTGAAACCGGCCAACCAAAGCGCGCTCGATGCTGATCCGCCATATTTCCAGACGCCTGCTGCCCTGGCTCGTCTCGCCATGGGCAGTGATCGCGGGCGGCGTGGTCACGGCGCTGACCATGCTGGCGGTGTGCGCGGTCCTGTTGTACGACAGTCGTGAAGACGCGCTCACGCGTGCCAATGAGTCGTCACTCAACACGCTGCTGGTGGTCGAGCGCGATATCGCGCGTAACGTCGAACTTTATGATCTTTCGCTGCAGGCCGTCGTCGATGGTGTCGGCGACCCTGAAGTCATGGCGCTGCCGCGCGCGCTGCGCGATTCGCTGCTGTTCGACCGTGCCGCCACCGCCAAAGATCTGGGTTCCATGCTCGTGCTGGACAGCGCCGGCAACGTGATCATCGATTCCGGCTCGGCTACCCCGCGTCAGGCCAATTTTGCGGACAGAAGCTATTTCACCGTACATCGGGACAATCCCCATGCCGGCCTTTATCTGAGCCCACCTTTCCGGTCGCGGCTGCGCGACGGCGATCCGGGTATCGCGCTCAGCCGGCGCATCAACAAGCCTGATGGATCGTTTGGCGGCATTGTGGTCGGCACGGTTCGGCTCGAGTACTTTCGCAGGCTGCTGGCGGGGCTGCAACTCGGGCCGAATGGCGCGATGGCGCTCATTCATATGAATGGACAGCTGATCATGCGTTGGCCCGACGATCCGCGCGTGGTCGGACGAGACCTTACCGGCACGGGGCCTTTTCTACGGATGGTCCTGCAGCCCGAGGGCCGGTTCAGCGATGAGGCCCCGATCGACGGTATCCGCCGCGTCTACACGTTCAGGCACCTGCCGGGCCTGCCGCTGATCATGGAAGTCGCGCCGCCCGAGGTGGACATCTATGCGGCGTGGCGGGTGCGGGGGAATCTCCGCCGTCCTGGCGACAGTGCCGCCCGCTACGGCGGCGAGGAATTTGTGATCGTGCTGCCTGCCACCACGGGGCCCGGCGCGCTCAGCGTCGCGGAGACGATTCGCGACGAAGTGTTCAGTCTTGAAATCGAACACGCCGGGAGCGTGCAGGGACGCATCACGGTGAGCATCGGTGTCGCGACGTGGCAAGGGAAGAAGTCGAATACGGTGGAGTCGGTCGTGAAGGCCGCCGACGAAGCGCTTTACTCCGCCAAGGCGGCGGGGCGCAACAGCGTCTTTGCGACCATTCTCGCCTGAGCGCCGCGTCTTACCTCTCGGGCCCGCAGGCCTCAGGCCGCAGGCTGGCATAGGTCGTCATTCCCGCCCGCGTCCCCTCAGCTCTCGACGATCGAACTGAGATTACTGCGCACCCTTTGCAGCAACGCGATCAACTGCTGCGTTTCCTCGTCGCTGAAACCCTCGAGCGCTTCGGCGGCGACCTCGTCGCCTACGCGCCGGGCCCGGCCGAGTGTCTGCTCCGCTTTTTCGGTCATCCGGATGTGCCTTTCGCGGCGATCCTGCGGGTTCATCGAGCGCTCGATCCATCCACCTTCTTCCATGCGGTCGAGCAGGCGGCCGGCCGAAATCGGCGCGACTTCGAGCAGATCGGCGAGACGCGCCTGATTGACGTCGCCGAAGTGCGACAGATACGCGAGTGCACGGCACTGGGCGCGCGTGAGATCAAGTGACGACTTCGCCAGATCGTCGAAGCGCTTGCCGCACAAGCGGCCCACGTCCGACACCAGAAAGCCGAAGCGCTGTTCAAGATGGGTTTTCATCCGGCGATTATACGAAAGCCCGGCGCGGAAGGTGGGCGGCAACGGCAGCCCCGCGAAGGGTCGGCATGGGATCTCGACTCTACCAATTGCGCGTTGAACTGTGAGCGATATAATAAGCATGCTTATTATTGGAATTGCTCGGTGGTCCTCCCCAATGTCATCTAAAACAGGTTCGGAAAGCGCTGCCGTTCCGCTCAACCGGTCCATGATCACCATCTCGATCATGCTGGCGACGCTGATGCAGACGCTTGACAGCACGATCGCCAACGTTGCGCTCCCGCACATGCAGGGCGCGTTGTCCGCGTCGCAGGACGAGATCACCTGGGTGCTGACGTCGTACATCGTAGCCGCGGCTATTGCGACGCCGCTTACGGGCTGGCTGTCCGACCGGCTGAGCGTCAAGCGTCTGCTGGCACTGGCGATTGCCGGATTCACGCTTGCTTCGGCGCTATGCGGGCTGTCGGAAACACTGACCCAGATCGTCGCCTCGCGGCTGTTGCAAGGCATTTTTGGGGCGTCGCTGGTGCCTTTGTCGCAATCGATCCTGCTTGACATCAATCCGCGCGAGAAGCAGGGGCAGGCGATGGCCGTGTGGGGCATGGGCGTGATGGTCGGGCCGATTCTCGGGCCGACGCTTGGCGGCTGGCTGACCGACAGCTACAACTGGCGCTGGGTTTTCTTCATCAATGTGCCGATCGGCGCCTTTGCGCTATTTGGCGTGCTGACCTTCCTGCCCGCGAGACCGGCGAAACATGACGCGAAGTTCGACCTGTTCGGTTTTCTGACACTGAGTCTCGCCATCGGCGCGTTTCAGGCGATGCTCGATCGCGGCGAACAGCTCGACTGGTTCAGCTCACTCGAAATCCGCATCGAGGCGCTGGTGGCGGCGCTGAGTTTTGCGTTCTTTCTGGCCCATACGGCGACGGCTGGCGCCCGATCCTTCTTCCGCTATGAGTTGCTGAAGGACCGCAATTTCGCGACCGGAACCTGCTTCATCTTCGTGATCGGGGCGGTGATGTATGCCACGCGCGCGCTGTTGCCGCCGATGCTGCAGACCCTGATGAACTATCCCGTCGCGACAACCGGGCTTGTGACTGCGCCGAGCGGCGCCGGCACGATGATCGCGATGCTGTTCGCCGGCCGCCTGCTGAAATATGTGGACGCGCGCGCGCTGCTGCTGTCCGGTTTTCTGATTTCCGCCTTCGCGCTCTGGCAGATGATGCAGTACACGATCGTGCTGTCGGCGTCCGATATCATCTGGCCAGGCGTGATTCAAGGCTTCGGGCTGGGTCTCGTGTTCGTGCCGTTGAGTACGCTGACGTTTTCAACACTGGTTCCGCAACTGCGCGCGGATGGCACGGCAACGTACAGCCTTGCGCGGAATATCGGCAGCAGTATCGGCATTTCGATCGTGCAGACGCTGATCACGCGCAATACGCAGATCGCTCACGCGGATCTCGCAGCGAACGTCACGCCGTTCAATCCCGCCATTCAACCGATGCTTGCCAGCGGCTCGAACTACGATCTCGCGGTGTTGAACCAGTCGATCACACAGCAGGCATCGATGATCGCCTATCTGAACGACTTCAAGCTGATGTTCGTGGCGACGCTGCTGGTCGTTCCGCTGATTCTGCTGATCCGGCCAGCGAAAGCCCACCCGACGTCGATCGCTCACGCGGCGATGGATTGAGCCAGAGCCTCGTCATGGCGTGCGAGGCCAATCCGGCGTGCCCGCAACGCAGTTCGCGCGGGCGTTTTTCAGTCCCTGTACAATCGTTCGGCCAATTCAGGCGTGAGGCATCGTCGGATGAGACACCGCGACGATGCTGTTCGCACGCTATCGACGCAACAGCGTCGCGACGGACCAGCGCGCCGCCGTCGAATCATTCGAAGCCAGGAGACGACATGTTTGACCTCACTACATTGGGCACTTTCATCGCGGTGGTGCTCGGTCTGTTCCTGATTCCCGGGCCTGCCGTGCTGCTCGTTCTGACCCGCACCGTGCAGGGCGGACGCAAGACCGGCATACTTACTGGCCTTGGCATTGCGTGCGGCGATTTCGTTCATACGCTATGCGCCGCCGTGGGTCTGTCCGCCCTGCTGATGACCTCCGCGCTCGCATTCAACATCGTGAAGGTGGTGGGGGCGGCTTATCTCGTGTACCTCGGTATTCGCGCGCTGATGGAGAAACCCTCCGGCCCGGCGCAGCCCGAAGGCGCCTCATCGAAGGCAGCCCAGCCGAAGGTGGCCGCCGTGACGCCTGCCAAAGCGTTCTTTCAGGCCATTCCCGCCGAAGTGCTGAACCCCAAGACCGCGTTGTTCTTCCTCGCCTTTCTGCCTCAATTCGTGCATCCCGAGCACGGTTCGTCTTTCCTGCAATTCGCGGTGCTGGGGCTGATTTTCGTCGGACTGAGCGCGGCGTATACGACGCTCATTGCGTTGACCATCCGCCCGCTCGGCAGGCTGGTCAAGCGGCTCTCGTGGCTCAGCCGCTGGCAGGGCAAGATCGTTGGCACGATCTTCATTTCGCTCGGGCTGAAAGTCGCCACCCAGCATCGATAAGAGCGCCGTTGTTCGCCGCGCCGTTAGCCCTTCAGTTCACCCGCTTTCACGCCGGTCCGGCCATCATCAATTGCCACGACACGCCGAAGTGGTCGTTGAACCATGCGTAGCGCCTGCTGAACGGATACGAGCGGCATCAGCCGTTGTCCGCCACTACGCCACTACGCCACTACGCCACTACGCCCACGCGATAGCACGTCACCTGCCGGTACGTTTCACCGGGGCGCAGTACGACCCGCTCGCGATCGTCCATGTTGATCTGGTTGGGAAACGCACTGGCTTCGAGACACAGCCCCGCATGCCGGCGATAGACGGCGCCATTGCGGCCGGCGATTCCTTCGAGGTAGTTGCCCGTATAGAACTGCAGGCCGCGCTCGTTGGTCGATACGGTCAGTTCGCGCCCGCTGCCCGGATCATAGGCACGCGCGACCTGACGCACAGGGCGCAACACCGTGTCGGCCGCGGCGGCGGGATCGCGCAGCACATAGCAGTGGTCGAATCCGCCCGCACGTACAAGCTGCTCATGCGGCCAGTCGAGCCTCGCACCGAGGGGCGCGCTTTGCCGAAAATCGAATGCATTGCCTGCCACTTCTGCGCGACGGCACGGAATCAGGCCTGCATCGACTTCGAAGAACGCGTCGGCGTCGATGGTCATGACGTGGCCGCGAATGTCCGTATCCGTCTGGCCCGTCAGGTTGAAGTAGGGATGACTGGTCAGGTTGAGCGGTGTCGGGGCATCGGACACGGCTTCGTAATCGAGCGTGAGCGTGCCGTCGTCGTCGAGCGTGTAGCGTACCTGTACGGTCACGTTGCCAGGAAAACCCGCATCGCCTTCCGGCGATTCGAGCCGCATGACGAGCGTGCCGTTGTCTTCGCTGGCTTCCCAGATCGCGCGGTGAAAACCCGCCGCGCCGCCGTGCAGCAGATTGTCGCCTTCGTTGCGGTCGAGCGTGTATTCGATGCCGTCCAGCAGAAAGCGCGCGTTCGCAATGCGGTTTGCCCAACGGCCGATCAGCCCGCCCATGTAGGTCGTGCCCGTGAAGTAGTCGGCGGGTTTGTCGTGGCCGAGCAGGATGTCGTCGAGGCGGCCGGCGCGGTCGGGCGTATGCCACGAGACGAGCGTCGCGCCGAGGTCGCTGATGGCCACTTTCATGCCGTGCGTATTACGCAGCGTGAACAGGCGGGCGGGGTCGCCGCTCGGCAATGCGCCCCACGAATCGGAGGAAAGACGTGCGGTACTGATCATGTCGTCGGAAAGTAAGAAGGTGATGAGGATTCAACCCGGCGCAGCCGACGACTTCGCGCGCTCCTGATACTCGCGCGGCGTGCAGCCGAGTTCGCGACGAAATACCGCGTACATGTATTGCAGCGACGTGAACCCGCAGCGGATGGCCACTTCCGCGCTCGACGCGTCGCGCTTCTCGAGCATCGCCTTCGCCGCATCGAGCTTGTGACGCAGAATCTCCTGATGCACCGTGCACTGCAACTCGCGGCGGAAGTACTCTTCGAGCGACGAACGCGACACGCCCACATAATCCGCGACCTGTTCCGTGCGGATGCCCTGACACGCGTACTGGCGGATAAAGTGCCGCGCCCGCATCACATAAGGGCTTGCCAGCGGTTGGTGCTTCGTCGATGCCAGCACGTTGATGCCGACGGGCGGCACGAGAATGCGTCGTCCGGGAAAACGCGCGCCGTGCAGCATCTGATGCAAAAGGTGCGCCGCAGTGCGGCCCATTTCCTCCGTGCCCTGTATCACTGACGAAAGGGGAATGCGCGTCAGCGTGCGCGTCAACGGATCGTTGTCGATGCCGATGATCGCGACTTCCTCCGGCACCGGAATGCCGGCCATCAGGCATGCCTGCAGCAGATGCCGCGCGCGGGCGTCGGTCACGGCGATGATTCCCACGGGCTTCGGCAGATCCTTCAGCCAGGCGGCCAGCTGCTCGATCGCCTGATTCCACTCCGGCGCGCTGGTCGGCAGGCCGCGATGGATGTCGACGTCGAGTCCTTCCGCATCGAGCAGATGCCGGAACGCCAGCTCGCGCTGTTGTGCCCAGCGGTTTTCGGGTGCTTCGGGCAGGCTGTAGATTGCAAAGCGCTGCAGGCCGGCGCCGATCAGATGGGTGAACGCAAGCGACACGAGCTTCGCGTTGTCGGTCGCTATGTAGGGCAGGCCCGGCGGATACTGCGCCGGGTCTTCGTACGATGAACCCACTGCCACCACCGGCAACGCGAAGTTGCTCAACGCTTCGCAAACGGCGGGATCGTCGAAGTCAGCGATGATGCCGTCCCCGTCGAAACGCTCGATGCCCGCGAGGCGGCAGCGGAAGTCCTCTTCGAGAAAGAGATCCCACGCGACGCGGGTCGACAGCAGGTAATTGCCGATGCCCGTGATGATCTCGCGGTCATACACCTTGTTCGCGTTGAACAGCAGGGCAATACGATGGGTCTTCTGGGGCGCCTGGGCTCGAGTCATCGCAAGGGAGGGTGCGGCGGCACTCAGATGCCGGCGGACCATCGTCTCCTGTTGTGCGCAGCTGCCAGCGCCGCGCCGGTTTTAAGTGTCCGGTTATTTTAGGCCCGGAAACCCGCGGCTGGGCAACCGTTTCGCGCCACTGGCGAGAAACATCACACAGCCTGCGCAATTTCGCAATTGCCGGGATATGCCGCGTGCTGGCAGCATGGCTTCACCTTGCCGCACAGGCTTTCCGCAATGGTCGATCAGGTTGCGGCGCAACATAAAAACTGGAGACGCTATGTCCTTTTTCGAACACATCCCCGCGATCCGCTACGAAGGTCCGCAGTCGGACAATCCGCTCGCTTACCGCCACTATGACAGACAGAAGCGCGTGCTCGGCAAGACGATGGAAGAGCATCTGCGGATTGCCGCGTGCTACTGGCACACGTTTGTCTGGCCGGGCACCGATATTTTCGGGCAAGGGACGTTTCACCGTCCGTGGCATCAGGCGGGCGACGCCATGGAGCGTGCGCAGCAAAAGGCCGATGCCGCCTTCGAGTTTTTCGCGAAGCTCGGCGTGCCGTACTACACCTTTCACGATACCGATGTCGCGCCCGAAGGCAAAAGCATCAAGCAGTACGTCGAGAATTTCTCGCGCATGAGCGACTACCTCGCGCGCAAGCAGCAGGACACCGGCATGAAGCTGCTATGGGGCACGGCGAACCTGTTTTCGAATCCGCGTTACGCGGCAGGCGCGGCGACCAGCCCGAACCCGGAAGTCTTTGCCTTTGCGGCGACCCAGGTGTGTCACGCGCTCGACGCGACGCTCAAGCTCGGCGGCGACAACTACGTGCTGTGGGGCGGCCGCGAAGGCTACGACACGCTGCTCAACACGGATCTCGTGCGTGAGCGCGACCAGTTTGCCCGCTTCCTGAACATGGTGATCGAGCACAAGCACCGCATCGGCTTCAAGGGCACGCTCCTCATCGAGCCGAAGCCGCAGGAGCCGACCAAGCATCAATACGATTACGACGTGGCCACCGTACACGGCTTTCTGACGCAATACGGCCTGCAGAACGAGATTCGCGTGAACATCGAAGCCAACCACGCGACGCTTGCGGGTCATTCGTTTCATCACGAGATCGCGACGGCCTTTGCGCTTGGCGTCTTCGGCAGCGTCGACGCGAATCGCGGCGACCCGCAGAACGGCTGGGATACCGACCAGTTTCCGAACAGCGTCGAAGAAATGACGCTGGCGTTCTACGAGATCCTGCGCCACGGCGGTTTCACGACGGGCGGCATGAACTTCGATGCGAAGGTGCGGCGCCAGAGCGTGGACGCGGAAGACCTGTTCTACGGACACGTCGGCGCGATCGACGTCCTCGCGCTCGCACTGGAGCGCGCGGCGGCGCTCGTCGAGAACGATCGCCTGCAGCAGTTCCGTCAGCAGCGCTATGCGGGCTGGGATACGGAGTTCGGCCGCAAGATCCTGTCGGGCGGCTATTCGCTGGCGACATTGGCGACGGACGCGGTTGCGCGCGGCGTGAATCCGCAACATGTGAGCGGCCAGCAGGAGCGGCTCGAAAACATCGTGAATCAGGCGATCTACGGACCACGAAAGGACACATGAGGCGCCGCTAAAAACGTTAGTTCGACTCGTCAATTTCGCAATCGAAGGCGGGTCGACAAAGCGCACACTTGCGCGAAAAAAGGATGGAGACACATGTTCATCGGGATCGACCTCGGCACGTCCGGCGTCAAGGCCGTGCTGCTCGACAGGGACGGGCGCGTGCGCTGCACGGCGCAGTGCGCGCTGTCTGTCAGCCGGCCGCATCCGCGCTGGTCTGAGCAGGCGCCGGCTGACTGGTGGAACGCCACTTCGGCGGCGATCGAGGACCTGCTTGTCCAGGCCCGCCTTGAGGGAATCGGCGCGGACCGTATCGAAGCGATGGGACTCACCGGCCAGATGCACGGCGCGACACTGCTCGACGCGCGTGGCGCCGTCTTGAGGCCCGCGATCCTCTGGAACGACGGACGGTCAGATACGGAATGTGCGGAACTCGAAGCTGCAGTGCCGCAACTGCATCAGATTGCCGGGAATCTGGCCATGCCCGGGTTTACCGCACCCAAGCTGCTCTGGGTGCGACGTCACGAGCCCGACGTTTTCGCGCGCATCGCCAGGGTGCTGCTGCCAAAGGACTACCTGCGCTTCAGGCTGACAGGCGGTTTTGCGACCGATCCGTCAGATGCCGCGGGTACCTTGTGGTTCGATGTTGCGAAGCGCGATTACAGCGATGGGCTGCTGGCTGCGTGCGGCCTGTCGCGTGAGCAGATGCCCGATGTGTACGAAGGCAACCGCATGACTGGAACCTTAAGTCCTGCACTCGCGAGGGAGTGGGGTTTGCGTGAGATTCCGGTCGTGGCAGGTGGAGGGGACAACGCGGCGGGCGCGGTCGGCGTCGGCATCGTCAAGCCGAAACAGGCGATGCTGTCGCTCGGGACCTCGGGCGTCTATTTTGCGGTGTCGGACGGCTTCCTCGCGAATCCGGCGTCGGCGGTGCATAGCTTCTGTCATGCGCTGCCGCAAACGTGGCACCTGATGTCGGTGATGCTCAACGCCGCGGGTTGTATCGACTATTGCGCGCGTCTGACCGGTTATGCCGACGTGAACGCTTTGCTGGCCGATGCCGAAGCGAACGGCGGAAATCGCCGCCCATGGTTCCTGCCGTACCTGACCGGCGAGCGCACGCCGCACAACAACGTCAACGCGAAGGGTGTGTTTTATGGCATGACGCCGGAGACGGCGCGTGCGGATCTCGCGAACGCAACGCTCGAAGGTGTAGGTTTCGCGTTGCTCGATGGCATGGATGCACTGCACGCCGCAGGACTCGTGCCGGACGACATTACGGTGATCGGCGGTGGCTCGCGCAGCGCCTGGTGGACGCAGATGCTGGCCGATATCGCCGGTCGACCTTTGACGTTGCGTTCAGGTGGCGAAGTGGGCCCGGCCCTGGGGGCGGCGCGTCTCGCTCATCTTGCCATCGAGCCGGATGCGTCTCTGGATGACGTGTGTCCCACGCCGGAAGTCGTCGCGGTCCGCGAGCCGGATGCGACGCGACACGCGTGGTATCGCGACGAACGCCGGCCCACGTTTCATGCGCTCTATCGCGCGCTCGAACCGGTATTCGCCAGCAGTCCGTAGTGCAATATCAGGCAGCACGACGCTCGCGGCCAGCGTAGCCGCGGTGCGACGGGTAGTTCTTTGGTTGTCATTTGTCCGGCTGCGCGTCTCGCCGCGTGCGCCATTAATGCAGCATGACCAGATCATAACGAGGAGTGAGACATGAAATTCGCGACACGTCGTTCCGTACTCAGTTCGCTTTTGTGCGGGGCAGTACTCGCCAGCCTGTCGCTTGCCGCGCCACTTGCGCATGCGAGCAAGGACAATCCTGAAATCGGCTTCTGTATCGACGATCTGCGCGTCGAGCGCTGGTCGCGCGACCGCGACTATTTTGTCGCCGCTGCGCAGAAGCTCGGTGCGAAAGTGTCGGTGCAATCGGCCGATGCCAGTGAAGAGCGTCAGATTGCGCAGATCGAAAACCTGATCTCGCGCGGTGTCGACGTGATCGTCATCGTGCCGTTCAACTCGAAGACGCTCGGTAATGTGGTCGCCGAAGCGAAGAAAGCAGGCATCAAGGTCGTGTCATATGACCGGCTGATTCTCGATGCAGATATCGACGCCTACATCTCGTTCGATAACGAAAAGGTCGGCGAAATGCAGGCGCAGGGCGTCTACGACGTGAAGCCGAAGGGCAACTACTTCCTGCTTGGCGGCGCCCCAACCGATAACAACGCCAAGATGCTGCGCGAAGGCCAGCTGAAAATCCTGAAGCCGGCGATCGACCGCGGCGACATCAAGGTGGTCGGCCAGCAGTGGGTGCCGGAGTGGAGCGCTTCGACGGCGCTGCGCATCATGGAAGACGCCCTGACTGCGAACAACAACAAGATCGACGCCGTGGTTGCGTCGAACGACGGCACCGCAGGCGGCGCGATCCAGGCGCTCGCCGCGCAGAACATGGCGGGCAAGGTGCCTATTTCCGGTCAGGATGCCGACCTTGCAGCCGTCAAGCGCGTGATTGCAGGTACGCAGACTATGACGGTCTACAAGCCTCTGAAGCTGATCGCAGGCGAAGCCGCCAAGCTGGCGGTGGATCTTGCGAAGGGCACGAAGCCGGCGTTCAACGCGCAATATGACAACGGCAAGAAGCAGGTCGACACCGTGCTGCTGCAACCGACCAAGCTGACGAAGAGCAATATCGACCTTGTCGTCAAGGACGGCTTCTATACCCAGTCGCAACTCGCGAGCCAATAAACGGAAGGCGTGCGCGGTTTCGTTCGCATGTTCGCATGACCACGTGGTCAGCATGCTCATGTAGGGGAAACCGCGCATTTTGCAGCGAGGCAGACGCGAATGGCGCAACCATTGCTGACGATGCGCGGCATCGTCAAATCGTTTTCCGGCGTGAAAGCGCTCGACGGCATCGACCTTGCCGTATCGCCCGGCGAATGCGTCGGGCTATGCGGCGAGAATGGCGCGGGCAAATCGACGCTGATGAAAGTGCTGTCGGGCGTGTACCCGCACGGCACATGGGACGGCGAAATCCTGTGGGAGGGCAAGCCGCTCAAGGCGGCCAACGTGCGCGACACCGAGCATGCCGGCATCGTCATCATCCACCAGGAACTGATGCTCGTGCCGGAGCTGTCGGTGGCGGAGAACATCTTTCTCGGCAACGAGATCACGCTGCCCGGCGGCCGCATGAATTACGCGGCGATGTATCGCCGCGCCGACGAACTGCTGCGCGAACTGGGCATCGAAGGCATCAACGTCGCGCAGCCGGTGATGAACTACGGCGGCGGCCATCAGCAGCTGATCGAGATCGCCAAGGCGTTGAACAAGCGCGCGAAGCTGTTGCTGCTGGACGAGCCTTCGTCGTCGCTGACGGCTTCCGAAACGCGTATCCTGCTCGACATCGTGCGCGACCTGAAGAAGCGCGGCGTGGCCTGCGTGTACATCTCGCACAAGCTCGACGAGGTAGAAGCCGTGTGCGACACGATCACCGTGATTCGCGACGGCCGGCATGTCGCCACCGAGCCGATGCGCGGGCTGACCACTGACCGGATCATCGCGATGATGGTCGGCCGCGAAATCCGCAACCTGTTTCCGCGCGAGCCGCATCCGATCGGCGAGGTGATCTTCGAGGCGCATCACGTCACCTGTTTCGACGTCACCAATCCGCGCCGCAAGCGCGTGAACAATGTGTCCTTCGCCTTGCGGCGCGGGGAAATACTGGGTGTCGCCGGACTTGTCGGCGCGGGGCGCACGGAACTGATGCAGGCGATCTTCGGCGCGTATCCGGGCACGAGCGTCGCGTCGGTGACACTCGAAGGCAAGCCGCTGAAAATCCGCGCGCCGCTCGACGCCATCCGGGCCGGCATCGCGATGGTGCCCGAAGACCGCAAGCGGCACGGCATCGTTCCGCAACTGGGTGTCGGACACAACATCACGCTCGCGGTGCTGCAACGCTTTGCAAAAGGCGGGCGTATCGATGCCGCGGCGGAACTCGACACCATCCACACCGAGATTCGCCGGCTGTCGATCCGCGCCGCGCATCCGATGTTGTCGATTTCGAGCCTCTCGGGCGGCAACCAGCAGAAGGCCGTGCTGACGAAGATGCTGCTGACCAACCCGAAGGTGCTGATCCTCGACGAGCCGACACGCGGTGTCGATGTCGGCGCCAAATACGAGATCTACAAGCTGATTTTCCAGCTCGCGCAACGCGGTATCGCGATTGTGATGGTGTCGTCGGAACTGCCTGAAGTTCTCGGCATCAGCGACCGCGTGCTGGTGATCGGCGAAGGCGAAGTGCGCGGCGATTTCGTCAACGACGGCGCAACGCTGACTCAGGAACACATTCTCAGTGCCGCGCTGAATGCGGTGAATCCCTCTACGTCACAACCCGGAGCGAGTGCCGCATGACTCCCGACCTCACTTCCCCTAGCCCCGGCGATGCCGGCTCGTCCTCTGCCTTTGGCGGAGTGCAGCGCTTTCAGCAACTGTTCGCACGCTACAAGATTCTCGCGCTGCTGCTCGCCGTCGCGGCCATCTGGGTCTTCTTTTCATTCCTGACGCATGGCGCGTTCGTCACGCCGCGCAACCTGTCGAACCTGCTGCGGCAGATGTCGATCACCGGCATGCTGGCGTGCGGGATGGTGTTCGTCATCATCTCGGGCGAAATCGATCTGTCCGTGGGGTCGCTACTCGGGCTGCTGGGCGGCGTGGCGGCGATTCTCGACGCGAACCGCCACTGGCCGCTGGTTGCAACCGTGCCGGCGGTGATGCTCTGCGGCGCGCTGGTCGGCATGTTCAACGGCTGGTGGTCGACGTATCGGCGGATACCGTCGTTTATCGTCGGGTTGGGCGGTATGCTCGCTTACCGCGGGATCCTGCTCGGGCTGACCGGCGGCTCGACGATCGCGCCGGTGTCCGACGGGCTCGTGTTCATCGGCCAGGGCTATTTGCCGCGTATTGCCGGCGATACGCTCGCCGTCGTGCTGTTCGCCTTGCTCGCGCTCCTGACGGTGCGCCAGCGGCGCAACCGGCAGCGCTATCAGCTGCCGGTCGTGCCGGTCTGGCAGGACGCCGCGAAGATCGTCGGTGCGGGCGCGATCCTGTTTGCGTTCGTGGCGACGCTGGACCGTTACGGCGGCATCCCGGTGCCGGTTCTGCTGTTGCTCGCGCTGCTCGCCATCTTCACGTGGATCGCGACGCAGACTGTGTTCGGCCGGCGCATCTATGCCGTCGGCTCTAACCTGGAAGCGACGCGCCTGTCCGGCGTGAACACCGACCGGGTGAAGCTCGCAATATTCGCGTTGATGGGGCTGATGTGCGCCTTCGGCGGCATCGTCAACACGGCTCGGCTCGCGGCAGGTTCGCCGTCGGCCGGCTCGATGGGCGAACTCGATGCGATCGCCGCATGCTTTATCGGCGGCACGTCGATGCGTGGCGGTTCGGGCACGGTCTATGGCGCATTGATCGGCGCACTGGTCATGGCGAGCCTCGATAACGGCATGTCGATGCTCGACGTCGACGCATACTGGCAGATGATTGTCAAAGGGACCATTCTGGTGCTCGCCGTGTGGATCGACGTGGTGTCGGGATCGAACCGGCGATAGCGTCGTAGCGCCATGGCGTGGCAACCGACGTTCGCCGCCGATGCAGGTCAACGCCGGTCTACCGGGGCGCTAGCCGGCGAGCACATCGGTTGCGACGTGGTTCGCCGGGACGGCGTCGATCAGGATCACGTCGCCGATTGAGTTTTTCGTTCGCAGCGGCAGGATCGCCTGATAGGCAGGCGATCGATACCAGTCCTGCGCCGCGTTGCGGTCGGGAAACTCGATGACGATCAGGTCGCCGTGCCATTGCCCTTCGAGCCGTTCGTATTTGCCACCATGGATGATGAACCGGCCGCCGAAAGGGGCAAGCGTGGCGTCGATCCGCTCCAGATATTCGACGATGGGCCGGCCCATCGTGACTTCATGCAGATGCGCGATGGCGTAAGTTGACATGGTGGCTCCTCGCTTCGTGGTCGATGCCCGAGGGCAACAGATATGAGGCGAGGATATCGTCGCGCGTAGCGCGACTCCATTACCTGGGAGGTAATTAACGGAAAGCGGCGGGCGGTGCGGGGCACCGGCGGTGCGTCGAGGCGCTCGGCGCTTGCGGGTCGCTTGCCTCGCCCCGCATCCGGCCCTCAAGACCTGGCAAAAGCGGCCGATATAAAGCCGTTGGGGCAATGACCTGGCCCCGCTCTGCCAATTCCTGGATAACGTGACGAACCTCGCCCAAACGCCGCTTTCCGACCGCCTGCGCGCGCTGATCGATACCGTGCAGCACAACGAGCGTACGTTGCGCCGTTTTCAGGACTTGGAGCTCCACCTGATTGGCGCACAGGATTTCACTTCCTTTCTCGATACGCTGTTCGAGCGCCTGCCGCGCGAATTCACGCTCACGACGGTCATCCTGTGGCTCGACGAGCGTGCGCCGATGCTCCATGATCTCGTCGCTCCAGACCTGCCGCGCCGGCCGGGCCGCCATCAACTTAAGACCGGCCATCGGACCAGCGAGGCCGGGGTACACCTATGCGAGGAAGGCAGGCCATGGCTCGGCACCGCGCAGGAAATGGGGGAGGCGGCCTGCGGCGCATTCTTTGGCAGCGACGCGCCGCCCGCCAGCGCAATCGTGCTGCCGCTCAAAACCGCTGGGCGCATCACCGGATATCTGTGCCTCGGCAGCGACAACGCCGGCCGTTTCGCGGAAGGCATGGCGACCGACATCCTCGAACGCTTCGCAACGGTCGTCAACGCGAGCCTCGATAACGTCGCACACCGCGAGCGGCTGAAGCAGCTCGGCATGACCGATCCGCTGACGGGACTTGCCAACCGCCGGTATTTCGACGAACGCCTGCGCGAGGAAACGATGCGCGCGGCGCGTTACGCGTTGCCGGTTGCGTGTCTCTTCATCGATATCGACGGCTTCAAGCAGATCAACGATACCTATGGTCATCCGACTGGCGACCGCGCGCTGGTGATGGTGGCCGCGTGCGTGCGGCAGCAGTTGCGGCTCGGCGATACGCTTGCACGTTATGGCGGCGAGGAATTTGCCGTGTTGCTTCAGGGCGATGCCCGGGACGCACGGATCGTCGCCGAGCGGGTGCGGCAGGCCGTGTCGGTGCTGGAATGCTTCGACGATGGCGGCTCGCGGATTGTGTTGACGGTATCGATCGGCGTGTCGGCGCGTAACAACATGAAGCGTGACGACGCTACGACGCTCGGCACGGCGCTGATGGAGGAAGCCGACCGCGCGATGTATCAGGCGAAGCGCAATGGCCGCAATCGCGTGGAAACGCTTGAGAGCGAAGCGCAGTAGGAGCAGGTGGAAACGCGCGGCGTGAGTTGCCGCGCGCCGCGTGGACCGGTGCGCCAGGAGCGCGTACGTTGGGACGCTACCGCCGGCGATGGCACGAAGCCCCGTCGGCGGCATGGCATGAGCCGATCCTTACGGCAAGGCGCTTTCCGAAACAGGCGGCGTCTTGCCCAGAGCCTTCTTCACCCCTTCGGCATAGCTCGGATCGATCTTCTCGAAGAGCGCGAGTTGCAGGTCGATCACGTCCTTCGGCACACCCGCCATCGCTTCAGCGATGTTCTGATACAGCCGCTCCCGTTGCCCCGCATCGAACAGGTTGTACAGCGCGCGCGGATGACTGAAGTAATCGTCGTCGTCGCGATGGTTGTAGCGTTCGATCGGGCCATCCACGGCGAGCGGCGGCTCGTTGACCGCAGGATCCTGCGGGAACGCGCCGTCCCGGTTCGGCTCGTAGTTCACCGTGCCGCCGAGGTTGCCATCGGTGCGCATGCCGCCGTCGCGATGGAAGCTGTTCTGGTTCGGGTTGCGCGAAGCGTTGACCGGGATCTGATGGTGATTGATGCCAAGCCGGTAGCGATGCGTGTCGCCGTATGAAAAGAGCCGCCCCTGTAACAGACGGTCCGGCGAGAAGCCAATGCCCGGCACCACGTTAGCCGGCGAGAAAGCCGCCTGCTCGACATCCGCGAAGTAGTTCTCCGGGTTCCGGTTCAGCTCGAGCACGCCGACATCGATCAGCGGGAATTCTTTCTGCGACCACGTCTTCGTGATGTCGAACGGATTTTCTCTGTAGTTGCGTGTGTCGGCTTCCGACATCACCTGGATGCAGAAACGCCACTGCGGGAAGTTCTTTTTTTCGATCTGCTCGAACAGATCGCGTTGTGCGCTTTCGCGATCGGTGCCGATCAGCTGGTTCGCTTCGGCGTTCGTGTAGTTCTCGATGCCCTGTTTCGACTTGAAATGGAACTTCACGTAGAAGCGCTCGTTCTGCGCATTGATCAGCGAGAACGTGTGCGACCCGAAGCCATGCATCTGCCGGTAGTTCTTCGGAATGCCGCGATCGCTCATGAGGATCGTGACCTGATGCAGCGATTCCGGGTTGCGTGACCAGAAATCCCACACGGCGACGGCATCACGCAGGTTCGTCTTCGGGTTGCGCTTTTGCGTGTGAATGAAATCGGGAAACTTCAGCGGATCGCGGATGAAGAACACGGGCGTGTTGTTGCCGACGATGTCCCAGTTGCCCTCTTCGGTATAAAACTTCAGGGCGAAGCCGCGCACGTCGCGTTCGGCATCGGCGGCGCCGCGCTCGCCCGCCACGGTCGAAAAGCGTAGGAAGGCCGGCGTGACCTTGCCCACTTCGAAGACCTTCGCCTTGCTGTAACGGGTGATGTCGTGCGTGATGGTCAACGTGCCAAATGCGCCCGAGCCTTTCGCGTGGACGCGCCGCTCGGGGATGACTTCGCGATCGAAGTGGGCGAGCTTCTCGATCAGCCAGAAGTCCTGCAGCGTAATGGGGCCGCGCGGGCCCGCGGTTTCCGAATTCTGGTTGTCTCCGACCGGAGCGCCGGCCGCAGTCGTCAACGTGCGATTCGTCATGGCTCTTCTTCCTTTGCATGTGTTGCGGGGGAATGCGCCAGTCTTCGGCTGCGCCTGGCGCGCGAAGCGTTGCCGGAGTCTGGATCGTCCGGCGTCCCGATAGTCTAGCAAGCTCTCGCGACAATACCAGCGAGGGTGCACGACGTCCTTGCGTGTCAGTCGCGTGACGCCGGTATTCGACGTATGCAGCGTGAATCGAGCCATGCGGTCCGGATCAGACGTCTGGCGGCACGCCGAGCAATTGCAAGGCACCGCCCGCGATCGACGAGAACACCGGGCCAGCCACGGTGCCGCCATAAAACGCGCGGCCGGCCGGGTCATCGATCATGACCGCGACGATCAGGCGTGGGTCGCTCATCGGCGCCATACCGACGAAAAGCGCGCGATAGCGGTTCTTCGCGTAGGTCGCGCCGACCAGCTTGCGCGCGGTGCCGGTCTTGCCGCCCACCCGGTAGCCATCGATGACGGCCGCGCGGCCGGTGCCCCCCGGGCCGGTGGCCATTTCCAGCATCGAGCGGATCGAAGCGGCGGTAGCGGGCGTCGTGACGCGATGCCCGGCGCGTGCCGTTTCCGGGTTGCCGCCTGAACTGCCGTCGAGCAGGAGCGTGGCCGGATGCATCGTGCCATCGCCGGCATAGGCCGTATAGATCTGCGCAATCTGCAGCAGCGATGCCGACAGGCCATAGCCGTAAGCCATCGTCGCCTGTTCGATCGGGCGCCAGCGTTTGTAGGGCCGCACCTTGCCCGACGCCACGCCCGGGAAGGTCAGTTCCGGCGAGCGGCCGAGCCCGTATTCCTGATATTTCGTCCAGATTGTTTCGGCCGGCAGGTTCAGCGCGAGCTTGGCGAGCGCGATATTGCTCGACTTCTGCAATGCTTCGGCGACGGTGATGCGGCCATGATCCGACGTGTCGTGAACCACGTTCGGACCGATCCTGTACGCGCCCGGACCTGTGTCGATGAGGGTTTGCGGGCGCACCTTGCCTTCGTCGATCGATAGTGCGACCACGAGCGGCTTGATCGTCGAGCCCGGTTCGAAGGTGTCGACCACCGCGCGGTTGCGCAGTTGCCTGCCGGTCAGCCGTTTGCGGTCGTTTGGATCGAAGGCGGGCCAGTTTGCAAGCGCCAGGATTTCACCGTTGCGGGCGTCAAGCACGACGACGCTGCCCGCCTGCGCGCCGTGCTTGCCGATCGCTGCCTTGAGTTGCGCGTAGGCAAGCTGCTGGATGCGGCGGTCGATCGTCAGGTGGACGGTCGCGCCGTTCTGCGCGGGCACGAGCGGCCGGGTTTCGGATACCACGCGACCCAGCCGGTCGCGGATCACCTCGCGGTGCCCCGGCTCGCCGCTCAACTGCGCATTGGCCGCGAGTTCGACGCCTTCCTGGCCCTTGTCCTCGATATCCGTAAAGCCGACCACGTGCGCGGCCGCTTCGCCTTCCGGATAAAAGCGTTTCGTATCGGCGATCTGGGTGATGCCGGCGAGTCCCAGCCTGTCGATGTGCGCAGCGGTGTCGGCGTCCACCTGGCGCTTGAGCAGCACGAACTGCCGGTCGGCGCTCAGACGCCTGCGCAGGTCGGTCGCCGGCAACGCGAGAAGCTTCGCGAGCGGTCCGAACGACGCTTCGTCGAGCAGCTTCGGCGTTGCCCAGATCTCGTACGTCGCGAGGCTGACGGCGAGCATCGCGCCATGCCGGTCGACGATCCGGCCGCGTGTTGCGTCGAGTTCAATGGTGCGCTGATAGCGCTTTTGCCCCTGCTCGATGTAGAAATCCTGGTTGACGATCTGCACCCAGAACGCGCGCCCGATCAGCGCAGCGAACGCCATGAAGACGATCAGGACGACCAGTTTCGAACGCCACATCGGCAATGCCGAGGCCAGAACGGGATTCTTTGCGACGGGGGCGTACGGGTCACGGTGCGACGATTTCTTACTGTTGTTCATGGGTGCGAAGGCGGGCAGCGCAGGCGAAACGCATACGTCCGGCCGCATCCTGCGAGGCCGGGCAACGCGTGTTTCGAGGCCGTCAGGCGTGCTCCTGTTGTGAGGGCGCCCGCCAGATGACGTGTCGCCGGGTTAATGTGCGCCGCCGGCATCGATGCCAGCGGCGGTCAAGGTTCTGAGCCGCCAGTGAAACCCCACGGCAAGCATGCGCACGGCAAAGCCGCCGGTCAGCACGCGTCACCGATGCGGGTCCGTCACCGATCGATGCCACAACTGCCGCGGCACTGATTGTAATAAGAACGTAAGCAATATGCGAGATCCATGCAAGGGGATAGCGGCCGTGCAGCACGTCGTGCGCTTGCGGTCCGCGCTTCCAGTCCATTGCCACGCAGAATCCGCGTGGAAGAAGAGGGGAAGGCGTGAGCGCGTTGAACGCGGCCATTATGGGTGGCGCTCGTGCGTCGTGAAATCCGCTTAAGGAGAATTCGGCTTTGCCAGATTCCGTTCAGGTTTGTCGCACGGGTGCGAAGCGGGGGAGTCTGGCGAAACGCGGACTAAAAAAAGCGGCCCGGGTGGCGATTCTTTTCAAAGTCGCCCCGGGCCGTTCGTCTTCTTGTTGCGTCGTCCCCGACGCGGCGTGTTTCGAGGCGCTACGATCTCCGGGCGCCTTCTTTTTTGTTCCTGAGCCGGAGTGCCGCCGTCAGGCAGGCAGCGAGAAGCTGGCGATCGCTTCGCGCAGCACGCCGACTTGATCCTTCAGCGAATGCGCGGCCGCCGCAGCCTGTTCGACCAGTGCCGCATTCTGCTGGGTCACCTGGTCCATTTCCCCGACCGCGCGATTGACCTGCTCGATGCCCGCGCTCTGTTCGCGGGAAGCGTTGCTGATTTCCTCGAGAATCTCGTTCACGCGGCGCACCGACTGCACGATCTCCGTCATGGTCGAACCGGCGTTCGTCACCAGCGACGCGCCCGCTTCAACGGTATCGGTCGACGTTTCGATCAGCGCCTTGATTTCCTTCGCCGCGGTGGCCGAGCGTTGCGCGAGGCTGCGCACTTCCGCTGCGACGACGGCAAAGCCGCGTCCCTGTTCGCCTGCCCGTGCCGCTTCGACCGCTGCGTTGAGCGCGAGAATGTTGGTCTGGAACGCGATGCCGTCGATGACGCCGATGATGTCGCCGATCTGGCGCGAGCTGTTGGTGATCTCGCCCATGGTACGGACCACATCGTCGACGACCTGGCTGCCGCGGGTCGCGACGTCCGCCGCCTGGCCCGCGAGCGCGGCGGCCTGCAGGGCGCTTTCGGCGTTCTGCTTCACGTTGGACGTCATTTCGTCCATGCTCGACGCGGTCTCTACGAGTGCAGCGGCCTGTTCTTCGGTGCGCTGCGACAGATCGGTGTTGCCGGCGGCGATTTCGGTCGCGCCGACATTGATGTTTTCAGTGCCGGTCCGCACGCGCGAAACCGTTTCGACCAGCCCGCGCTGCATCGTGTGCAGGGCATACAGCAGACTGCCCCGATCGCTCTGGCTGAGGGGCACCGGCATCGAAAGATCGCCGTGCGCCATGCGCTGCGCGGCATCGACGGCCACTTCGAGATCGCCGCCGAGCGCCTGGCGCACGCTGCGCAGCACCAGCACCATGACGGCCGTGGCAATCGCGCCGAGCACAACGGTAATCACGAGCCAGCGCAGCAGGTTCACATAGAAGGCCGACTGCACATCGTCCATGTACATGCCGGTCACGAGGTACCAGTCCCACGGCGTGAAATGCGCCGCATAGCTCGTCTTCGCGACGGGCTCGTCGCTGCCGCTGCCAGGCTTCGCCCACAGATAGTTGACGAATCCGCCGCCGGGCTGGTTGCCTGCGTTGACGATGTCGACGAACAGGCGATTGCCGGAAGGATCGGTGAACTGGGACATGTTCTTGCCGACCATTTCCGGCTTGAACGGGTGCATCAGCATGACGGGCTGCGAGTCGTTCACCGAAACGTAGCCGTCCTTGCCGTAGCGCATGGCGGCGATCGTCGCGAGCGCCTGCTTCTTCGCTTCGTCTTCAGGAATGACATGTTGCTGCGACAACGTGTAGTAGCGGTTGACGATGCCTATGCCCTGCTGAACCAGCGAAGTCAACTGGTCGCGCCGGTCGGAGATCATCGACAAGCGGTTTTGCCATGCACCAAAAGCGCCGATCAGGATCAGGCCGATCCAGAGCACGGCAATCATCGAAGCAAGTTTCTTGTTGAGGGTCATCTTCTGCATGGTGTGCGCGTTTTCCATCGGTCAAAGCGGGGGACTGGGTAGGGCGGCAGGCGATGCCATGCTCGCGTTAACGGCAGGATGTGCGGCGCAGCACAGCGGGGGGAAACCCGTAATATTCTGATGAATTGAACGTTCCGATTCGCGGAACACGGGTTGACGCAGGCTTTTGAAAATAGCCCGGTTTCAATGCTTTTTTAGTCTGCCGGAGCGTGGCGGCTGGTCCGCCCGTCACGCGCGCCATGCCGCGCTCGCCGGTCGGTGTCCACGCGCCGCGAACCCCTATTCAGTCGACATCGACGATCGGGTCCTTGTCCGGTGGACCTTCAGGCCGTTGCGGTTCGTCGTTGTGATGGCCGGGCGAAGGCGGTACGAGCGGATCGGCTTCGGGGTCGCGCGTGGGATCGGCAAGCGGATCGGGGATTGGGTTGGTGTGCATGCAGTACGTCATGACGTCACCTCGCGGGTATCTCAATGCCCGTTGATTGCGGTGGCCGGGTCGGCGGCATATTTCTGGGCTGACGTCTTTAGCGTAGACGAAACGCCGCACGCGTGCAGGCGCTTTGTCAGTGTGACGCTCATTTTTTTGTATGCCTGGCCGGCTGGCGCGTCGCGCTGAGCTGCCAGTAACGTTCGGGTGCAAACACGTCCTGGCAGTCTCGCGGTCCGAACGCGCGCAACTGACTCACGTACGCATTGACAGCTTCGCGCTTGATGAGCGCCTGGCGTTGCGGATCGATCGCGTATGGGCCAGCGGGATGCGCCGGCGTCGCAACGATGCCGCGATGCTCGAGATCGGCGAGCCGCGCCTGCATCACGCCGGACACACGCCGGTGAATCGCTTCCTCATAGCCGAACCACGACAGATGCGCGAGGCGCGGCAGGATTTCGCTGCACGCTTCGAAGACTCGCTCGTGATCGGGATGGTTCAGACCGAGCGGCATCAGCAGCGTATTCGCCGTCGAGCCATAGATGATCTCTTCGAGCGCGGCAGCGAGCTTGCTGATCGACGGCGAGTCGAAATACTGGCTATCGCGAAACGGCAGACGGACAGGAATCGCTTCGAGTATGGCGAGCGCGTGGTTGTCTTCGATCGTGCGGGCGTGGACGGCTTCGTGCGCGTTCGCAAATCCGGACTTCGCGTCCCATTCGGTGTGCATTTCATGTTCCGGCGGCGCCGCAAAGACGGTGCACACGGTGGCATCGGGATGGGCCGCCAGCAACGCGCCGCAACTGAACACCGCATCGTTGAAATGAGGGGACACAATAAAGAGGCGCGGACTGGTTTCACTCATGGGTTCGTCATGCGATGGTCACAATCGGACTGCACTGCAGCGGGTGCGTCCTCAGCTCAATCCGTGCAGATCATCCGGGGTGTCCACGTCGCGGAGAATCCCCGGATCGGCGACATCCAACCGCGTGGCTGTATTCCGCCTGAGCAGATCGCGCGCGCCGGTGTCGCCGTCGAGTGCAGCCAGCACGGCGAAATGCACCGCGCCGAAGCCCACCGGGTGCCCGCGCACTCCACGATAGTAAGGCGCGACGAGCGATGCGCCTTCGTCGAGCGCACGCGCCACGGCTTCGATCGTCGACACGGCGATGCGTGGCATGTCCGCCAGCGCGACGATCCAGCTTTCCGCATCCCGGCTTGCTTCGACACCCGCAGCGAGGCTTGCTCCCATACCGCGCTCCGCAGCGACGGAAAACACGACTTCGCAGCCTGCGTCGTTGAGTACGCGGGCAAGTGCTTCCGAACCCGGCCGCACAACGGCCACCACGCGGGGCGTGACCCGCAGCAGGCGATGAGCCGCTTCGTGCGCGACGGCCATGCCATCGGGGAGCAGGGCAAGCAGCTTATTATGGATGCCGTCGGGGTCGAAACGCGACCCGTAGCCGGCGGCAAGCAGGACGCCAGTGGCGGACGACGCATAAGACATGGGGCGGCACCGAAAGAGGGGATGCATTCGATTGTGCGGTGCAACGCCCGGGCAGGCAAGCGTCAATCGCCACGGTGACGTCATGCCGGCCACAAAAAAACGCGGTTGGTGCCCTGCGGACACGACCGCGCGTCAATGCGTTTCAGCGTCGCGGCATCGATCGCGATGCGCACATCGCTTCACGCGGACGTGGAACCCGCCATGATCTTGTCGAGCGTGATCGGCAGATCGCGCACACGTACGCCGGTCGCGTGATACACCGCGTTGGCGATGGCCGCCGCCACGCCCGTAATGCCGATTTCGCCGATTCCCTTCGAGCCGATCGAGTTAATGTGCGGGTCGGCCTCGTCGAGTAAGGTGATGTCGAGCGTGCCGATATCGGCGTTCACCGGCACGTGGTACTCCGCCAGATTCGCGTTGACGAAGCGGCCGTAGCGCGTGTCGAGTTGCGTTTCTTCTTCGAGCGCTGCGCCGATGCCCCAGACGATCCCGCCCATCATCTGGCTGCGCGCGGTTTTTTCGTTCAGGATCCGCCCGACGCCGTACACCGCAACGACCCGGGCGACTCGAATGGTGCCGAGGTCGGCGTCGACATGCACCTGGGCGAACACCGAGCCGAACGAGTGGAGCGAATAGTGTTGCCGCTCGTCGCCAGGTTTGACGCTGGACTGGGCCTCGATCGGCTGGCCGCCGGCCCGCGCGAGGATCGCACCGGCCGGGTCGCGCCGCGACGCATCCTTCACGCTAACCACCCAGCCGTTCGCGACGGTCACTTCTTCGAAGGTCGCGCCGTGCACCGGAGAATCCGGATCGGCGAGCGCCATCGCGACCAGCCTGTTGCGCACCTGCGTAGCGGCATCGCGCACTGCCGGCGCAACACTCGCGACCGATTGCGAGCCGCCCGACCCCGGTGCTGGGGGCAGGGTCGAATCGCCAAGCGCGAAGCGGATGTTGTCGGGCGAAAAGCCGAGCGCATCGGCGGCGACCTGTGTCATGACGGTGTACGTGCCGGTGCCGATATCCTGTGTGCCGGAGGCGACCATCGCCGTGCCATCCGGCAGGATGCGAGCGATTGCCGCCGCCGGGCTGCGGTTCGCCGGATAGGTTGCGGTGGCCATGCCAAGGCCGATCAGCGTGTTGCCTGAGCGCATCGAGCGCGGCGTCGCCGTGCGTCGCGACCAGCCGAACTTCTCCGCGCCGACGCGGTAGCACTCGCGCAACGACTTGCTCGACCATGGCTTGCCGTCCTGGGGATCGACCTGGGCGTAGTTCTTCAGACGCAACGCGATCGGGTCCATCTTCAGCGCCCACGCGAGTTCATCCATGGCGGATTCCTGCGCGAACGACCCGGTTGCTTCGCCTGGTGCCCGGGTAAAGGTTGGCGTGCCGACGTTCAGCGGCACGAGCCGGTGCGTCGTCGCCTGATTCGGCACGGCGTACAGCATGCGCGTGACCATTGCGCAGGTCTCCGTCCAGTCTTCGATCATTGACGTGCTGGCGAATGTGTCGTGGCGCATGCCGGTCAGCGTGCCGTCCGCGCGCGCGGCGATCGCGAAGTGTTGCTCGGTGCGTGGCCTTGCGCCGACCGGCCCGAACATCTGCGGCCGTTCGAGCGCGAGGCGCACCGGCCTGCCGGTCTGCTTCGCCGCCATCGCGCACAGCGCCACATGCGACCACGACGAGCCCTTGCAGCCGAACCCGCCGCCGATGAACGGCGAGATCACGTGAACATCGTCGGCGGGTATGCCGAACGTCTTCGACACGGCATTTTTCGCGCCGCTGACCCCTTGCGTCGAGTCGTACAGCGTGAGCCTGGGGCCGTCCCAGATTGCCAGCGTCGCATGGGGCTCCATCGGGTTGTGATGCTCGATCGGCGTCGTATAGACTGCGTCGATGGGCGTCGTGCCGCTCGCAAGCCCCGCTTCGATGTCGCCGCGCTGCGTGTCGGTCTGCCGGCCTTGCGGTCGGTCTGGTGCATGCGCGCTGCCCCTGGCGAGCGTGAAATCGAGCGTCGCCGGCGCGCCTTGCCAGGTGATGCGCAACTGGCGGGCGGCATCGGTGGCCTGTTCAAGTGTCTCCGCGACCACGACCGCGACCGGCTCGTTACTGTAGTGGACCTGGTTGTCCTGCAACAGCGTCAGATGACGCCCGGCCGGCGGCGCAAGTGCGGGGCGTCCGCCGTTCGGCAGTCTCATTGCGTTCTGATACGTCATCACGAGCAGCACGCCGGGCAGCGACTGGGCGCGCGCCGTATCGATTGACGCGATGCTCCCGCTCGCGAACGTGCTGGTGACCAGCACGGCATGCGCCAGTCTCGCGGCTGGAAATTCGGCGGCGTAGCGCGCTTCGCCGGTGACCTTGAGCAGACCATCGGTACGGTCGAGCGGCTGACCAATCATGTTCATGCGAAGCCTCCTGGTTCGCCTGCAGCCTGCTTGAGGGCACGCACGATGGCGCGCTGCGCGAGTTGCACCTTGAACGCGTTGTCGCGCTGTGGATGCGCGTCGCGCAAAGCGGCGGCTGCGGCGGAGTGCAGCGTTGCATCGGTGAGCGGCGCGCCGGTGAGCATCTGTTCGGCGACACTCGCGCGCCACGGCTTGTGCGCCACGCCTCCCAGCGCGATACGCACGTTCTTCACCGTGTTGCCGTCGAGCTGCAACGCCGCCGCGACCGAGACGAGCGCAAACGCATAGCTCGCGCGGTCGCGCACCTTCAGGTAGTGCGCGTGTTCGCTAAAGAGCGGCGGCGGCAGATCGACCGATGTAATAAGTTCGCCGGGCTGCAATGTCGTGTCGAGATCGGGACGCTCGCCTGGCAGACGATGGAACGCCGCAAACGGAATCACCCGTTCGCCGCGCGGACCGCTCACGCGCACCGTGGCATCGAGTGCCGCGAGCGCCACGCTCATATCCGATGGATTCACGGCGATGCATTGGCTGCTCGCGCCGAGGATGGCGTGCATGCGCGTATGGCCATCTATTGCAGCGCATCCGCTGCCGGGCTGACGCTTGTTGCACTGAACGAAAGCGACGTCGTAGAAGTAGTGGCAACGCGTGCGCTGCATCAGGTTGCCGCCGACGGTGGCCATGTTGCGCAGTTGCGCCGATGCGCCCGCAAGCAAAGCCTGTGTCAGCAGCGGATAGCGTTCGCGCACATACGGATGATTCGCGGCATCGCTGTTGCGCACCAGTGCGCCGATGCGAAGGCTGCCGTCGGGCAATGACCCGATCGTATCGAGACCGCGGATATGGGTGACGTCGACGAGTCTGAGGGGGCGCGCGATACCGCCTTTCATCAGGTCGAGCAGGTTCGTGCCGCCGCCGATGAATACGGTGCCTGGCTGCTGTGCGGCACGCACCGCGCCTGCGACATCGCTGGCTCGTTCGTAGGAGATCGCTTCCATGGGCTGATCCTCCTCAGGCCGTGCCTTCGTTCACCGCACGCACCGCGGCGACGATGTTCGAATACGCGCCGCAGCGGCACAGGTTGCCGCTCATGCGTTCGCGGATCTCTTCGTCCGAGAGTTGCGCAGGACGCGTTCGCACATCAGCGGTGACGGTGCTTGCCGTGCCCGCCTTGAACTCGCCAAGCATGGCGGTCGCAGAACAGAGCTGGCCGGGTGTGCAGTAGCCGCACTGAAACGCATCGTGTTTGACGAATGCCTGCTGCAGCGGGTTCAACGTGCCGTTGCGAGCAAGTCCTTCGACGGTGGTGATGGCCTCGCCCTCATGCATGACGGCGAGCGTCAGACACGAGTTGATGCGCCGTCCGTCGACCAGTACCGTGCACGCGCCGCATTGCCCGCGGTCGCAGCCTTTTTTCGTGCCCATCAGTCCGGCATATTCGCGCAGGGCATCGAGCAGCGTGACGCGTGGCTCGAGATGCAGCGCGTACTCGCGTCCGTTGATGTTCAGAGCGACAGGGCGCGGCGGCACTGGCGCTCGCGGGGCCGCAGGCGCCGCTGCGACGGCGGGCTGCTGCGCATGCAGGTGAGGTGTTGCGCCGGCTGTCGCTGCCGCTGCGGCGGATTGCAGAAAGCGTCGACGCGAGACGTTAGGAGAGGCGGATCCCTGGTGCGGATCCCTGGAGTCGGAATTCCTGGGCATGACGATCTGCTTGCTCCATGAAAGGTCGACGCAGACTCGCGATACAAGGACGGGCTGCTTCGAAGGGACGTCAGTTCATTCAGCAATTCAGGTGCCACCGGGTCTTGCGCATGGCAAAGCTTGTTGCGAACGCGGCACATGTGAAAAGCGCCGGGACCACGCATGGCAAACGACAGAAAAAACGGGCAACACGCGTTTCAACAATGCACATTGCGCTTAACAACGAAAAAAGTAAAGACGCGTTCTAAAGGATTTTTATTGGAAAGGGACCCGTATTGGACTGCTAAAGACTCGCATATATGACAGGTATTTCAAATACCTGTCAGACACAACTTCTATGCGTTTTGCACTGTAAAACAAGGCTCGTTCACGCATCTTCGTTGCAACGGCATCGATATTTATGGCGTTCGTCTTGAGCGCGGCATATCGAGTTGATGGCATTTGGCAGGGTGGCCATTTGTAACCAGCCGTTATTATTTCGCCCGACAATGGTAACCAGCGCGAAGGTCTTTAGAATGCCGCTATTTCTGTCAGCATTTCGCGTAACCAGATGATCGCTGGATCGGTCTGGTTGCGCGGATGCCAGCCCGCGAAAAGCGAAAAGCCGCGCGCTTCGAATGGCAGATCGAACAGGTCGAGGCGGTCGGCGTAGCGGGCGGCCAGCCGCGCGGGCAGTGTCGCAACATAGTCGGTCTGCGTGATCAGCTCGGGTACCAGCGTGGAGTGCTGCACCGACAGCACGACGCGCCGCTCGCGTCCCAAGACTTCGAGATGCTCGTCCATGAAGCCGTAGAAACTGCCGCCGCTCGTGGAAACGAGTACATGGTCGAGCGCGCAATAGGCATCGAGATCGAGTGGTCCGGTGCCGCGCGGATGCCCTTTGCGCTGCACGAAGACGAAGTGTTCGTCGTACAGCTTCCGGGCTTTGATGGTCGGCGGCATCATCCGTTCTGAGCCGAGCAGCAGATCGACCTCGCCGCGTTCGAGTCGGCTTGCCACCGTCGGTTGATCGACGAGTGCGAACGCGATTTGCACGCCGCGCCCCGCGATCTTCGACAGCCGTTCCATCAGTCGCAGGCCCAGCACCGCCATCGAGTTGTCGTGCGCCGCGACAATGAAGCGTCGCGAGTCGCTGCGTGGATCGAAGCTCGGCTGATGGCGAACCACCGCTTCGAGATTTTTCAATGCCGCGTGAAGCGGTTCCATGAGTTCAAGCGCTCGCGCGCTGCGCGTCATGCCGCGCCCGGTTTCGGCGGGAATCAGCAACGGGTCGCCGAAGATCGCGCGCAGCCTCGCGAGCTGCGTCGATACGGCCGGCTGCGTGAGATGCAGCCGCGCGGCAGCGCGCGTCACGTTGGATTCGCTCAGCAGCGCGTCGAGCGAGACGAGCAGGTTCAGGTCGATACCACGCAGATCAATCATGTTGATACGTCGTGTATGAGCAATTGATTTGAAGGATAGGTTGGTGGAGCCTACAGTACAACCCGTCGGTCCCATCAATCGAACGACTGGAGAAATCAGTGATGAAAGCCTGGCTACTCGATCAACCCGGCACGCCGCTCGCACTGCGCGAGATTCCTGAACCGGCGCCACGCCGCGGCGCCGTTCTGGTCAGGATGGAGGCGGTGCCGCTCCTGAGCTACACGCGCAACTGGCTGGAGGGCAAGCTGCCGTACGCTTTGCCGCCGGGACCGTTCTCACCGGGGACCAACGGCGTGGGGCGCGTGGAGGCGGTGGGCGAAGGCGTGCTGGCATTTCGCGCCGGGCAGCGCGTCGCCGTGAACCCGCACTGGATCGCCAACGAAACGACGCGCGAGCCGGAACAGGCGCTGATCGGCCTGACCGGCATCAGCGCCGGCAGCGCGCCGATGCTCGCCGATTTCCCGCACGGCACGTGGCGCGAGCTGGCCGAGTTTCCGGCGTCGACACTGATCTCGCTCGATGGGCTCGATGGAATTTCGTCTGAACGCCTCGCGGTGCTCGGCAAATTCGCCGTGCCGTTCGGCGGCTTGCGGCGCGGTCGGCTGACGGCGGGCGAAACCGTGGTGATCAATGGAGCGAGTGGCTATTTCGGCTCGGCGGCGGTGCTCGTTGCGCTGGCAACCGGCGCGAGCAGGGTGATCGCGCTGGGCCGCAGGCTCGAACCGCTGCAAACGCTGGTCGAGTTGGGGCGGGGCCGTGTCGTGCCGGTTCTGCTGACCGGCGACGGCGCCGCCGATGTCGCGGCGATCCGCTCGGCATCTGGCGGTGGCGCGGATCTCGCGTTCGATATGGTCGGCGAGGCCGGCGATCCGAACGCGACGCTCGCGGCGCTTCGCAGCCTGCGCCGCAACGGGCGGCTGGTGCTGATGGGCAGCATGCAGGTCGATCTGCCGGTGCCGTACGGCGAGATGTTGCGGAACAACTGGGAGTTGATCGGCCACTTCATGTACACGGGCGCCGACTATCTCGCGCTGGTCGCACTGGTGAACTCGAAACAGTTGTCGCTCGAACCGGTTGAACTGAAGTCGTACCCGTTTGCCGACCTCGAAGCGGCCATTGACGAAGCGGGCCGCATGCAGGGTCTGCAATGCACGGTGGCAGCAGCGAACGCGGCGAACGCCTGGGGCTGATACGCGCGAGTGCCGGCAGGGAATGACGCGATCACTGCTTTTGACCGCCAGTTCGAGATCGTTGCCCAGTGCGTCGCCGCGAGTCGAAGGGATGCCTCGCCTCAGTTACCGATGGCTCCGTCGACGCTTGAGCGACGTTCGGCCGACGCTCAATCGATTCCGTGAAACACCGCGTCGTCCGGACCGAGATACGTCGGCGGACGCCATGCGGCGTCGCGCATCGAATGCTGGACCAGCTTCTCGACACCCAGCAGCACCGCGAAAATCGCCATGCGCACGGGGATGCCGTTATCGGTCTGACGGAAAATCGCGAGCCGCGGATCGTGGTTCAGGTCGACGCTCAGATCGTTCGCGCCGGGCCGGCTGTCGCGCGGCAGCGGGTGCATGATCAGCGTGTCCGCGCCGCATACCGTATCGACCAGGGCCTGATTGATCTGGAAATCGGGCGTGTATCCTTCAAACGACTCGTCGGTGAAGCGCTCCTTCTGGATGCGCGTCGCGTAGACGACGTCCGCCCCACGCAGGCCGGCCGTGAGGTCGTGGGTCTGTTCGATGACGTGCCCGTTGCGCGAAATCTGCTCGAGGATATAGGACGGCATTTCGAGCATCGGCGGCGAGACCAGCGTGAACTTGATGCCGCGATAGAGCGCCAGCAGCTTGACGAGCGAATGCACGGTGCGGCCGTATTTCAGGTCGCCGACGAGCACAATATGCGCGCCGTCGACGATCTTGCCGAGGCGCGAGAATTCGCGCTGGATCGTGTACAGGTCAAGCAGCGCCTGGCTCGGGTGCTCGCCGGGGCCGTCGCCGCCGTTGATCACCGGAATATTGGTCGCGCGCGCGAATTCGGCGACCGAGCCCTGCTCGGGATGGCGGATCACCAGCGCATCGACGTAACCGCTCATGACGCGGCTCGTGTCGTAGATCGACTCGCCCTTGGCCATCGACGAAAACGTGAAGCCGGTCGTGTCGCACACCGAGCCGCCCAGCCGGCAGAACGCCGCACCGAAACTCACGCGCGTGCGGGTGCTGGCCTCGAAGAACAGGTTGCCGAGCACCGCGCCTTCCAGCACGCGGGAGATTTTCCGGCGCCGCGCGATGGGCTGCATGATGTCCGCGACGCGAAAGAGCGCTTCGACGGAGTCGCGCGAGAATTGATCAACGGAAAGCAGTTGCGGCCGGCCTTCGAACAGGATCTGGCTTGCCAGCGACTGGGAATCTACGCTTTGCGTATAGTTTTCGCTGGGCGCGCCGTTGACGACGATCTCGGACACGAAACGCTCGACGATTTCGGGCATGGCGCGCGATTCCTGCGAATCGTCGGGCAGGAGCCAGGTGTCGAGCGCCCGCCGGGAGACGCCAATGCGGCTCGCGAAGGTTTCGCGGGTCATGTTCAGGCGACGCATGGCGTCGCGTAGGAAGGCTTGTTGCGGAACGCTCATGCGGGTCACCCGTCGGTGGTGGTTAAGGCTGGTTGATATACGCTGTGCGTATATTAGTTTGATGGTGGGAGAAGTCAAGCATTTTTGCGACAGGCAGACTCCGCCGCGCATGAGTCCCTTTGCAGGATGGGGCTAAGGCCGGTTACACTGCGATCCATGCAAACCAGCCAGATCTTCCGTCTTCGTGCGACACGCATCGCTTTTGCGAGCGTCGTGTCCACCTGCGCGGTCGCTGGCGCGAAAGCCAAAAAACAGTTGCTCATCTGACCGGAGCCTGCTGTTCCGTCAGATGTGCGACGGAACAGTCAGTCAAGGCCCGCCTTCGACGTACCTTCCCCCCGCACTGCTGAACGGAATCGATACGGTCACGTTCGAGGTATTCTCATGTCGATTTTTTCAGGGATCTGGATTCCACTCGTCACGCCGTTCGCAAACGGCGCGGTCGATCACGATGCGTTGCGCGCGCTGATCGAAGGGTATGCGAAGGCGGGCGTGTCGGGTTTCGTCGCGCTCGGGACGACCGGCGAACCGGCCGCGCTCGAGGCGTCCGAACAGGACGCCGTGCTCGCAACGACGCTGGCGGCGGCCGGCGATCTGCCCGTACTCGCGGGCGTGTCGGGCAACCACGCGGCGAGCCTGCGCGAGCGCGTCGCGCAGCTCAACGAACAGCCGGTGGCCGGTGTGCTGATTTCCGCGCCGTACTACATCCGGCCCTCGCAGGCGGGGCTGATCGATCATTTCTCGTCGCTTGCCGATCTGAGCCAGAAGCCCGTCGTGATTTACGACATCCCTGCGCGCACCGGCGTTCGTATCGAACTCGACAGCCTGCTGACGCTCGCTGCGCATCCGCGCGTTCAGGCCGTCAAGGACTGTTCCGGTTCGCCCGATACGACACTCGCGCTGATCCTCGACGGCCGGCTGCGCGTGCTGGCCGGCAACGATAGCGAGATCTTCACGACGCTTTGCATGGGCGGCGCCGGTGCGATCGCTGCATCGGCCCATGTGTGCACGGAGCGCTTTGTCGCACTGTATCGTGCGCTGGCGGCAGGCAGGCTCGACGAAGGGCGCTCGCTTTGGCATGCACTCGCGCCGCTCGTCAGCGCGATGTTCGCGGAGCCGAATCCGGGGCCCGTGAAGGCGGCGCTGGCGGCGCAAGGCAGAATCGAAAACGAACTGCGCGCGCCCATGACGCGCGCGTCCGAAGCGTTGCGTCTGCGCCTGAAGCCGCTTGCAGCGGCGTGAGCGGCGAGGCTGGATGCCTGCTGTGCGCGGCTACATCATGCCGACGCCCATACCGCCGCTGCCGGGGTTGCCTGTGCCGCCTGTGCCGCCTGTCGAAGTGGGTGGCACCGGCAGTGCCTGCGCGGTACCTGCTGTGATCATCAGCGAGACCGCGGCGGGATCGGGCTGGCCGTTGCTGTCGATCGCGCCGGCTTTTTTGAGCGCAACGAGATCGCTATCGACGCCTGGCTGCCCGGCTGTGAAAGCCGTCGTCAGAAAGCTCGGCGCCGACAGCGTCAGCGCATAGCGCTGCTGCAGGTTCGAGACGACGGCAAACTGGGCGTTCAGGACATCGGTCGTGTTCGCCAGCACCTGCTGAAACCGCGCGTTGGCGGGGAGGGCAGCGATGAGTCCGGTTTCAGTCGTGCCAAGCTGTGCGGCGAGAAAGGTGAGCAGCAGGTCGGTCTCTGGTGTCGTGTTGAACGTACCACCCGCGAATGCAAGCGAATGCAGCGTAATGCCGTTGGCCGTCGCCGAAATGAGGCAGGGTGGAGTGCCCGTCACCGTGAGGCTGTAGTTGCCGTTCGCGTCGGCGGTGGCGCTTGCCGTGCCAGGCGAGCAGCTGACGCTCATCGCCGCACCGTTGAGCGCCACGCCGGTTGCGGCGGTGCCCGACATCGTGAGCGTCGGCATCGGGTTGCTTCCTCCGCCACCGCCACCGCCACCGCCACCGCCACCGCACGCTATCAGCGCCGACAGCGAGGCGATGCAAAGCAGAGCGGATACCGGACGAATGAGATGCGCGCCGTGAGCGTTCATGACAGCCTGCCGTTGGTCGATGAGCCGAGCGGGACCGCACCCTGCGGTTTTGGCCGCCTGCAGCCCGCATCACTACCCGATATAAACGACCGGCATCGCCTGTCTATTCCGCAGCGCGTGAGACACCTGCGTTTATGTCCCGACGACCGGCGCCGCCTCAGGCATCTCCGGCCTGGCCAGTTCAAACCCTTCGTCGAGCCAGCCTGTCACCCCGCCGATCATGATCTTGACGGACCGCCCGAGTTGCGCAAGACGGATCGCGCCGCGCGTCGCGCCATTGCAGTGCGGACCCGCGCAATAGGTGACGAACAGCGTGTCAAGCGGCCATGCGGCCAGCTTCGATTCGATGATCTTGCCGTGCGGCAGGTTGATCGCGCCCGGTACATGTCCCTGTGCATACTGAGCTGGGCTTCTGACGTCGAGCAGAATGAATCCCGTGCGTCCCTCGCCTGCCGACGACAGCGCATCATGGACATCCCAGCAATCCGTCTCGAACTGCAGCGTCGACTGGAAGTGAGCCAGCGCGACGGCGCTGTCGGCGGCGGGAACGGCGGTGACGTGAGACATGGCAGGAATCCTGTATTTAGTGTGGAGTTAATCTGGTGTCTTTAGACAAAAGAAGCGGAAAGTGACCGACGCCGCTCGCGCACCAAACCCTGGTGGACTTTAGCCCCCTTTATCCTGGATGCCGGTGGCTATGTTTGACATTTGAATGCACAAGACGCGGCAGATGTCGTTGTTCTTAGGATTTTGTAGAGATGTTTCGCGGACGTGAACCGGTCACTCTATAAGCCATTTCGCGCAGGTCGGCAAGCCATTTGGGATTGTGCCGATGCAGAGAAGTTTGCCCGACGGGGAGGGACCGCCCTCATCCAGCTGCCGGCAATCCCGGTATCGCAACGCCAAACGTCTGCAGCAAGAGGATCGCGTTGAGGACCAGAATCGTAGCGGTCCCGAGAATTGCCGTGACGGATACAAGCCCGCTATTGGCGAACGTGCCCATGATGTCGCGCCTGCTGGTAAAGATGACGAGGGCAATCATCGGCACCGGCAGCGCGAAGCTCAATACTACCTGGCTGTAGACAAGCGCATCGGTTGCATTGACCCCGAGCGCCACGACGATGAACGCAGGCACCATCGTCACAAGACGGCGTAGCCAGACAGGAAAACGAAAGCCCACGAAACCCTGCATGATCATTTGCCCCGCCATTGTTCCGACCACCGAACTGGAAACGCCTGAGGCCAGCAGCGAAACCAGGAAGACTCCGGCCGCGCCGGCGCCGAGCAACGGCGTCAACGTGTGATACGCCGTTTCGATCTCGGCTACTTCGGGATGGCCCGCGTGAAATGCGCCGGAAGCCATGATGACCATCGCCATGTTGACCAGACCCGCCAGCGTCAGCGCGATGACGACCTCGCGATTCGAGAACTGCACCAGCCTGCGGCGTGCAGCATCGGTGCGCGCGGGCGCGCGATTTTGCGTCAGGCCCGAGTGCAGATAGATGGCGTGAGGCATCACCGTGGCACCGAATATACCGACAGCCACATCTAGCGCGCCGGAACCCGGCAGTTGGGGAACAAACGTTCCGCGCACGGCGGCTCCCCACGATACGTGGACAATCAGCAGTTCGACCACATAGGACAGGGCAATGGCGCCGACAAGACCGCCGATGATCAGTTCGATCGGGCGGAACCCCTGCTTCTCGGCCATCAGGATCGCGTACGTAATGAGACCCGTCACCGCCATGCCGACGAGCAGGGGCAGATGAAACAGCAGCGCAAGGCCGATGGCAGCGCCCAGAAACTCGGCGAGATCCGTCGCCATTGCCGCGATCTCGCTGATTCCCCACATCGCATAGACCACCGGCGTCGAAAAATGCGCTCGGGACATTTCGGCGAGATTGCGGTTCGTGACAATGCCAAGGCGTGCCGAAAGAGCCTGAAATAGCATGGCGATGACATTGGCGGCCAGCACTACCCAGAGCAGCGAATACCCGTACCGGGCGCCGGCCTGAAGGTTCGTCGCGAAATTGCCCGGGTCCATGTACGCAATGGAAGCAACGACAGCCGGGCCGGCAAACAGCAGCGTGGAGCGGACGCCCGCGCTGCGTCCTGCCAGCACCTCGCCGATGGCCAGCGTAGTTCGTTCGGTCATCCCCAGGTTCGCGGCTGGCGTACTCATTGCGGGAATCCTCTCGCTTGAAACAGACTGTCAGGTGCCATGAGGCAGCAAGGGCCAGGCGTTGGTTGGTGCAGGTCAGACGGCAATCGATGCCGACTGTTTCGCTATCTGTTTGCATGATGCGGGGACAAAGCGGAAAAGAACAATTGATCCTTATCATCGCGTCGATAAAGAAACCACACTGGTAAACAACGCAATTCGATAGCACTCGCGGCTGCGTCGGCATTGTCCATTTCTCCTTCGGCAGAGCCGTCCGCCAGAGCCAATACGTCCGTTACGATCGCCGCCTTGCGTTTCGCGGATACGCTATCGGGTCGCGGAAGCTGACATTCGAATAACATCGTCGACGGCGTTGTGCGATCGTCTGCACGGACGCCCCCGAAAAAGAACGGCCATTGCACCGTGGAAGCAGCCGTAGCAGCGGCGTCGGTCCGTTGGGCAGAAGCGGGTCGTCGGCTAGTCGCGATCCACCACCTGTTTCGCCGATGTTTCGCGATTCGCGCTTTTCGAACGCAACAGCCAGGCTATTATCGACGGTCAATGCCAACCGTCTCGGTGGCGTGGGCGTCAGGTTGCTGCCCTCAAAGCCAGTTGACTGCGTGTGCTTCTGAAAGGAGATTGCGATGACTGAGTTCGTAACATGCCTGTGGTTCGACGAAGGTAGAGCGCGCGAGGCGGCCGAGTTTTACGCCGTCACCTTTCCCGACAGCCGTGTCGATGCAGGTCATGTATCCCCTATACCGGGCATTGGGCAGGGTCCGGAGTTGACGGTCGAGTTCACCGTGCTCGGCCGGCGCTTTGTAGGGCTGAACGGTGGGCCCAATTTCAAGGCGAATGAGGCGGTAAGTTTCATGGTCCAGACGGATAGCCAGGAAGAGACCGACCGATATTGGAACGCGATTGTTGGCAATGGCGGAGAGGAAGCGCCTTGCGGCTGGTGCAAGGATCGCTGGGGTTTTTCGTGGCAGATCACGCCCAGGCGGCTGCTCGAGCTCGTCAACGGGTCCGATCGTGATGCCGCAAGGCGTGCGATGGACGCGATGATGAAAATGAAGAAGATCGATACAAGCGCGATAGAGCGCGCAGCGACGGCAGCTGATTAACACACAGACGCGGCGGTTCGGCCAGTCAATCGATGTTGCTGTCCGCGAGGCCTTGATGATGCTGCTACTGCGTCAACGATCGAATGATCGCAGCGCCCGGAAGCGCGACGCCGCGCAGCATACGCGCCTTTGCAGATTCCGCTGCGGCGTAGTCGGTAAGCCTTGGCCTGCGTTGAAAAGGACACCGATCGGCCACGAAGGGACACTCGCCGACGCGGGCTACATCGTCGACAATCGCCATTATTTTGATGCATGCGTACGACTCATCGGTAGTGTCGCGGTTTTCCTGAAGCCGATTGATCGAATTCCGGCGGCGAACAATCTGCCTTCGAATACACTACAACTCCTCATTACATCGTAGCAAAGGCGGCGCCGCCGCCGTCCGCCCTGGTAGGCAGGCGACTGCGCGGCAGGCGCGGAGTTCTGCCCTTGCCGATCATCCGCACCTTGCCTGCCGCGACGCGTCACTGGATTGGCGGCACCACGCCGAGCTTTTCAGCCAGCATCCGTTCGTAGACACCAAAGTGCAGATCGACCTCTTCCTGGGTGACGACGGTCACTAAAATATTGATCTGCGCGGGCTGCAGGCCCAAGACCGTCGCGATCGCCGCTTCGAGCTGCGGCGCGCATAGCCGGTCGTCGGCGAACGTGGTGCCGACAGCAATCTCGTAAGCGGACTCCTGCCGGAACACCACTTCAACCAGCCGCGCCCGGGCGCTCATGTTGCTGTCGATCGCCAGCCGGATGACTTCGACCGCCGTGCGCATCGTCTCGGTCGGGAAACCCTTCGCTGAACGCAACCGGATACGGTGGCGCCCAAGAGTAAGCCAATCGTATTCGAATTCCATGGTGTCCTCGCAGGGTGTTGCAGGGTGTCACAAACATAGGGGTGGGCAATCCGAATTCAAGAACAAAAAGTTGCCATCGCCCCTTGAAATTTCCGTTTCCAGTCCTATCTTAAATATCGCTCGGGCAGTCGCGCTGGGAGATTTTGGCGCGCTGCGTGTTTCGATTTGTTTGCCGGCAGCATGGCGGACGGACTGGAGCGCGTAGGCCGGTTCGTCTTCCTGCTGGTTTGAAGGAGGAAAACGACCATGAGTGATCTCTATTCCGGGACCGACCTTTTCAGCGAGTTCGACCGTCTGCAACGGCAGATGGCGAGCCTGTTCGGCGGCTTCCCCTCCAGCATCCGTTCCGGGCGCTTCGGCGCATTCCCCCAGGTCAACATTGGTTCGACTGACGACTCGATTGAGATCGTCGCGTTCGCGCCGGGTATCGATCCGGCGAACCTCGACGTATCCATCGACAAAGGGCTGTTGACCATTAGCGGCGAACGCAGGACCGCACAGCCGGACGCGGCTGGCGACGACACGCGTACCTATGCGCAGGAGCGGTTCGTCGGCTCTTTCCGGCGCGTCATTGAACTGCCGCAGAATGCGGACCCCGATAAGGTCACGGCGCAGTACACCAATGGTTGCCTGACCGTGAGCATCGGCAAGCGGGAGACGTCCAAGCCGCGTGCCATTACGGTTCAATGAAACCCGTCGCAGAACTGAGGAGGACATCATGAACGACACGACAGAACTTGCCAGGAAAGATGAAACGGCGGTGGCCCGCGGCGAAGGCGACCAGTCACAACGCCGGATCACGCTAACGCCTCCCGTGGACATCTTCGAGGATAGCCAGGGCGTCACCCTGTGGGCGGATCTGCCCGGCGTTACAAAGGACCGGCTCGATGTGAAGGTACACGATGGCAACCTGTACATCGAGGCCGAGGCGGTGGTGCCCACGCCGGCGGGGCTGCGCCTGCAGCACGCGGAGATCCGCCAGCCTCATTTCGCGCGGGCGTTCGCTCTTGGGGCTGACTTCGACGCAACGAAAATTGACGCAAACCTGAAGGACGGCGTGCTGAAGCTGACGATACCGCGCCGCGACGAAGCCCGTCCGCGCCGGATCGAGGTGCGGACGGACTGAAGTCGGCAGGTGGGCAGCAACGACAGGGAGAAAACCGGTGGCGGTCGTCTGGCCGCCACCTTCGACTGCGGAGGCCCGGATGCGGAACGTCACACATGAATGCTGGCGCGGATGCACGCTCAACATACGGGCGGTGCCGGTACGTGAGCTCAGGACGCGCCGCGGATCGCGAGGCGGCCGTGGCGGCGTTCCGCAGACGCAGTCCGGAATGTCGAGGGCTGTCGCGGCTTCAGCGCAATGGCCGGAATCCGGTTCTCCGGCCGGACCGTAGAGGAGGATACGATGAACACGGACCCGAAAAAGTGGAATCCCTTCAAGTTCCTACGCGGGGCGGCCCGCAAGTCCGATGCGGACAGCCCGGAAAGCCCCCCGGCGAACGAACAGTGGCGTGCCCCGTGGCCTGACATTCCGCGGCTGTTCTCACGCGAACCGTGGCGTGCTGTGGAAGAGTTCTTCCATGACCCGTTTGCAGGCCGCGGCGCGCTCGAACGATGGTTTGGCGACTTCAGTTCATCGCGCTTCCAGCCGCGCATCGACGTCGTCGACGAAGGGAAGGTGTTGCGCGTGACCGCCGAACTGCCCGGGATGGAGCGCGAAGACCTGAATGTGAGCGTCGAGGATGGGGCGATCGTGTTGCGCGGCGAGAAGAAACAGGACGTGCGCAGCGAGGAAGACGGCTGCTACCGGCTCGAGCGCGCCTATGGAAACTTCGTGCGCACGATCCCGATGCCGGAAAACGCCGACCCCGATCACGCCCTGGCAAAGTTCGACAACGGTGTGCTCACGTTGACCGTGCCAAAATCGGAGCCGGCGCGATCCACGAGTCGCACGATCGATATCGGCTAGGGCAAACCGGCGAGAAGTGCCCTGGTCGCGGCGGACATCGGGCGAGCCGGGCCGTTAGCTCAGCTGGTAGAGCAGCGGACTTTTAATCCGTTGGTCACTGGTTCGAATCCAGTATGGCCTACCCAGTCGGCATGCTTGAGTCGGACTTTGCACGCGCGACAGGACTGCATGCCCGGTGTCCGGTCAGGGGTGCCGGATGAGCGCATCGGCTCGAGCCCGGCTGGTCGGCGATGGGGCCGGAAAGTAGCCACTCGAAGCAGCGTAAACCCGACGGGGTTGTATCACGAATTCCCGCGTAGGATAAATTCGGCAGAAATGTCCCGTTGACCCTTTTTCTGCAGGAGCAGGCATGCGACTCGCTGATTTCATCTTACGAAACATGGAATCCATTGTGGCGCAGTGGGAGGAATTTGCAGCCACCCTGTTTCCAGCTGCAGCCGGCATGGAATCGCCAGCCTTACGTGACCACGCGCAGCAGATTCTGGAAGCGGTGGCCAAGGATTTGCGGACTTCACAGACCCGGGACGCGCAACACCAAAAATCATGGGGGCGAGCCCCTATACCGGTTGACGCCCCGGAGACAGCCGCGCAAACGCATGCCATTCTGCGCGCGCGAGGCGGCTTCAACATCAGGCAGCTGGCCCCCGAGTACCGCGCGCTGCGTGCAAGTGTGCTTCGTTTATGGATGGATGACTGCCAGCCCGACGGGCCTCATCTGGATGACGTCATCCGCTTCAATGAGGCCATCGATCAGGCGCTCGCCGAATCGGTCGACTTTTTCAGCGAGCAGGTCGAACAGGCCCGCAATCTGTTCCTTGGGATGCTCGGACACGACATGCGCAGCCCGCTTCAGACGATTCAGGTAACGGCCTCCTATCTCGCCGCCCTGAATGCGGGGGAGCGCGTATCGGGAGCTGCGGCGCGTCTGATACGAAGCGGTGCCCGCATGCAGTCGCTTCTTGATGACCTGTGCGATTACAATCGGACCAGGCTGGGCCTCGGCATCAACGTCACTCCCGCCCGCGTTAATCTGGCGGACGTGTTCGCCGATGAGTTAGACCAGCTGCGCGCAGTTCAGCCAGACAGGCAGATCGATCTGGAGTTGCACGGCAACGCTCAGGGCATGTGGGACGGCCAGCGTCTGCAGCAATTGCTTGCCAATCTGGTTCTGAATGCGATCAAGTACGGAGCGCCGGACTCGCCGGTGCACGTGGTGGTGACTGGCGACGAGGCCGAGGTTCGGGTCGAGGTCAGGAACAGCGGACCCGCCATCGAGAGGTCGTTACTGGAGCGCATCTTTGATCCCCTCCAGCGCGGTCCGGATCGTGAGAATGGACGAGACGGCAAGGGCAGTCTCGGACTCGGTTTGTATATCGCCAGCGAAATCGCCAAGGCCCATCACGGTACGATCGAAGCGCGCTCTGACGAGACAGAAACTGCGTTCACGGTACGTCTGCCGCGCAGTACGTAGGTAGTAAGTGATGTCCGTGCCGCGACGCGCACGCAACGAGGTCTGTGGATGTCCGCTTTCCCTGAAGATCGACGGCCGCTTCGGGTCGAGTCCGGAACTTCGGGCCCGATCGACCTATAGGTCCGTCAGCGGGTGATGTACTTCCGGGTTAGGCCACGAGCCGTCGTTCGCCATAGCCGTCACCTTGCCATTCCAGCGGCGGCTCCACTCAAACAACGGGCCTTCACCTTCGAATAGCATTCGGGCGGTCAGGCCACAGCGGTCTTCGGTCCCTCAAGGCGTCAATGGCTGGTATGGGTTCCTCGGCTGACGATGGCCGACCAGTCCGGGCGGACGGCCGCTTTGAACGTCGCCGAGCGGCAGTGCACGGGTTTATCGGTCTATCCCGGCGTACTGCGAGACAGCGGCGATTACGGATGTACAAACCACGCCGCCTCCTGCAAGAATGCCAAGGCAATCAGCGCGCCACGATCCGATCGACGCCCGGCGCCCCGCATCCTGAGCCAAAAGTAGGAGGACGTCCATGGGCAGGCTTGCCAGATCACCAACAGGCAACCGGAGAGCGCGACAATGGTTGATGGCCACGATGCTGGCGGTGTTCTGCTGCCTGTGCCAGAGCGCCTTCGCGCAAGCGGCCGACAACGCGGCGAGCCTGCGCGACAAATACCAGAGTCTGACGCAGCAGCTCGCGCTCAACCAGTTCCAGCGACCGCTGTACCTCGAATCGCAGGAGTTGCCCTCGGCACTCAAAGGCGATATTTACGGCGTGGTCAACTATCCGTTCGCGACAGTCAGCGGCACGCTCAACGACCCGACTCAGGGCCCGGCCAACTGGTGCGACGTGCTGATCCTGCACCTGAACATCAAGTACTGCCATGCATCGACGAGCGCCAGCGGTACGGCCCTCACGGTGAACATCGGCAAGAAGACAGAGGAATCGCTTTCCTCGTCCTACCGCGTGCAATTCAACTATCGCACGGCAGCGAGCAGCCCGGATTATCTTCGTGTGGAGCTCTCCGCGGCCACGGGTCCGCTGAGCACAAAAGATTACCGTATCGTGCTGGAGGCGATACCCGTGGACGATAGTCGCACCTTTATCCATCTGACCTACGCCTACGGTTACGGCACGGCGGGACGGCTTGCGATGAAAGCCTATCTGGCAACGATCGGCAGGGACAAGGTTGGCTTTTCCTCCACGCCCGATCTGCCGGCGGACGAGACGCAGTACATCGGCGGCGTGCGCGGTCTGGTGGAACGCAATACCATGCGCTATTACCTCGCCATCGATGCCTATCTGGGTGCGCTTTCCAGCCCTCCCAACGCCCGCCTCGACGAACGCCTCGCTGCCTGGTTCGATGCGACCGAGCAGTATCCGCGCCAATTGCACGAGGTCAGCCGCGCCGACTATATGCAAATGAAGCACAACGAGTATCAACGTCAGCAGACCGCCCAGTAGGTCGCGCAGCAGACGGGCGTCACTGGTCCGATCGTCTGGCCTGCAGCGTCGTTGAAATCGCAAACAGTTTCACCCCCCTTGCCACCGCGTCCGGGGAGCATTTGATCCCGCGCCTTTCCCGGCCGAGATGATCTCCTGTCTCCTTGAGGCTCAATCCTTCGGCAAAAAGACGCGTCGCACAGGCGTGGCGTAATGCGTGCGGTCCGCGACGGGCGACCTCGACTAACAAAATGCGTTTTGCACCGTCGCCAGCAGATGATGCAGCAGGCGAGCTTGAGGAAGGCCGCCTGCCGCTCATCGTGCCGCAGGCGGTCATGCCCCGGTTTTCTCGACCGGGTGAAAACCCGCCGCTTGGATCGCAGCCAGCAGACTCCCGGGCGCTGCGCCTGAGTTGATTTTCACGTTCCGGGTGGCGACATCGCTGTCCACTTTCGCGCCGCTATCCAGATTCGTTACCGCGCGCGTTACCGCAGCTGCACATCCGCCGCATGTCATGTCGTTGATCTGCAGTTCCATATGCTTCTCCTTGGGTGGTCAGTCGGGAGCCTTTAGCTTCGACGTTCCCACGGTGGCAAGGTCAAGCGTCAAATGACTCAGGACGCGATAGCGTGACGACGGCAAGCTGAACCCGGCTGCGCTGGCAGCAGGCTCGCACCAGCGCGTCAAACGCTGAAATCGGCCGCCATATCCTCATCGGTGCGTGCTTCCAGTTTGCCCGACCGGCATGCGCGAAGAAAGGCGTCGTAGTCTTTCTCGTTCTGCTTCGAACAGGCAAGCGAGTAATGCACGAGTGCCTCTGCGAACTGGTCGCCTTTTCCCATGTAGCTCGCCAGTTCTACCGCTTTGCCGCTGGCTTTCGCATGGGCACGTGCCAGGACCCACGCGCACACTCGCGCATACCCCTCCAGCATGGTCGTATCGAAGAGTTCGATAGAGGCGGATACTTTCATGTCGCGAAGTTGCCGAAGGTAGAAGTGACGGCTTTGGGGGCCAGTCGTCCAACCGAGAAATATGTCGCTGGCCGCCTGCATCAAACGCTGCCCGACTACCACACGCTGCCCTTCGTGCCCCGGCCCGGGAGCGTTGAAATACTGGGCGACCACCGATGCGCGCGCTTCCTTGATCTGCAGGAAGAGGGGCTTTCCCCAGCTGTCGATCAGAAGCATCACGAGGCAGAACGTCCCGACACTGCCCACACCGACAACCTTGAACGCAATGTCCTCTACGGCAAATTTGGAGAGCAGTTCGCGACGGTCAGGCGCGAGCGTGTCGAGGTATTCTTGCCACGACTTGTGGAGCTTCTTCTTCCAGGCGTCCGTTTCGGCCCAGTCGCTTTGAGCGCCGAGGAGTGAGTTCGGGCCGGCCGGGTGAAAGAGCGCGGGCGGCGCGTCGCGCATGATCCATCGGCCATCCTGCTCGACTGCCATCTTGCTGAGTACGCTCTCGTGCGTCCGGCCGGCCGCCTTCCATGCCCTTGCGGACCAGACGCCGACCTTCGGGGGTGACTGCCGATTCGATCATCCCTTCGAACGTAATGCGCTCGTACCAGAGTTCGAGTACGCTGCACTCCGCATACTGGGCGATGCGGTCGCGATAACTGTTGACGACGGCCATCACCAGATCGCTTGCGACGCCACGACCGACGCCCATGTGCTGCGCGGCGATGGCGAAACTTGCCGCAAGCCGCTTGATGTCCCATTCCCATGGGCCGATTGTGACCTCGTCGAAGTCGTTCAGGTCGAAGACAAGTTGACGCTCCGGCGTGGCGAACCCGCCGAAGTTCATCAGGTGGGCGTCCCCGCAGATAGACGAGACGATGCCGGTGTTCGGTGTCCCGCTCAGGTCATGCGCCTGAAGAATGGCGCTGCCGCGAAAAAAGGCGAACGGCGAAACCGCCATCCGGCCGTAACGCAACGGGACGAGCGCCTCGACCCGTCCCTGGCTGCTACGTTGCAACAGTTCGACGGGGTCGCGATCGACGTTGCCTACTTCGCGATGCTCCGAGCGCTTCGTACGCTCGCGTGCTTTCTGGCCTGCCGCCCGTTTATCTTCGATACTTTCCAGGTCAGCCATCGCAGTGCTCCTGAAGGGTGTGGCGTTGGATCGAAAGGACGATCATCGGCAGGGTGGCAGCTATCGGAACCACAGGTGCGCTGTTACTTGACATCCGCGCCATCCCGCGAAACCTGCGCGGCGGCGGCAGCGACAAAGACGGCTCGTACCGAGTCGCCCACCTTCAGGTGATCGAGCGACACGTCCGGCGCAACATCGAGCACCTCAGTGCGGGTTGGTCCTCGTAGCGTGACCTGACGATGTTTGCGATCGATCTTCTGCACGGTCGCCAGTACTTCGACCCGGCGAGCGGTAGCGACCACACCGCCTGAGGCAGGCACAGCGGTTTCGGTGTCGATGCGTTCGCGAATGCCGCTTGTCGCGACCCTATCGACGCCGATGAGAATTGCGTTCTTGTAGGCGATGTCCACCACATCGCCAATTTGCAACTTCTTCACGTCCGCGACTTCCGGGTTCACCTCGATGACCGCGATGTTCCCGCGCGGCCCGCGTAGCGTCACGCTGTTCGAATCCGGCTCGATACCAATGACACGCGCCTGAACGTGGGCTAGCGCAGCCGCGCCGATGACCAGTCGACCCTGATCAGGGTTGGCATTCTGAGCCATCGCCGGACACGCGGAAGCGACCAGAAGCGCGAGCGCCGCCTTGATTGCGGTCGCACGATGCAGGCTCGATTTCGATGGGTTGCACGTCATGGAAGACTCCTTTTTGTGGCTGCGTTGCCGGCACCGGAAAATGCGTTGCCACGTGCGCATAGACGCGAGCCCGCTCGGTATCGACAATCAACCGTTGCTGCTTCATCGTCGCGTTGTGGTAACGCGGGTCTCCTACGACAGCGGTGTACTCGTCCAGTCGATGTTTCCTGAATCGCTGGAAGAATTCAGGTCCGGGCAGACCGTTGTCGCGCGCGAGCAGCACGCCGTAGTCGGCCTGCTGACAGTCGGAGAGATGTTCAAGCACAGACGCGAGCGCGGCGTGCCTGGCGGCGAGGGGTATCGTGTGCGGGAAGATCGAGTGAAAGCGGGTATAAGGCAGTACGCGCCTGTTTCTGGCCGCGTGCAATAGCAACCGGGTCAGATGCGTAGTCAGACTGGTATCCATCGGCTTTCTCCAGCGTGTTCCTTGCGCGCGGACCCTGGCGCCACGCGCCGCCTACCTGCAGGTAGAGGGCGTGTCGCCCGGACCAGGCCGCGGACAAGGCAGTTCGGGGTGTTCACAGGATTGCCCCTCAGGTTTGGTTCACGGCAGCCATGCGTTCATTGCTTTTGCGGCGCCGGAAATTTCCACGATCCATCGAACACCGTCGCATCGGGCCCATAAATCCGGGCGATCACAATGTATGGGCCGTCGGGAGCGGGAAGCCAGTTCGATTCCTCGTCCTTGCCAGGCGACGCATGCTGGACGTAGATGTCCAGCGAACCGTCGTCGTTGTATTGGAGGCCTTTGGTCCGGTCACCGATCGAATAGCGATGAATCGGGTTGGTCACGAGGTGCCGGCCGGGCAGGTCGTACATCGTCATTGACCAGAAGAACTTCGCAGGAGGGAGGTCCTTTTTGTCGAAATGAATCACGTAGGGCTGAGAGCCCAGCAACTGCTGATGATCGGCATCGACACGTGTGCCGACATACACGGTCTCGTTCTTCGTGTTGCCGTAGATGCCCATCGCCGCGGCGACCGCGCGCTTCATGTAGTCGCCGTTCAGGTCCTCGCGCGAGCCGAAGAGGTCGAATGAGCTTGTTGTGTGCTTTTCCGCTTCGGCAAGCGCGGCCTTGGCATCGTCTATGCCCGCTTCGATGGCGTCTCGCGTATCCGGCGGCAAGCTTGACGCATCGAAGTGCCTGCCTGGGCCAATGCCGATCTTCGCGAAGTGCTGCATCAAGTCGACTTCCGACGGGGCAGTCGGTTGGGTGAATTGCAGCAGGAAATTGAGGTATGCAATGAAGTCGATCGATGTTGCCTTTGCTTCATTCCATTTGGGGAACGTCAGCCTTGGCGCTGCCGGCGGCGGCGCGCCATGCTCAAAGGCAGACAGTGGCGTCAGCCTGTAGCCCTTCTGAATCGCCTGTACGTTCTTGACGTCCGACGGACCGTTCAACGCAGTGCGCCCGAGCGTCAGGACGAAATCCGTCTCCGAGCGGAAGACCTGGTCGATGCCCCTGGGTGTCTTGCCTTTCCAGTTTGGGCCGGCGAACAGGTAGTGGCCTGCACGTTCACCCGTCGTACGCGAGCCGACATACGCAAAGTTGTAGGTGAAGAGGTCGATCCACTGGAACACGTAATAGCGTCTGTCCTTGATAGCCGGAACCGAGAGTACCCATGGCTCGCTTCGCAAGTCGAGCCAGGCCCACGAGTAAGGTGTGTCATTGTTGGGCGTAACGATTTCCCTGTTCTCCGGACCATATGGCCGGGAGTAATTCCGCAACTTGCCGAAGCCACCCACCCAGGTTCGCGCTTTTGTGTCAACGGCTTGCTGGTACATCGTCTTGTAGTTGAAGAGCATGGGATACGCGTAGACGAAGGCGTCCTTCGCAATGCTGCGTGCCTCGTCCGGAGAAACCGTGACGCCTTCCGCTTCGGAAGATCCCGTGGTCTGCGCCTGCACGGGCGGTAGCGTCAGCAACGAAAGTCCCAGGACAAGTGCTCCTGCTCGAACGACTGTCCGAAGGTTCATGGTTCCCGCCTCTGTGGGTCTGTCCGTTACTATCCGAGGGTTATGTTCAGGCGGGCAAAAATCTGCCATCTGGATACGCCATCCCCAGATTGTGCGACCGAATACGGCGGTTCGACGAACGTGTTGAAGATGATCGGACCAGCGTTCCATGCCTTACCGTCACCGGGACCGACCGGCAGGTCATCGTTGCCGCGCTGAAGTTCGAAGGTTCAGATTCCGGTCGAGCGGAGATACGAGCCATCGGGAAGATTGAAGATGCCGAACGGGGTGTCATCCGGAAGATCTGTGGCGCGGGTACGAGACCGTTTAGCCCGGGCGGCACGGTGGGGCGCAGCAGGAAATCCTTCGTGCGAGCACTTGCGCCGAACAGACTCGGCGCGAAATAGTTCTGCAAATTGAGTGAAGTTGCCGGATTCAGCGGGTTGTCACTCCTGTTCGCGTCCTCAGCCGCACTTTGCGCCCATGAAGCGGTATTTGAATTGCAGAAAAAAGCAGGGGCTAATACATTTAATAATTTTAAAAGGTCTCTTAACATCGTATTCCCCGCGCATTATAAAAAGACCAATGCCGCTCCTCGAGCAAAATGGCTGTTCGGAAAAATCAACGCGAAAAGCCGCCTTGTTTGGAACGTGACGATTTAAGCCAGCCGTGGCCGATCAGTGACCGGTCGCATGCGGCAAAGCACTGCAAGCAAGGATGCTGCGTTAAACGGGGCGAGAATGTGGAGCCATACAACGTTCCTCAGAAAACGTGGCAGGCGCACTGTGAAGCCTGTGCGGCGGGACTTTGAACAAAAAGCTTTGCTAGCCGTTTCAGAACGATAGCTAACGTACCAAAATAAATCAAGGCGGGTTGTAGGCTTTATGAAATGTGTAGCGAGCACCCAGATTGTTTCAGGCGACAAAACAGGGGTGGTTGCCATAGTTCACGTCGTATAGTGCGTCAACGCAATTATTTTTCCTGAGGCTTTACACGAAGCAGACGAAAACATTTATTAGTAAGCGTGCCCGGCTTCGGCATCCGTCATTGAACGCAATTCGTTGCGGCTTTGTCCGGAGGAACCGTGCAGCGACGATTCAACGGGCAACTGTACGCGCGAGCGCGCACGGCTGAAAGACGTACCGCCGTGTCGCGGGCCTGAGACTTCCCACCGATGGGTGATCAAATGCCTACTCGAACTGACGAACTGCCAAGCGTCATGCGAAGGATGGCCGCCGGGCAAATGTTGGCGCAAGGCGCGTCCATTCCCGAGGTCGTCGAAGCGTTGCGCATGTCCGCGGATACGGTCAGGCGCTATAAGGCCATTCTGGAAAAGGGGGGGCTTGAAGCCCTGAAACAGGTGAGCGTGGGCGGACGTACCGCGGCGCTGGACGAGCATGCACTTCGGTGGCTCGCTGCAGCCTTGCAAGGCTCTGCACGCGAACATGGATTTCCGACCGACGCCTGGACCAATGCACGTGTTCGCGAGGTCATAGCGACGCGTTTCGGCATGAAGTATTCACGGGTCCATACCTGGCAAATCGTGACGAACCTTGGGTTGTCGCACCGCTTGTCAAAGTCGACTCGCTAGGCGCCCGCTTCGATGCACTGCGCAGATTGCAGCCGGCAGGTTTGGCGGGAACCGTAGTGCGCCAGATTTTTTGACGGCGATGTCGATTTCAGGTATCACGATTCGTCGTATTGGCAGAGAGCCGCCGTCGATCCTGAATCGACTTTAGGGTTGTGCGGCTCCAACAACCCATTCAAGGAGAATCGACGATGCGCGTCATGGTGATGGTTAAGGCTACGAGCGAGTCAGAGGCCGGCAAAATGCCGGGCACGGAACTGCTTGCGGCGATGGGAAACTTCAATGAAGAACTCGTCAAGGCAGGCCTGATGCTCGCGGGCGAGGGTTTGCACCCGAGTTCCAGGGGCAAACGGGTGCGCTTCTCGGGTAGTCAGCGGACCGTGATCGATGGGCCGTTCGCCGAGACCAAGGAACTTGTCGCGGGATTCTGGCTGTGGCAGGTCAAGTCGATGGAGGAAGCCGTCGAATGGGTCAGGCGCTGCCCCAACCCGATGGAAGGCGAGTCCGAGATCGAAATTCGCCCGCTGTTCGAGGCCGACGATTTCGGCGCCGAACTCACACCCCAGCTGCGCGCCCAGGAAGAGCGCCTGCGCGCCGAGGCCGAAGGCGCCGCGCACAAGCCGCGCTGACGCGAGCACGTAGAGCACGTAGAGCACGTAGAGCACGTAGAGCACGTAGAGCACGTAGAGCACGTAGAGCACGTAGAGCACGTAGAGCACGTCGAGGCGCCAGCACGGCGCCTCGTCGACTTCGACTCTTGCTCATGCGAACGGCTTCACAGTGGGCGCGCAGCGGCAGCAAGCCGGTGATGATCTGGCCTTGACGGTGTGCCTCGTACACCCACCCGCGTTGCGAATTCGCTCTCATCTCCTGAATTGGCTCACCTCCTGGAAACGCTCACCTGGATGGCTGCGTCTCCTGGAATTCCTCACCATCCTGGAACTTCTCACCTTTCCATGTCCCTGGCCGCCGGGCAATACGACAGGAGACAGCCGCAAGCCGCCGCTCGATCAGCGAATGGCTGACGGGTGCCGTGCGAGCGGCGTGACCTGCATCGTCATGTAGGGAAAGAGCGGCAGGCCGGACAGCAGCGTATGCAGTTCGTCGTGCGTTTCGACATCGAAGATGCTGTAGTTGGCATATTCGCCCACCACGCGATGCAGCTGTTGCCACTTGCCATTTCGCTGCAGGTCTTGCGAATAGGCCTTTTCGCGCGCCTTGATTTCGTCCGCCTGTGCTGAGGGCATGTCCAGAGGCAAATGAACGTCCATTCTGACGAGGTAAAGCATGATGTTTCCTTGAAGATATTGGCAGTGTCGTGCGAGGCGCGACCGCTCCGCTCGCAGCGCACGCGATCGAAAGCGGATTTCAGGCCGCCGCGGCGGGACGTGATGTCACGCGAACAGAATCACGGCGATAGAACGCCAGCTTGTCCTCGTCGATGACAAGACCCAGGCCCGGTCCCGCCGGAAGATGCAGGTCGAAATCACGGTACACGGGACGCTCGGTCACGATGTCGTCTTTCACGAGCAACGGACCGAACAGCTCAGTCCCCCATGCGAGTTGCGGCAACGTGCAAAAGCCATGAGCGGCGGCGAGCGTGCCGATGGTGCCCTCGAGCATCGTGCCGCCGTACAGTGCGATACCCGCTGCGTCGCCAACCGCTGCCGTGCGCAGCATCCCGTGAATGCCGCCCGATTTGGCGATCTTCAGCGCAAACACGTCGGCGCAGGCGCCACGCACCAGTTCGACCGCGTCTTCCGGGCCCGTCAACGCTTCGTCGGCCATGATCGGCACCACAAAACGGGCGGCGAGTCGTGCGAGCGCGCCGCGCTGTTCGCGCGGCGTCGGCTGCTCGATCAGATCGATGCCGGCGGCTTCGAGCATCGCAATGCCCGTCGCGGCATCGGCCTCATTCCAGGCCTGGTTCACGTCGACGGTCACGCGTGCACGCTCCCCCAGTGCCCGCTTGATCGCCGACACGTGCGCCACGTCATCGCGCACGCTGCGACGGCCGATCTTCAGCTTGAACGTGTTGTGCCGGCACCCGGCGAGAAGCGTCTCGGCTTCGTCGATGTCACGTTGCGTGTCCCCGCTGGCAAGCGTCCACAGCACCGGCAAGGTTGGCCGTACTGCGCCGCCGAGCAGGGTCGAAAGGGGCACGCCAAGGCGTTTCGCCTGTGCGTCGAGGAGCGCCGTTTCAAGCGCGCATTTGGCGAAGCGGTTTCCGCGAGCGATCTTGTTCAGACGTGCCATCGCCGCGTGGACGTTGGTCGCGTCGAGCCCTGCAAGTGCCGGTGCGAGATAGGTGTCGATGGTCAGCTTGATCCCTTCCGGACTTTCATCGCCGTAGGAGAGGCCGCCGATGGTCGTCGCTTCGCCGATCCCTTCGACGCCGTCGCTGCAGCGCAGCCTCACGATCACCAGCGTTTGCTGCTGCATGGTCGCCATCGCCAACTGATGGGCGCGGATGGTGGGCAGATCCACCAGGATGGCTTCAACGGAGTGGACAGTTGGGTTCATACCTTGCCGATAGAGTTTGTGAGGTCGACTTGAGTATGCACCCCATGATTTCGGCCTGTCCAAGACCGATCACGTCTAGCTTGATACCTGACAGGTATTGTCGAGCGGGGCGGCCTTAGCCCTCGCGCGGCGGGAGATAAGTCATTTGTTCTTCGTCGTAGAGCGCATAGATCAGTTCGAGCATGGCCTTGACGTCCTCCGACTCGTCGAGCATGCGCATGCTCATGATGATGGGCGAAACGAGGTTGGGATCGTCGAGTTCCCTGTAGCTCACGTCGTCGCGCTTCAGGCCGTGCACGCTGCTGGGCACGATCGAAATACCTTCGCCGGCGGCGACGAGCCCAAGTGCGATCTGGAGTTCGCGTGTTTCATAGATCCGGTAGGGCTTCAGCGCGCGGTCATGGAAGGCCGCCAGCACCTGGTCGGCATAGCTCGGGCGGGGGGCCTTGGGAAAGATGATCAGCGTCTCGCCGATCAGGTCATGCAGCGACAGCACGGGCTTTGCCAGCGAAAGTGCATGACCGACCGGCAGCGCCACGATCATCCGTTCCTCGCGCAACACCACGCGCCGGATGCTCGGATCCTCATGACGGATCCGGCCAAACCCGACATCGATGCGGCCCTCCTTCAGCGCCTTGATCTGGTCCATCGTGGACATCTCGTGCAGGCTCAGTTCAACCGCACTGTTCTCGCTGCGAAAGCGCCGAATGATCTTCGGCAGCATCCCGTAGAGCGTCGAGCCGACAAAGCCCAACGACAGGCTTCGCTCGATTTTCCCGACCCGCTTCGTCATCGATTCGAGCTCGGCCGTCTGGGCGAGCAGTTGAACCGCGTGCAGGTAGAAGAAGCGCCCGGTATCGGTCAGCTTCAGCGGCCGCGCATTGCGCTCGAACAGCTGGACCCCGAGGGCTTCCTCGAGTTGCTGAATCTGCCGGCTGAGGGGCGGCTGCGCGATATGCAGGCGCTTCGCGGCGCGGGTGAAATTGCATTCCTCGGCGACGGCGACGAAGTAACGCAGATGGCGCAGTTCCATGACCATACCTTTGAGATATCAACCCAATACTAAAACAGTGTTGGACGACCAGAACAGCCGACAACTATTCTGCCACTACGGTTGACGCCACAGCGAATTATACCTTTTGAGCATTGTCTCTTCGGGCATTCGATGGCGCCGCCTGTCCTCACGGAAGCGGCATGGGTCGTGATTCCCGTGCATACCAGAATCAGAGATCAGGAGCAGACAATGACTCACCCAGAAATCGAGGCCCTCGTGAAAGGGTTCATCGTCGACACCGCCCAGGGGCAGGTCGACCAGCGTATTCAACAGGTCGCGGTCCGTCTGACCGCCGACCTCTTCAAGGCCATCGAGGATCTCGATCTGAGCCCGACCGAAGTGTGGAAGGGCATCGAGTATTTCTCCGAGGCGGGTGCTTCGCAGGAACTGGGACTGCTGGCCGCGGGGCTCGGGCTCGAACGCTTCCTCGACATCCGGATGGACGAGGCCGAAGCGACTATCGGCCTGACGGGTGGCACGCCGCGCACCATCGAAGGGCCGCTGTATGTGGCCGGTGCGCCGAAGAGCGAGGGCTTTGCGCGACTTGACGACGGCACCGAAACCGACGAGGGCGATGTGCTGTTCATGCAAGGCACCGTGCACGACTCGAACGGCAAGCCGCTGCCTGGCGCTCAAGTTGAAGTCTGGCATGCCAACCTGCTCGGCAATTACTCGTTCTTCGACAAGACCCAGTCCGATTTCAATCTGCGTCGAACGATCGTCGCGGATCGCAACGGCCGCTACCAGTTTCGCAGTATCGTGCCGGTCGGCTATGGTTGCCCGCCCGAAGGCACGACGCAGCGCCTGCTCGACAAGCTTGGCCGTCACGGCCGCCGGCCCGCGCACATTCATTTCTTCGTTTCCGCGCCCGGCCATCGCAAGCTCACGACGCAGATCAATATCGATGGCGACGAATACCTGTGGGACGACTTTGCTTTCGCCAGCCGGGAAGGGCTCGTGCCGGAAGTCTCCCGCACTTCATCGCCCGAACGGATCAAGGCACAGGGCGTCGACAAGCCATTCGTTTCGATCGATTTCGACTTCCGCCTGAATGCCGAACATCCAACGGCGCCAGCCGTTGAGGTCGAGCGCAAGCGCGCCGTGGCCTGAGGGCAGTACGCAGGCGAACTACCCAGGCGAGTTGCGCTGGCAAGTTGCCCGGGCGGGCCGGGCGCAACGATGCCCGGCCATCCCAAGATTCCGGAGACACGTGATGATTCCGATTTACCCTGACCATAGTCCGAAGCTCAAGCACATCGACGACTACCTGGTGGAAGACGAGGCGCGCGGCGACTATCGTCTTCATCGCAGCGCATTCACTGACGAGGCGTTGTTCGAACTCGAAATGCAGCACATTTTCGAGGGCAACTGGATCTATCTCGCTCACGAAAGCCAGATCCCGAACAACAACGACTACTACACCACCTACATGGGCCGTCAGCCGGTGGTGATCGCGCGCAACCGGCAGGGCGAGCTCAATGCGCTCATCAACTCATGCACGCACCGCGGCGCGATGCTGTGCCGCCACAAGCGCGGCAACAAGGCAACCTACACGTGCCCGTTTCACGGCTGGACCTTCAACAACAGCGGCAAGCTGTTGAAGGTGAAGGATCCGGAAGGCGCCGGTTACCCGGAGTGCTTCAACAAGGAAGCGTCGCACGATCTCAGGAAGGTTGCGCGCTTCGAAAGCTATCGCGGCTTCCTGTTCGGCAGCCTGAATGCGGACGTGCAGCCGCTCAGCGAATACCTCGGTGAGGCCGCCCGCATCATCGACATGATCGTCGACCAGTCTGCCGATGGTCTCGAGGTGCTGCGCGGTTCGTCGACCTATACGTACGAAGGCAACTGGAAACTCACTGCGGAAAACGGCGCGGATGGTTATCACGTGTCGGCGGTTCACTGGAACTACGCGGCCACCACCAACCATCGCAAGCAGGAAAGTGTGCGTGAAGACAACATCCGCGCGATGGACGCGGGCAACTGGGGGCGCCAGGGTGGCGGCTTCTACGCGTTCGAGCACGGCCACATGCTGCTGTGGTCGCGCTGGGCGAACCCGGAAGACCGTCCCAACTTCAGCCGACGCGACGAATTTGCCGCGCGCTGCGGCGGCGAGACAGCGGACTGGATGATCCAGAACTCGCGCAACCTGTGCCTTTACCCGAACGTTTACCTGATGGACCAGTTCGGCTCGCAGATTCGCGTGCTGCGCCCGCTGTCCGTCAACAAGACCGAAGTGACGATCTACTGCATCGCGCCGAAGGGTGAGTCGGACGAAGCCCGTGCGCAACGCATCCGCCAGTACGAAGACTTCTTCAATGTGAGCGGCATGGCAACGCCTGACGATCTCGAGGAATTCCGTGCATGCCAGCAAGGCTACGCAGCCCGTGCGCTCGAATGGAACGACATGTGCCGCGGGTCGACGCACTGGATCGCTGGTCCGGACGAAGCGGCACGCAAGATCGGTCTTTCCCCTGTGATGAGCGGCGTGAAGACCGAAGACGAAGGCCTCTATACGATTCAGCACCGCTACTGGGTGGAAACGATGAAGAAGGCGTTGGCTGTCGAAGGGAGCCCGGCATGAATACCCGCATGAACAACATAACGCTCGCCGAAATCCAGGGGTTCCTTTACCGCGAGAGCCGGCTGCTCGACGATGAGCAATGGGACGAATGGCTCACCTGCTATCACCCTGACGCTGTCTTCTGGATGCCGTCGTGGGACGACGAAGACAAGCTGGTCACGGATCCGCAGCGCGAAATCTCGCTGATCTACTACCCGAGCCGCCAGGGGCTGGAGGACCGCGTCTTTCGTATCAAGACCGAGCGTTCGAGCGCAACGATGCCGGATACACGTACCAGCCACAACATTGCCAACGTCGAACTCGAAAGTGAAGAGAACGGCGTCTGCACGGTTCGTTTCAACTGGCACACGCTCAGCCACCGGTACAGGACGAACTACAGCTACTTCGGCATGTCGCGCTACGTGATCGATTTTTCGCGTGAAGAGCCGCAGATCCTGAACAAGTATGTCGTGTTGAAAAACGACTACATCAATCAGGTCATCGATATCTACCACATCTGAGCACGCAGGGTTCGGAAGCAGGGTCGAGGAGCAGGTCATGGAACACAGCATTGCGCTTCAGTTCGAAGACGGGGTCACCCGTTTCATCACGTGCCGGGACACAGAGACGCTCGCCGACGCGGCGTACCGGCAAAAGATCAACGTCCCGCTGGACTGCCGGGATGGCGCATGCGGCGCATGCCGCAGCTTTTGCGAAGCGGGGCAGTATGACCTTCCCGCTTCGAGCTATATCGAGGATGCGCTCACTGCCGACGAGGCAGAACAGGGCTTTGTTCTCTGTTGCCAGACGCGGCCCCGCTCGGATTGCGTGATCCGTGTGCCGGCTTCGTCCGCCGTATGCAAGACAGGCGTGTCGCGGCATGAAGGCACGCTCGCAGCGGTGGAACGGCTGTCCGACTCGACGATTCACTTTTCGATCGATGTCGACGATGCCGGCAAACCGGGCTTCCTGCCGGGACAGTACGTGAACGTCGAAATACCCGGCAGCGACGCGTACCGCTCCTATTCGTTCAGTTCGCCGCCCGGTGCTTCCCGCGTTTCGTTTGTCGTGCGCAATGTGGCGGACGGCCGCATGAGCCAATACCTGTCGGCAGAAGCGAGGCCGGGCCAGCGCATGGCGTTCTCGGGACCGTACGGAAGCTTCTACCTCCGTGAGCCCGTGCGGCCCGTGCTGTTTCTTGCCGGTGGCACCGGCATTGCGCCTTTCCTGTCGATGTTCGACGTGCTGGCTGCCGGCGGCAACACGCAGCCGGTCAGGATGGTCTACGGCGTGACGAACGATACCGATCTCGTCTGCCTCGAGCAACTCGACGAAGCGCAGCGCAAGCTCGCGCATTTCGAGTACCGCACCTGCGTGGCGGACGACTCCAGTGCGCATCCGCGTAAGGGCTACGTCACCGGGCATGTCGAGCCGGAATGGCTCAACGGCGGAGAGGTCGACGTTTATCTGTGCGGTCCGGTCGCCATGGTGGAGGCGGTGCGTGCCTGGTTGCGCGACGAGGGCGTGACGCCGGTCAACTTCCACTACGAAAAGTTCTCAGCCAGCACGGCGGTCTGACAGCATGAAAACGTTCTCTCGCTTCAAGGATAAGGTTGTTGTCGTCACGGGCGCGGCGCAGGGCATCGGGCGCGGTGTGGCGCTCGGTGCGGCCGAGGAAGGGGCGACGGTCGTGCTCTGCGACCGGTCGGAACTGGTGCGCGAGGTCGCGAGTGAAATTTCGGTGCGCGGCGGGCGCTGCCTTCCGGTCATCGCGGACCTCGAGACGTATGCAGGCGCAAGCCTGCTGATGCGGGCGGCGCTCGAGACCTATGAGCGCATCGATGTTCTCGTGAACAATGTCGGTGGCACCATCTGGGCGAAGCCCTATGAGCACTACGAGGAAGCGCAGATCGAAGCAGAGGTTCGGCGCTCGCTGTTTCCAACGCTCTGGTGCTGCCGCGCGGTGTTGCCCGCAATGATCGAGCGAAAACGCGGCGCGATCGTCAACGTGTCGTCGATCGCGACACGCAGCCTCTATCGCGTGCCGTATGCCGCTTCCAAGGGCGGCGTCAATGCGATGACTGCGAGTCTCGCGTTCGAACATGCTCAGGATGGCATTCGGGTGAATGCCGTCGCGACCGGTGGCACTGAAGCGCCGCCGAGAAAAGTGCCACGCAATGCCGAACAGCAGAGCGAACAGGAAGCCAGGTGGTATCAGGGCATCGTCGACCAGACGATCGCGTCGAGTCTGATGCATCGCTATGGGACGATCGACGAGCAGGTCAGTGCGATCCTGTTCCTGGCTTCGGACGAGGCATCCTATATCACCGGCACGGTGCTTCCGGTCGGGGGCGGTGATCAAGGCTAGCGAGAGGACGCTAGCCGGTCGGGAACGGCTGCCGGTTCCGGCGCTTCAGGAGCGCGGTTTCGCCAGTTGTGCCGGGGTATCGGGCGCGCCCATCTGGTTGGCGGCGTCGAGCGGCGTCAATCCCGCAGTGTCGCGCGCCTGTGGGTTTGCCCCGCGGGCGATCAGCAGGTCGACGATTTCCGTGCGGTTGAACATCGCGGCGATCATCAGGGCTGTGCGGCCATCCGGCGATGCGCCTTCGACGTCCGCGCCGTGCTCAAGCAGGGTCTCGATCACGGCTTTGAAGCCCTTGAAGGCCGCGCCGGCGATGGGCGTCTGGCCATTGTCGTTGCGCAGGTCCGGGTCCGCTCCGCGTTCGAGCAGCGTGCGCACGGCATCGGTGTGGCCGTGGTAGCTCGCCAGCATCAGCAGGCTGTCACCCTTTTCGTTACGCAGGTTCGGCGGCACGCCTTTGTCGATGAACGCGGCGAGCGTGGCCGCGTCGCCACGCCGTGCAAGTTCGAATACTTCACGCGCAACCTCGACAAGTTCGGGGTCGATGTCAGCGGACGACTGCGGCGGCAGGGGAGACTGGGGACGATCGGTCACTGGAGGGCTCCGTCAGGGGAACGGGCCGGGCGAGCGGCACCGTGAACAGGGCTCAGGATACACAGTTTGAGTCGCCGGCGTCCGCCTGGCGTCCCACAGCAGCACACATGCCCCGTCGACGGTGCGCCGGCCGCCGTGCGCCACCGGCCCGAATCCAAAGCGGTCAGTTTGCGAGCATTTCGATGACGCTTACCACCACCGTGAAAACACCGATGCAGCCTCCCAGGGTCACTGCGCCTTGCATGAAGTGCGACATACATAACTCCGTAACGATAAGTTGAAGTCGCCTATTTGAACTGAACAGAAAGGAAAAAGAAAGGTTTGGATTTCTCCTGATGGTCGCCGGGCTGTGTTCGCTCTTGCGAGCGAGCCCATGTTTAGCGAGGATGAGCGATCAGGCTCAACAGAGGGAGACAGTCATGGAAGACCCGGTTCGCCGTCGATCACTCGCCGCCGCGCTGTACTACAAGGACCCGCTGGCCGCGCTCGACTGGCTGGAGAAGGCATTCGGTTTCGAGCGCACGATGGTCATAACGGATAGCGAAGGCCGCGTCGCCCATTCCGAATTGCGCTTCGGCGATAGCTATCTGATGCTCGGCAGTGAATGGGCCGAGCACACCGCGAGTCCGGATTCGGTGGGTGGTGCTCGGCAGTGAATGGGCCGAGCACACCGCGAGTCCGGCTTCGGTGGGTGGCAAGAACACGCAGGGCGTGCACGTTCAACTCGATGCCGACATCGACGGGCATTGCGAACGCACCCGTGCGACAGGCGCCGTGATCGTGCGCGAACTTGCCGACCAGTTTTATGGCGATCGCGTCTATGCTGCGCGCGACCCCGAAGGGCATGTGTGGAGCTTCGGTCAGACGGTGCGCAAGGTGTCGCGCGAAGAGGCTGAGCAGGCAAGCGGTCTGAAGATCGACGGCTGGGTTTGAACGCGCCGGGCAACACGCCGTCAAACGTATGCGCGAGCACCGCGAGCCCGGCGACAGCGCACGTCAGCGAATACAGCCGCACCCCGCAAGGGCTCAGGTATCGGAAGAGACCCGTGGGCGCCGCCCATGGACGAGACGCCACAAGCCGCTCACGAGCAGCGAGCCAACGCCGAGTCCCACGCCGAGCAGCACGATCGAACTCATATGATTGCGCACGAAGGGCACATTGCCGAACAGATATCCAGCCATGACGAGCGAGACGATCCAGATCGCCGCGCCCAGCACCACGAACGACACGAATCGCGCGAACGTCATGCGTGCGACCCCGCCGACGAACGGCGCGAACGTGCGCACCACCGCGATGAACGGCGACAGCAGGAAGGTCAGGCCGCCGCGCGCTTCGTAGAACGCATGCGCGCGGCGCAGCGCGTTTTTATCGAGCCATCGGTAGTTTGCTGTGTAGACCTTCTCGCCGATCGCCCGGCCGATCCAGTAGTTGATGATGCTGCCGCCCACTGTCGCCGCGAACAGCACCGGTATCACGAGCCATACGTTGAGCGAGCCGGTTGCGGCGAACGCGCCGCAGATGAAAATCAGCGGGTCGCCAGGCAGAAAGAAGAGCGGCAGGAAGGCGATTTCGACGAACACGATCGCGAACAGCATCGCATACACGGCCGTGCCGTATTGCTCGATCAGGCCGCCGAGGTGGCTGTCGAAGTGCAGGGCAACCTGCAGAAGGTGCATCAGGTCCATCGGGAGCCGCGCGGGATTCAGGTTTCAGGAGTGTAGTCCCGAGCGGTCGCCGCGAACATGGCTTTTTGATCTGACGCGCGGCGCACGAAAAAGCGCGGGGTGCGCGACCGTCAGATTCCGGTCGCGCACCCCGCGCCTGTTACCGCAGACCCTGCGTGTTATCCGTTCACGGCTTCCAGCGACGGATAGTCCGTGTAGCCCGTCTCGCCTTCGGCGTAGAACGTGTCGGCAATCGGCTCGTTCAGCGAGGCATCGAGTTCGAAGCGGCGCGGCAGATCCGGATTCGCGATGAAGAGCTTGCCCCATGCGACGGCGTCGGCTTCACCCGCGTCGAGCACGTGCTGCGCGCTTTCCTTCGTGAATTTTTCGTTGGCGATGTATGGGCCGCCGAACGCTTCCTTCAGTTGCGGTCCGAGACGGTTGTCGCCGAGCGATTCGCGCGCTGCGATGAACGCGATCCTGCGCTTGCCGAGTTCGCGCGCCACATAGCCGAAGGTCGCTGCCGGATCGGAGTCGCCCATCGTGTGCGCATCGCCACGCGGCGCGAGGTGCACGCCGACGCGGTTTGCGCCCCACACATCGATACACGCATCGGTGACTTCGAGCAGCAGACGTGCGCGGTTTTCGATCGAGCCGCCGTACTCGTCGGTGCGATGGTTCGTGCTGTCCTGCAGGAACTGGTCGAGCAGATAGCCGTTTGCGCCGTGCACTTCGACGCCGTCGAAGCCGGCCGCCTGCGCGTTTTCCGCACCTTTGCGGTACGCGTCGACGATGCCCGGGATTTCCGCCAGATCGAGTGCGCGCGGAGTCACGAATTCACGCTTCGGGCGCACGAGGCTGACGTGACCTTGCGGGGCGATCGCGCTCGGCGCAACGGGCAGGTCGCCGTTCAGGAAAACCGGGTCCGAGACGCGGCCGACGTGCCACAGTTGCAGGAAGATCTTGCCGCCGGCCTTGTGCACGGCTTCCGTGACAAGCTTCCAGCCCGCGACCTGTTCCTCCGACCAGATGCCCGGCGTGTCGGCATAACCGATGCCTTGCGGCGTGACGGACGTCGCTTCGCTCAGGATCAGGCCCGCCGATGCGCGTTCGACGTAGTACTTCGCCATCAGCGCGTTCGGCACGCGGATCTTGCCTGCACGTTGACGCGTCAGCGGCGCCATGAAAATGCGGTTGGGCAACGTGAGATCGCCAATCTGGATCGGGTCAAAAAGAGTCGGCATAAGTGTTCACCTTTGCTGGCGGGCCGTGAGGCCTCGGCTATGAGATAGCGTGATAAAGGAATGCGTGGCGATGCGGCTTGACCCGGCCGGTCAGGCACAGTCGGACCCGGTCAGAGGTCCTTGTTCATGTGTTCGACGAAGGCCTGAATGACTGCTTCATTGCGCTTGAAGAACACCCATTGACCGACGCGCTTCGACGTTACCAGGCCCGCGCGCTGCAACGCGGCCAGATGCGCGGAGACCGTCGACTGCGACAGTCCGCAGCGGCCTTCGAACTTGCCTGCGCACACACCGTGGTCGAACGGCAATTCCTGGTCTGCAAAGTGCACGTGCGGCTCCTTCAGCCAGCCGAGAATCTCGCGGCGTACAGGATTGGCAAGCGCCTTGTGGATCGCGTCGATATCAATCTTCATCGGGGTGGACCGGGTTTTCATGCGATACATCGCTACGGGACGAATCTTATATCGTAATTATCCGATATGTGGAAAGGCCCTGCTGGGCGAAGGGTCGATAGCTTTCAGAACACAGGAAGCAGCACTTGCGTGGACCGAGCTGCGCCGGACAAAAAAGTCTGCACCTTGTATTCACGATACGGTATGGGGACGGCGGATGCCCAGGCGAAACCGCTGGCTCCTGTTTGGCACTTCGGATGCGCGGCTACGCAACGTGAAGTCAGCAAGGTTCAAGACCTTACGTGTTCAACCCCGTGCCAGGTACAAAGTTCCTGGAACTCGATCTGACCACTCCATGCAAAAAAGACGATTAGCGACGCAGCCTGTCGCGACTCGAAGTCTCGTCCGTTATCGACAACCGGGCATCGGTCTCGCTTGCCTCCGTATGCGTCGTTCCCGGCTTGTGTCTTAGGCGCTCATACCCAGGTCGGCAAAACTGAGCGTTTTCGCATCGCAACCTCGCGTAAGCGCCATGTCATGGCTCGCGAAAAAAACCGTACGGTCTCCTGCCAACGTCCTGAACAATTCGATCAGGATAGCGCGCGCGGCGGCGTCGAGTCCGCCGCCCGGTTCATCCGCGATAACGACGGCGGTCTCGCCCAGCGCCGCCGCCGTCAGGAATATTTTCTTTCGCGTGCCGAGCGACATTTGCTCGAAGCGCTTCTCGAGATGCGGCTCGAGGCCGAAGCGGTGGGCGAAGTCGAGCGTGCGGGTGTCGAGCGCGGTGTTTCTGCTCGATGCCACCCGTTCGAGAAACTCACGACCGGTCTGGAGCGGATACGTCATACAGTCGTCGGGCACGTACGCAAGCACGGATTTCGCCTCGAGCGGCGCGGTACGCAGCGAATGCCCACCAAGCCACACCTCGCCTTCGTCGGCGCCGATCGTACCGGCAAGAATGCCGAGCAACGTGGATCGGCCGCTTCCGTTTTCATCGATCAGCGCGACGCATCCCGCACCGGTGCTGTAATGCAGTCCCTGAAAGATGACGCGCTCGTCGTAGCGCTTGCAAAGGTTCTCGAATCGAAGCATTTATCGTGGAATTTCTCAGAGGAAGATCTGCTAATACGTGACGGCGACCCGGATTGCGGCACGGATTCCCTGGGGGAACAAGGTTGTGCCAAGTGTAGCAGCGCAAGCAGCGGCAGCTGTCACGCAGTGCTGGCGGACGACCGTCGCGCGAGATGAATGCCGGCCAGCATGCAGCGCACGGAACCGCCGGCCATTTCGATCGTAGGCACCCGCAAAGGCAGTAGCCTTGCGGAACGCTCGATCAGCGCACGTTGCTGGTGCGTGAGGCTGGCGGCAGCACGCTCGGACAAGACGAGCACGCGGCCATCCGCGCCAGAAAGCTCCAGCGCATTGCCTGCGAAGTTAGCGATCTGCGCGTGATCGAGTGCGATCACGATGCGCCCGCTTTCCTGCAGGCGCCTGCGGACCTCGGCACGACGCGCGACGTCCAGGATGAGGTCGAGGCCAACCATCGCAAACTCAGTCGCGACGCTCATCATCACGTTGGTGTGATACACCGCACGCCCTGCAGCATCGGAGGTGTCGAAGCACATCGGCTCGAAGTTGAAGTGCGTGCAAAACCGTTCGAGCGCCACAGGGTCGGCGCGGCGCGAACGCGCGGTGTAGGCGACCCGATCCACATGGTCGAGCACCATGGCGCCGGTACCTTCAAGGAAGACGCCGTCATATTCCAGCCCCGAGTAGTCGATCACGTCCTGCACGCGGTATTGCGCCTTGAGCATCTCGACAACGTCCATCCGACGCTCGCGCCGCCGATTGGGGCAGTGCATCGGATAAAGCGCCACATGTCCGCCCGCATGGGTTGAAAACCAGTTGTTCGGGAACACCGAATCCGGCGTGTGATGCTCGCCGTGATCGTCGAAAACATGTACGCGCACGCCCGCCGCTTCCAGTGCCGCGGCCGCGCCAGTGACTTCGTCGCGCGCCGCGGCGGCCAAGGCGGCGCGCGCGCCGAGGTTTTCCGCCGCGTCTGCGCGCTGGAACGCGTTGTCTGCAGCGGTTTCCGGATTGGGATGAAAGCGCTGCGGCCGGATCATGACGACGGCGCCCGGCGCCTGAATCGAAACAAGGCTCATGACGATAGGTTAGATTGAGTGTGTGACGGGCTATCGATGGATTGCCGGAGTCATCGGCTGTACATCACGGAGCCGTAAGTGCCAGCCAGCGTGGCGGTTGCGTCGCCGCGTTGCGGCGCCAGTTCGCCGAACAGGTTCTTGGGATCCACAGCCGGAGGAATCAGTGCGACGTCAATGCCGGCGTTGCGGCTCTGTGCCAGTGCGTACAGGTGCCGCAGCGCGGAATAGTCCTCGAGCGCAAAGCCGACCGAATCGAACACGGTAACCTGATCCGCGCGCTCCCGGCCGGCGACTTCGCCGCGCAGTACGCGCCAGAGTTCGATGACCGGGAAGTCGTCCGGCAACTGCTGGATGTCGCCTTCGATCCGCGTCTGCGGCTCGTACTCGACGATCACGCGCGCGCGGCGAAGAACGTCGGCATGGAGTTCCGTCTTGCCTGGACAATCGCCGCCCACCGCGTTGATGTGCATGCCGGGCTCGATCATGTCGGCCGTGATGATTGTGGCGTAGGCCTTGTCCGCCGTGACAGTGGTCACGATGTCGGCGCCGCGCACGGCATCGGCGGTGGACGCTGCGCGCACGATACGCAACCCCGGGTAGCCTGAGAGATTGCCGATCAGCTTTGCGGTTGCGTGCGGATCGACATCGAAGACGCGGATTTCGTCGATGCCGAGCAGTGTGTGAAACGCGAGCGCCTGAAATTCGCTTTGTGCACCGTTGCCGATCAATGCCATTTTGCGGGCGTCCGGTCGAGCGAGGACCTGGGCGACCAGGGCGGACGTTGCAGCAGTTCGCAGTGCGGTGGTCAGCGTCAGTTCCGAGAGGAAGAGGGGATATCCGGTATCGACTTCCGCGAGGGCGCCGAAAGCCATCACGGTGTGTATGCCGCGCTCGGCGTTGATCGGATGACCGTTCACATACTTGAAGGCGAACAGCTTCGAATCCGCGACTGGCATCAACTCGATCACACCCACGCGGGAGTGGCACGCGAGGCGCGGAGATTTATCGAAGTCCGGCCATCGCAGGTAGTCAGCCCGGATCGCGTCGGCGAGTTCGCTCAGAAAGCGCGCGACGCCTATGTCTGCGACCAGTCGGCAGGCGGCGGGTACATCCAGAAAGCGGGTCATTGCCATATCTCCATTGTTGTAGCGGCTCCTGCAGTGGAGCGATGGAATGATTATTCCCCTTGATGTAGCCAACAAAAAGCCAGCAAAGGTTGCAAAATCGTCATTTTCCATAGCAGAATGCTAGTTATGGATGGCATTTTGCATGTTCCGGTGCGGCATGGACTCAGAGATAGCGACTGCCGCCAGGCCTTGTCCTTCAACGCTCAATCTGCACGAATCGAACATGATTACGCTCGACGACATCGACCGCCAACTGATCGCCCTGCTGCGCGACAACGCTCGCCTGCCTGTGGTGACACTGGCAAAACAGTTGCACATTGCACGCGCGACGGTTCAGAACCGCATCGCGCGTCTCGAAACAAACGGCGTGATCGCGGGTTATACGGTCCGTCTCAAACCCGCCGCGGAGACGCAGCGAATCCGGGCCGTGATGACGATCGCCGTGGACGGCAACCGGGCGGCTGAAGTGATCCGCTCATTAAGAGGACATCCGAACGTCACGACGATTCACAGCACGAACGGACGGTGGGATCTCATCGCGGAACTGCGGGCCGATACGCTGGAGAGTTTTGACCGGGTACTGGGGGCGATCCGTATGATCGACGGAATTGCGAACACGGAAACGAATATCCTCCTGTCCACGCACAAGACGTGATGGGCGCAATCATGAGGGCCGTCCGGGGTTCGTTTCATGCAACGTGATGCATCGACCGGCATTCCCACCGTACTGTTTGGCGCCTTCGATCGCCACAACTTTGGGGACCTCCTTTTCCCGCACGTTATGGCGCGCATGCTGCCACGTAGCGATCTGCTGTTTGCAGGCCTCGCAGGACGAGATCTGCGCGCACATGGCGGCCACAAGGTTCGCGCGTTGGCTCAGGTTGCCGCATCGTTGCGCGACCGTCCTGTGAACGTCATCCACGCAGGGGGCGAACTCCTTACCTGTGATGCATGGGAAGCAGCGGTCATGCTGTCGCGACCGGAAAAGATGCAGGAAGCGATTGCGAGCCTCGCTGACTGGCGGCAAGGCGGCCTTTCATGGGCGCGCGCGAGGCTTGGGGTCGCTGCATGGGCACCCTATACCCTGGCAAGGGAATCGTTTCCGCAGGCGGTCCACGTGTTCTATAACGCGGTTGGCGGTGTCGACCTCGATGAACGTGATCCGGCGATGCGTGCCGAGGTTCTGGCAAAACTCAAAGCGGCCGATGACATCAGCACGCGAGACAGACAGACAAAGGCGCTACTGGACGCATCGGGTCTCGCGACACGGCTTATTCCCGATCCCGCCGTCATGGTGGCGGAGTTGTTCGGCAAGCGGATTCGCCAGTGTGCCGCGCACAGTGCGATCTCGCGGATTCTCGATGCGTTTCCCGAGCGGTACATCGCCGTGCAGTTCAGTGCCGACTTCGGCGATGACGAAACGCTGTGTGAAATTGCTGCCCAGCTTGACCGGATTGCCACTTCGAGCGGCCTCGGCGTGGTGTTGTTCCGCGCCGGCGCAGCGCCCTGGCATGACGATCTGACGTGCTACCGACGCGTCCTTGCGCGCATGCGTGTCCCGTCGGCGAAGATATTCAGCTCGCTGAATATCTGGGACATCTGTGCTTTGATCGCATACAGCCGCGTCTATTGCGGAAGCAGTCTGCATGGCAGAATCGTCGCCATGGCGTTCGCGCTGCCACGCGTCAATCTGTGCCATCCGGCACGAACCAGACTCGCTACTAAGCAGACTGCTTTCGCCACTACCTGGGAGGAAGCAGGGGTGTCGACAGCCGTTGAAGTGCCGAAGATCGCGGAGGGCATTTGCGATGCATTGGCGGTCGATAGAGCGCGCCTTCAACACACCGCTGAAGACCTGGTTACCCGATACCGGCAGGGATTCGATCCGATCCGTGCGAAGCTGTGCTGACATTGCCCTTACCATTGGCAATGCGATGGCGCGGGGCGTCGCGGCTGGTGAGCGAGCGGCGAAATGCTCACGCCCCTCACAACATGTGCGCGGCAGACTGGTATTGGAGTATTTTCTGGACGTTGTGTAGATCACGCGCTTTCGCACTCGAAGGCGCCGACGCTCAGATGAGCCACCAGCAGAAAAAACGCGATGAACAATGTGAATGGGAAGAGACTAGCCGTCACGGGCGCGTTCGCCAGCCTCGGTCTGGTGGCAGCCCAGGTGCTGGCGGAGCGAGGTGCCCGGGTTGCGCTGATCGGTCGGGGACGGGCGCCCGATGCGGGTACGCTGCCGTCGCAACTTGCCGATGCTTTTCTGCTTGGAGGAGTTGATCTAGGCGAGCCGGCGGCAGCGCAGGAAGCAATCGATACGATCGCCGCGCGGCTCGGTGGACTTGACGCGCTTGTCAACGTCGCCGGTGGGTTCCGCTGGGAGACTGTGGCGGATGGTAGCGTCGACACGTGGGATCTGATGTTTCAGGTGAACGTGAAGACGGCGCTGAACGCATCGAAGGCGGCGATTCGCCATCTGGTCGCGAGCGACGCCGGGCGGATTGTCAATATCAGCGCGGGCGCGGCGCTGAAGGCGGGTGCCGGCATGGGCGCCTATTCGGCGTCGAAAGCGGGCGTGGCACGCCTGACCGAGGCGCTCGCCGAGGAGCTAAAAGACAAAGGGGTGACGGTCAACGCGATTTTGCCCAGCATCATCGATACAAAGCAGAACCGCGCCGATATGCCCGATGCCGATTTCAGCCGCTGGGTCACGCCAGTGCAGATCGGTACGGTCATCGCCTTTTTGCTGTCGAAAGATGCGCAGGCGATTACCGGCGCGTTGATCCCCGTTACGGGCCGCGTCTGACGTGCAACGGCAGGCGCTTCGGGTGGCCCGACCTCTCACTTCGCACTCCTCAAGCCCGGCGCGCAGCGGGAGTTGTCGGGAATGCATCAAGGACCGCCAACACCCCGCGTAATCAACGCGAACGGCCCGCTTGTCAACTGCTCCTTCAAGAACTCCACGCAGACACGAATTTTCGCCGACGACGATGCGCGCGCTGACGTAACAGCCCAGACATCAGCGGGTTGTTGATGGTTGGGCAGCACACGCACGAGCGCGCCCGACTCAAGACTCGAAGCGACATCCCATATCGATGCCATGATCACGCCGCAGCCCTCGAGCGCCCACTGTCGCACGATGTCGCTGTGATTCGATGCGATGGGGCCGGTGACCTTGACCGACTTTTCTCCGTCGGGCCCGGTCACCCGCCAGACACCGAAACGCTGGTCACGTTCACGAAAGAGCAGGCAATCGTGCTGGGCGAGATCAGACAGAGACCGAGGCGTGCCCGCCCGTTCGAGATAAGCCGGTGCCGCGCACAGGATGCGCATGCTATCGACGATCTTCGAGGCGATCAGGTGCGGCTCCTCAACATCGCCGACCCGAATGTCGATGTCAAAACTTTCGCCGACCAGATCGACCCGTCGGTCGAGCAGTTCAAGCCAGATTTCGAGGCCGGTGTAACGTTTCCTCAGCAACGACAGGATCGGAGAGACGTGTTCGCGGCCTAGCCGCAGGCTCGTACTGATCCGGATCAGGCCGCGTGGGTCGCTCTTCAGTCCGGCGAAAGCGTCGGCCATTCCCTGCACGTCTTCGAGAATTTTTTGCGCCCACTGGAATGCCGCTTCGCCGTCGCTCGTCACGCTCACGCGGCGAGTCGTGCGTAGAAAGAGCTTTACGCCAAGACTCTTCTCAAGCATCGCAATGCGCATGCTGACATGCGAAGGCGAAATGCCCATCTCGGTTGAGGCGGTGATGAAGCTTGAGCGGCGGGCCACCGTGCAGAACAACTGGAGGTCGCGCAGGAAGCCGTCTTTATTGGCTGATAGCGCATTATGAGTTTCCATCTTGATGCATTGTATTGGTCATTGGCAAGAGTAATCTAGCCTCGATTCGCGGTGCCGTCCAATCCCTGTGCGGCCGAAAACAGATCAATCTGAGACAGACCCAGCTTGCCGTTGCCGGCGCGGGCCTCATCGGCCGACGCCACATCGAGTTGATTCATGAGAGCGTCCGCTGCCAGTTGACGGCCATCGTCGACCCGGGTCCCGCCGCTGCCGAAGTCGCCGAAAACGCCAACGTTCCGCTCTTCAGATCGCTCGGCGAACTCTTCGAAAAGAACCGTCCCGACGGTGTGGTGCTTGCCACGCCGAACCAGTTGCATGTCGGGCAGGCGCTGGAGTGCATCGCCGCTGCCGTGCCGGCGCTGATCGAAAAGCCGGTCGCCCACTCGCTGGAAGAGGGCGAGCGCCTGCGGGCCGCGTCTGAGCGCGCCACTGTGCCGCTGCTCGTCGGACATCATCGCGCGCACAGCCCGATCCTCACGAAGGCGCGGGAAATCATTCAGCAGGGAAAGATCGGCAAGCTCGTCGGTGTGATGGGCAGCGCCGTTTTCTACAAACCGGACGACTACTTCGACCACGCGCCATGGCGGCGTGAGGCAGGCGGAGGCCCGATCCTCATCAACATGATTCACGAGATCGGCAATCTTCGTTCGCTGTGCGGCGAGATCGTCGCCGTGCAGGCGCTGTCGTCGAATGCGACCCGGGGGTTTCCGGTAGAGGACACGGTCCCCATCAACCTGCGTTTCGAGAACGGCACGCTCGGCACATTTTTTCTTTCCGATACTGCAGGTTCGGCGCGCAGCTGGGAACAGACGTCGCAGGAAAACAGGCGCTATCCGAGCTATGACGACGAAGACTGCTACGTCATCGCCGGCGACATGGGTTCGCTGTCCGTGCCGACAATGCGCCTCAAGACCTACGCGCGCGAGCAAGACCGCTCGTGGTGGAAACCGTTTGAAACAGGCGTGGCCGATATCGACCGCGCAGACCCGCTCGAACTGCAGCTGGCGCATTTCTGCGACGTAATAGCTGGAATCGCCCAGCCGCTCGTCTCGGTCTACGACGGTCTGCAAAACCTGCGCATCACCGAGGCGATCGCCGAAGCGTCCCGCACCGGCTCAACCGTCGATATGGGGCGCGCGAGGGCCATAGTCTGAACACACCGGTGTGCGATGTGTCTGGGTAACCGCTGGACGACTGCGACTTGGGTTCCCATCGCCAGGCAACTCATTTCGACGGCGCGCGAAACCTGCAACGCAGAGATGGATGATGCGGGCCGCCTGGAATCAATGCGTCGTGCCCGCACTTTTAATCGAAATGCCTGCGGGGTGTGGATTCGCATCGCTCACGTCTTCCGGCAGAAGGTTGCCGTCGTCGAGCCGTGCGTCAGTTCGCGCAGTGTCCGGATATCGCTCGGGATAGAGGTGGCGTTCTGCGATGGTCGCGTCGAACGTTCGTGACCATTTCGCGATGACGACCGTCGCGAGGCTGTTGCCGATCGTATTGCAAGTCGCGATCGCCATTGACATGAAGCGGTAGACGCGAAAGATCACTGCCAGCCCTTCGACCGGAAGAATGCCCGTCGAGGTGACCGTCGCGGCGAACACCACGAACGAACCGCCCGACACGGTCGCTGCGCCTTTGGATGTCAATAGCATGAGCAACTGCAAACCGATCTGCTGCTCGAGCGTGATTGGCACACCGTAGGCATGCGCGATGAACATCACGCCGATCGACATGAACAGCGACGTGCCGTCCAGGTTGAACGCATAGCCTGTCGGCAGCACGAGGCCGACGGTCTGCTTCGCACAGCCGAGCCGTTCGAGCTTGATCAAGAGGCGTGGCAGCGCACTTTCCGACGACGCCGTACCGAGCACGATGAATATCTCGTCCTTGATATAGCGGAGGAAGCGCCACAGGCTGAATCCCGCCAGCTTTGCGATGATGCCCATCACGACGACGATAAACAGCACCACGACCGCGTAAAAGCTGAAGACAAGCTGGGCCAGCGCGATCAGCACGGCAGTGCGGTTGCTGCCCACCGAGTAGGCGATGGCGCCGAGGGTGCCGAGAGGCGCCAGCTTCATGACGAGGTTGATAAACGAGAACAGCACCTCGGAGACGAGATCGAGGCCTTCGTTGATCATGACGCGCCGGCGCTCCGGAATGGCGAGAATGCCGATGCCAACCATCACCGCGAGTACCACGACCTGCAGCAATTCTCCTTTGGCGAATGCGCCGATGAAGTTATCGGGCACGAGGTGCATGATGAACTCGCTGAAACCCTGAGGCACGACTTTCGCCGCGGACGCCGGCATGGCGCCGACCGCGACTGGGGTCATGCCCTTGCCCGTTTGCAGCAGGTTGCCGGCGAGCAGGCCGACCATGAGAGCGATCGTCGAGACGACTTCGAAGTAGACGATCGAGCGCCAGCCGACGCGGCCTGCGCTCTTCACGTCGCCTGCCGACGCAATGCCGTGCACGATCGTGAGGAACACCAGCGGCGCGACGCCCGCCTTGATGAGCGAGAGGAAAACGTCGCCCAACACCTTCAGTTGCGAGCCGAACTTCGGAAAGACCAGACCCACCGCGATGCCGAGTACCAGCGCCAGCAATACCTGCATGCCTAGCTGCGGTACCACGGCAGCTTCCTCAGGGGGGTGACGACCGGTTCGTCGTGTGATGCGTTTGCGTTGCTCATCGTATGCTCCTCCACGCCGCGCGCTCGAATGTCGTCAGATCACGCTGGACAGTTCTACAGCCCGGTCCACCATTTGCGGCGCGAGCCCAAGGTAGTTGGCGGGATCGGTCATGCGGTCGATCGACGCGCGGTCGAAATGCACACTGACTTCGGGCATGGCGGCCAGCGCGTCAGCGAGCGTCCCGCCTTTTTCGTTCACCGTGCGACAGGCGTCGTACACGATGTCATGTGCCTGCTGGCGGCCCGTGAACGGCGCCATCCCCATCATCACGGCCTCGGTCACGATCAACCCTTTGCTGATGCCGAGGTTGTGCTCCATGCGGTCGGTATCGACGATCAGGCCGCCGAGCGCGAATTTCGCCTGGTGCAGCGCACCGGCTGACAGGATGAAGCTCTCGGGAATCGCGATCCATTCGGCATGCCATGGCCCAGTCGCGCGCTCGAAGTCCTGGATCATCGCGTCGACCATCAGTCCCGCGTGCTGGCGCACCGCTTTCGCAGCGGCCAGCATCAACTCGCTGGAAATCGGATTGCGCTTTTGCGGCATGGTGCTGCTCGCGCCGCGGCCTTTGACGAAGGGCTCGTAGACCTCGGCAAATTCCGTCGACGCCATGATCATGATGTCGAGCGCGATCTTGCCGAGCGAGCCGGTCACGAGCGCGAGCAGGTTCACCGCTTCGGCAAATCCATCGCGTGCGACGTGCCATGTCGTCGCGGGCACACTGAGTCCGAGTTCTTCGGCGAGCGCCTTCTGGACCTCGAAACCTTTCTCGCCGAGCGACGCCAGCGTTCCTGCCGCGCCTGCGAATTCGACGACCGCTACGCGTGGGCGCAATTGCGCAAGCCTTTCCTGATGCCTGTCGAACATCGCGAGCCAGATCGCCACCTTGTAGCCGAAGGTGACAGGCAGCGCCTGCTGCGAATGCGTGCGGCCGGCCATCGGCGTGTCGCGATGCTTCTTCGCCAGGCCGGCGAGGATGGCGCGCAGTTCGCGTATGTCGCTGTCGATTGCGTCGAGTGCATCGCGCACCTGGAGAGACACCGCCGTGTCCATGATGTCCTGCGTCGTCGCACCCCAATGGACGTAACGACCGGCTTCGCCGCACATGTCGACGAGTTGATGAACGAGCGGCAGGATGGGGTAGCCGACGATATCGGTTTCTTCGCGCATGTGATCGAAGTCGATCCGCTCGATGCTGGATTCGCGCGCAATCATCTCCGCCGCTTCAACGGGAATCACGCCGATGCGCGCCTCGGCTTTCGCCAGTGCCACTTCGACGTCGATGTAGCGCTGCACGAGCGCGTAATCGGAGAACAGTGCGCGCATTTTCGCGGTGCCGAGAGCATCGCGAAACAGGATGGAATCGACCACGGTGCTGGCCATCGAGAGAGTGCGATTCGTCATTGCGACCTCGTGAAAGTGCGGTAAAGGCAGATGGATCGGGGCCGGTTGATTTTCAATATGTCCGAGCACTTACGTCGAGTGCAGTCGACAGACCAGATCACGGCGCAGGGCAAGCTTGCGAAGACGCTGAAATGTGCCGCCGGCGTACGCTGGCTGCGGATATCGAGCCTGCGTATCGATAGAAACAAGGACAGTGCGCCGGTGGGATGGACCGACGTCTATATGGACCCGGCGTACACCGAAGTCGCGCAGGCCGCTCGCGAGCAACCCGATACCCTGATCAGCGCACTGATCGAAGCGCACTACGGACGGTGCATCGCGGAGATCCAGCAGGACGTGCACGCAGTGCTGGTGTCGGCGGAAATGGCAGAACGGCTGCACGTGGAGCAGGGGTCCGCGGCGCTCGAAATCGTCCGGAGGTATCTGGATGCTGCTGGAGAAACGTTCGAGGTATCCGTGAGCGTCCATCCGGCAGAGCGCTTCTCCGTTTCAATGCGGCTGAAGCGCTCGGAGAGCTAGAACGAAGGGGCCGTCCCTGCATTTCCGTCGTCGCGACGACAGGCCCTAATACAGCGAGTAGCGGGAATACGTCTCTATCGGGATGATTGCCTGGGCGGGAACAACCTGACCTTCACATGCGGATTTCAGGTGCTCGACCGCCGTACGCAGCAGGAGCCGAAGGTCCTGTGTAAGCAGGTAATCGATCGCGTCGGCACGCAAAAGCGGCTCAGTTACCCGGTTGACTTCGTGGGTGACATAGACCGTCCGACCCACAAGGTCGCGTTCGCGCAGCGCCGCAGCCAGGCCTTCGTTTCCTCCCGCCACGTTGTAAATGGCATCGAGCTTGCCGTGCTCGTCCAGAAAGCGCCGGGTCGCCTCATAGGTGGCGGCCCCGGAATCCGCGCCCTTGATGACCTCGATCAGATTGACGTTTGGGAACCGCTGCCTCAAGAGAGAGCGGAAACCGATCTCCCGATCCTCGTGGCAGGTGTAGGAAAACGTCGCGACGACCACCGCGACGTCGGGCGATGTGTGTGCCTGCAAATGCCGCCCGATGAGAAACGCGGCGGACTGCCCGGCTGCCCGGTTATTGACACCCACGTAGGTATGACGGGCGTCGGCATCGACATCGGTAATCAGCGTAACGACCGGCTTGCCGGCTGCCATGCATTTGCGCAGGGCCGCGGTCGTCGCCGCCGTGTTCGTGCAGATGATTGCAATGCCGTCTGCTGCATCGGCAGTGTCGCGCAGGCTTGCAGCCACATCGTCGTCCGAAGCGCCCACGCAGCTTATGATTTCCAGTCGCACCTCCGATGCGGCAAATTCCGCTTCAAGTTCGGCCGCGCTTCGAGTCAACTCATCGGTAAAGGCGTCCCCTGCCTGGGCCAGCAACCTGAACGCGTAACTGCGCTGCCGCACGGCAGGCGACACGCGTGCCTGCGAGCCGGAGCCCAGTTGCCTCAGCGCCGCGTCGACTGCGCTTCGCGTACGCGGATGGACCCCAGGCCGGTTGTTCAGCGCGCGATCGATTGTCGCCCGGCTGAGTTGTGTCATCTCCATGAGTTGCTTCAGCGTCGGCTTGCCCTTCATCGTGCATTCCCGGTTGTCGTGGCGCGAGGACCCCGCCCTTGCAGCCCTCATTTTGCCTCAAGAACTGAGTCTTTTGAGGCTCCTTGTGATGCGAGCCGGTAAACCCTGCAGTAAAACGGGGTCGCGCACTTGTGGAATACCCTAATGGTCTCAAAATGAGTCATTTTAGAGTTTGACGATACCTCATAAAGAGACTTAAATGCACTCAAGGATGATCAATGCATCACGTAACTCATCATCGCCGCGAACATCAAGCACAGGGTGCGATTCATGTCCAACCAGCAAGACAGCAGGAAAGTGATCACCATGGACGACTGGTACAAATGCCGGCTCGACAGGAAGGTGCTCAAGGAGGTCACGCGGCGCAACGATCGCGTCGCCCTGCTGCATTTCGTCGGCTTCATGGGCCTCGTGGCGGGAAGCGGCGTGCTCGCGTGGCTGACGCTCGGTACGCTCTGGTGTGTACCGGCGTTCCTTCTTTATGGAACGCTCTATGCGTTCGCGGAGGCGATGGAACACGAACTGCGCCATCGCACGCCGTTCAGAAGCGAGTGGCTGAACGAGTCGGTGCACTGGCTGATCTGCTTCATGACATGGCGCGAGCAGATCTACAGCCGGTGGTCGCATGCGCAACACCATACCTACACACATCTGACGGCAACGGTCCCCTCCGACGTTGAAATTGCCGTCAGGCGGCCACCGAACTATCTGAAGCTGGCCACCGATTTTCTGCGTGTCTCGCACGGCATTCATCACCTGGGCAACATCGTCCTGCATAGTTTCGGCATCGTCTCGAAGAGTGCGAAAGCGGTCGTGCCGCCCACCGAATATCGCTCAATGTGCCGGAACTCCCGCGTGATCCTGTTGCTATACGTCGGCGTGGCCGGGTGGGCGATCGCCGCCGACAGTTGGTTCCCGGTGGTCTTCCTTCTGCTGCCGCGCTCATATGGCGCATGGCTGCATGAACTGCTTGCGATAACACAGCACACGGGACTGCGTGAAAACGAGCTGGATCACCGCTACTCGACACGAACGATCAAGCTGAACCGGTTTTTGCAGTTCCTGTACTGGAACATGAACTACCACGTCGAGCACCACATGTTTCCGAACGTGCCGTTCCACGCCTTGCCGAAACTGCGCGAGGCCATCGAGGCAGACCTCGCGCCGGCCTACGAAGGCTTCTTTAGCGCGTGGGGCGAAATCCTCCACGTTTTCAGGATGCAACGGCGCGACCCTGACTATATGGTCACGCCGCGCGTACCGGGCAAGTCGCCGTCCGACGCAGCCGAACCCACCACCGAAACGCCGCTTGTGGCTCAAGCGCGCTGAGCGCGGAGAGAGTGCAATGAACATCCTGCAATGGCATCCGGTCTGCGCCTGTGATGACATCGACGAAGAAGACGTCATCGAGTTCAGTCACAACGACAGGCTGTATGCGATCTATCACACGCCAAGCGGCTTCTACGCATCGGCGGGGCTTTGTACCCATGAAACGGCGCGCCTGACCGAAGGGCTCGTGTTCGGCGAGATCATCGAATGTCCAATGCATATGGGGCGTTTTCACATTCCGACGGGCATCGCAAAAGGTGCGCCCGTCTGCATCAACCTCGTGACTCACCCGGTGAAGATCGAAGACAACAAGGTGTTCATCGGTTTGCCAACCGATTGACCGCGATGTCTCGAAGTCGAGGCAACGCGAGCGTCGCCGATTTCGTGACATCGGCACATACACATAAACAAGGAGACAGCTATGAAATCCCCACTTGGGAAGATGCTTCGTCTGACTGCCGCAGCGTTGAGTCTGGGGCTATGCGCCGGCGCCTATGCAGAACCGGTTGCGCACTTTGACTTCATCACGCATGCGCCGGATTCGGATGCATGGTGGAACACGGTCAAGAACGGTATCAAGCAGGCCGACGCTGACTTCAACGTCCAAACCGACTACCGCAATCCGCCAAACGGCGATGTCGCCGACATGGTGCAACTGATCAACCAGGCCGCAGCACGTAACTATGACGGCGTGGTGACCACCATCGCCGACTACGATCTTCTCAAGGGAGCCGTTTCGAAGCTGAAGGCAAAGAACATTCCATTCATCACCGCCAATACCGGAACGGAGCAGCAGAGCGCTGACCTGGGCGCATTGATGCACGTAGGCCAGCCGGAGTACCTGGCAGGCAAGGAAGCTGGGCTGCGAGCGAAGGCGGATGGCGTCAAGACATTTCTGTGCGTGAACCACTACGCAACCAATCCGCTATCGTTCGAGCGTTGCCGCGGGTTCGGCGATGCGATCGGCGCGGATTCCAAGGCATCGACGCTCGACGTCGGGACGGATCCGACGGGCATCGAGTCGAAGGTCAGCGCTTATTTGCGTTCTCACCCGAATACCCAGGCCGTGTTGACGTTGGGACCGACTTCCGCGGATCCGACCATTCGCGCGGTGAACAAACTGGGTCTGGCCGGCAAGATCTGGTTTGCGACGTTCGATATTGATTCCGACGTTGCGAAGGCGATCAAGGATGGCACCGTCAGGTTCTGCACGGACCAGCAGCCCTATCTGCAGGGGTACATTCCCATCGCCATGCTGGCGATCATGCACCGGAGTCACAACGCGGACATCGCCGCGGCTCGCAAGGAACTCGAGAAGGATCCGAAGTTCATCAAACATCTGCAGGAGTATGGGCTGAAGCCTGTCTACGAGGCACGCAACATCAGTTCCGGACCGGGATTCATCACGCCGCAGAACATCGAGCAGGTATCGGCGCTCGCCGGCCGCTATCGCTAAGCGCAACACGGAACTGCGGATGAGCGCAATCGGGGTGGTGGTGATCGCCGGAGCAAGGCCGGTACGGTGGCCGGACAGTGCCGAATCCGAACAACAAACGCTTCAGCAGAGGGAAGCAATATGAGAACAAAAGCAGCAATCGCATGGAAGGCCGGCGCGCCGTTGACGATCGAAGAGGTCGATCTCGAAGGACCGCGTGCGGGCGAGGTGCTGATTGAGGTGAAGGCAACGGGCATCTGCCACACCGACTACTTCACGCTGTCGGGCGCGGACCCGGAAGGCATCTTCCCGGCGATTCTGGGTCATGAGGGTGCGGGTGTCATCGTCGATGTCGGTCCCGGTGTCGGCACGCTGAAGAAGGACGATCATGTGATTCCGCTCTACACGCCGGAATGCCGCCAGTGCAAGTTCTGCCTGTCGCGCAAGACCAACCTGTGTCAGGCGATCCGCTCGACGCAGGGCAAGGGCCTCATGCCCGATGCGACGTCGCGCTTTTCGATCGACGGCAGGCCGCTGTTTCATTACATGGGCACGTCGACGTTCTCGAACTACATCGTGGTGCCGGAAATCGCGGTCGCGAAGGTGCGTGAAGACGCGCCGTTCGACAAGATCTGCTACATCGGCTGCGGGGTGACGACGGGCGTCGGCGCCGTGGTGTATTCGGCGAAGGTCGAGGCGGGCGCGAATGTCGTCGTGTTCGGTCTGGGCGGCATCGGCCTGAACGTGATTCAGGGCGCAAAGATGGTCGGTGCCGACAAAATCATCGGTGTCGACCTGAATCCAGGCCGCGTCGAACTGGCGAAGAAGTTCGGCATGACGCACTTCATCAACCCGAACGAAGTCGAGAACGTGGTCGACCACATCGTGCAATTGACGGATGGCGGCGCGGACTACTCGTTCGAATGCATCGGCAACACGAAGGTCATGCGTCAGGCGCTCGAATGCACGCACAAGGGCTGGGGCCAGTCGTTCATCATCGGGGTGGCGGCCGCGGGCGAAGAAATCAGCACGCGGCCGTTCCAGCTGGTGACGGGCCGCGAGTGGAAGGGCTCGGCTTTTGGTGGCGCGCGCGGCCGCACCGATGTGCCGAAGATCGTCGACTGGTACATGGAAGGCAAGATCAACATCGACGACCTGATCACGCACCGTCTGCCGCTCGAACGCATCAACGAGGGCTTCGAGCTGATGAAGAAGGGCGAGTCGATCCGTTCGGTTGTGCTGTATTGAGGAGCGTGCCGATGCTCTGACGGCTGTCAGTTTGCTGGCGTCCTGGGTCGCTGGCTCACTGATCTCCGGTTACGTGAACCCGATCTCCGACGCGCACGCCAAGTTGCGCCGCGGCGCTGCCGCAATTCACCGCGATCTCCACCAGCCCGATCGAGTTTTCATACCAGAAGGCCTGGCCGACCTGGGCGTCGGCAAAGACCCGCGCATAGGCGACCTCTCCGGCCGCGATGACGAGGCGGGCGCTTCTTGCGACGGTAGCTGCCCGCAGCCCGGTCAGCAAATTGCCATAGTGATCGATGTAGATGACCTCCGCCAGGTCGTCCCCGCCGAGTTGAACACGCAAGCCTGCGGTCTCATCCAGCTTGTCGGACGGCAGGTCGCCACGGCTGAGCCAGGCTGCCATCGGGGCGAACAGGTCCCGGCCATGGAACGAGGCGGAGAGCATCGCGGGACGCCATGTAATGCGCCAGCTTCGGGCTCGCGCCGCGCGTGCCGCCACGACCGAGAGCAAACCGTTGTCCGGTCCCACGAACCACTGCCCGTCGGCGTGCAGCACGGCCGCGTCGCGCTCGCTGCCCACGCCGGGGTCGACCACGGCCAGAAAGACCGTATCCGGCAAGTACCAGCTTCGAAGCGCGGCAAGCAGATGCGCTCCTGCGCGCGGCCCGAAATTCGGGGCAGTGTGCAACACATCGATGAGGGAGGTGCCGGCTGGCGTGTGCCGCAGCAAGGCAACCTTCAACTGTCCGACATAGATGTCGTCGGCCCCAAAGTCGGTAAACAGCGCGATCATTGCATCGCCTCGGAGCTACGGTGAGCCGGGACCGGCAGAATTTCCCGGCCCCGGCCCGTATAAGGCAGCCCGCATGTCAGGCTGACTACGCATCAATCGCTAGCGCAGGTTCGTCCTGGCAAGGTCGACGATTTCGTCGCCGCGCCCGTTCAGGATCGCGCGCAGCATATACAGGCTGAATCCCCGCGCATGCGACAACTCGATTTTGGGCGGCATCGCGAGTTCGTGCTTCGCTGTCACCACATCGACGAGTGCGGGACCCTGATGCGAAAAGGCCGCTTTCAACGCCTCCGGAAGGCTTTCCGATTCCTCGACCCTGATGCTGAAAATCCCTGCGCCCTTGGCAATCGCGGCGAAATCCGTCTTGCTCAGATCGACATTGGTGTCGAGATACCCACCAGCCTTGAGTTCCATCGAAACGAATCCAAGCAGGCTGTTGTTGAACACAACCACCTTGATCGGCAGTTCGAGTTGCCGCGCCGTCAGGAGGTCGCCGAGCAGCATCGACAGCCCGCCGTCGCCGGACAGGGAAATCACCTGCCTGCCAGGATTGGCGCCCTGCGCACCGAGCGCCTGTGGCATTGCGTTGGCCATCGACCCGTGATTGAACGAGCCGTGCAACTGGCGCCTGCCGTTCATCGTGAGGTAGCGGGCGGCCCAGACCGTCGGCGTGCCGACGTCGGCGGTGAAGATCGCATCGGCGCTCGCCGCTTCATCGATCATCCTGGCAAGATATTGCGGATGAATCGGCCTGCCCGGATCGGACGGCGTGGCGAGGTCGTCCAGTCCTTTTCTTGCGGACACATAGTGCTGAAGCGCGTTTTCGAGAAACCTGCGATCGTTCTTGCGATGCAGGCGAGGCAGCACCGCCCTGATCGTATCCTTGACCGTTCCCACAAGCCCTAGCGTAAGCGGCGCCCGATGGCCGAGTTGCGAACCCTTCCAATCGATCTGCGCAATCTTCGCGTTGCCTGGATAGAACGGGCGATACGGAAAGTCCGTGCCCAGCATGAGCAGCGTGTCGCACGATTCCATGGCGTGATAGCCGGAACTGAAACCGATCAGCCCGGTCATGCCGACGTCAAAGGGGTTGTCCCATTCGACGAACTGCTTGCCGCGCAGCGCATGGACCACGGGCGCACCGAGCGTATCGGCCAGCGCAACAACTTCGTCATGCGCGCCTTGCGTACCGCTTCCGCACAACAGCGTGACCGCTTCCGACGTATTGAGCAGTTCGGCCAGCCGGTCGAGATCCGCGTCGGCTGCGACAATCGACGGCGGGGCGGAGGTGGTCCAGGTCGCGGGCTCTTCCGGGCCATCGCTTAGCGCGACATCTCCGGGCAGCACGATGACGGCGACGCCGCGCTCGTCGATGGCCGTACGCATCGCGCGTGCGAGGACTCGCGGAAACTGCGAGGCGTTCGACACCAGTTCGGCAAAATAGCTGCACTCCCTGAAAAGCTCCTGCGGATGCGTTTCCTGAAAGTAGCCGAGCCCAATCTCCGTCGACGGAATGTGCGCGGCAATCGCCAGCACGGGCTGATGATTGCGATGGCAATCGAAGAGACCGTTGATCAGATGAAGGTTGCCCGGACCGCAACTGCCCGCGCATACGGCGAGCTTCCCGGTCGACGCCGCATCGGCGCCGGCCGCGAACGCGGCGACTTCCTCGTGACGGGTGTGCATCCAGCGTATCGAGCCGAGCTGGTTCAGGCTGAACGCCAGCCCGTTCAGGCTGTCGCCCGTCACGCCCCAGATTCGTTCGACGCCTGCGGCCGCGAGTGTTCTGGCCAGATAGTCTGCGATCGTCTGCTTGCCCATGTTGCGCTCCTGAACAGGAAAAGATACTGCGATGTATCAAATCCGGCGATGGCCGGAACCCAACCGCAACGAGCCAGCCAACGGCGTGTACCGACCCGGTACGTGCCGGGTCGTATGACTCCCGGCGCCGTCACCAGTCGCACGAGCTGGCGCATGGCGAGGCGCATCGGCATTTCGAAGGGAAGCGCCAGCCATGCCGGGAACCCGGAGCGTTACAAACCAGACAGCGCGCCGAAGCTTCGCATCGCTGCTGTGCGGCGGGCCTGCCGGCGCGCACGCCGCAGGATCCTGGTTGATCGTGGCTGCCACGACTGACCTTTTCCCTGAAGACTGAGTATCCAGCTGTTCTACAGGCGACGCACGAGTTATCCAGTCTTAAAAAACGCAACTAACGGTCAATCGTCGCGCGTGCCTCCGAGTTGAGAGACGCGAAGCGGCACGCGAAAGGTGTGCGGCGACATACGACGCAAAGACGGCTCGCCAGGAGGTGGGGCAGATAGTCCGTTCAGCGATTGCCGTCAAGCAGATCGCCGAGGATTTCGTCGAACGCGGCCTGGGCCTCTTCGAGTTCCTGCAATGCGGCATCGAATGTCTGTAACGCGATCTGCGAAGGCCGTCCGGTTCCCGCGGACGGGAATTGCGACTGCAGGGCAGCAAAGGCCGTCTGCACCTGCTTCGTGGCTGTGAGCACGCGCTCCATCACGCGGGATTCTTCGGCTCGCGCCTGTTCGTGGTTCATTCCAACTCCATCGTTCATCCGGCAAATGCGCCGTGTCGCCGCTCACTATGCCACGAGTCGCGCAGCGCCAGCCCGCGATCCGGCTTGTCACGGCAGCGGCAGACCGCCATTCGCCTTGACCTCGCGCAGCGACAACGACGACTCCACCGAAGTCACGCCAGGCAAACTGCGCAACTCATCGCGCATGAACGTACCGTAGTCGTCGAGATCGCGCGCGACGATCTGCAGCACATAATCCGCGCTGCCCGACACGTTGTGGCACGACAGGATACGGGGGATCGCCAGCACCTCGCGCTCGAAGCGCGTCGCGACGGCGCGGTCATGGACCGCGAAGCGGACATGGACGAAGGCAACAACGCCGAGTCCAAGTGCGGAGCGCGACAGCATCGCGCGGTAGCGTTCGATGTATCCGTCGCTTTCCAGACGTTTGAGGCGGCGCGCACAGGGCGTTTCGCTCAGACCGACGGCTTCGGCGAGCCGTGCGTTGGACATGCGGCCGTCGTTTTGCAGGGTGGCCAGGATGGCCCGGTCGACTTTGTCGAGGTCGTTCGTCATGGTAAGGGGATGGCACTATAGAATCCAGAAAGTATAGCGTATTGCACCAATAAAGAGCTAATTCAATAGGAAAAACGCCAGAAATCGCTCGCAAGAAGATTGCAAGATAGAGGCCTCGAGAACGCGGGGCCGACATGATTTCCACTCATCTTCTGATCGTTTTTATCGCCGCGCTGGTGGTGGTCTACGCAGTGCCCGGACCGGACATGGCGCTCGTCATGCAGACGAGCATCGGGCGCGGCGTACGTAGCGGCTTCGCGGCCGCAGGCGGCCTGGCCGTTGCCCGCGCGACACACGTGACACTCTCCGCGTGCGGCGTTGCCGCGCTGCTGCGCAGTGCGCCGTGGCTTTACGACGTGGTGCGTTACGGCGGCGCGGTCTATCTCGCGTGGATCGCCGTGCAGATTTTTCGCTCGCCGGTCTTTGCGCTGCCGTCCGCAGGCGCAGCGGCGGCGGAGCCGAGTCCGCTGCGGGCCGCGTTCATCAAGGGGCTGCTCACCAATCTGCTGAACCCAAAGGCGTTGCTGTTCTGCTCCGTGCTGCTGCCGCAATTCGTCCGGCCTCAGGAAGGCGCGGTCGTCATGCAGGTAGTGGAACTGGGCGTCGTTTTGCTGATTGCGGGCGCGTGTTTCGACGCGGTTTACGCGATCGGTGCCGCGCGCATCGCAAACTGGATGAGGACGCATCCGCTCGCGCAGACCGTGCAGCGCTGGACGTTTTCCGCCGCACTGATCGGTTTCGCGCTGCGTCTGTCGTTCGACTAGACGCCCAATGATGCGGGCTGCAGGGCGGCTATTTATTCAGCCTGCTTTCGGTATGCGACCGGTCCTCGATCACCTTCCGACGATGCCTGTCTTTCATTTTCTTCCATCCTTTGCATTCGTCGCGGGTGCGCAGGCAGCCAATACAGAAGCCTGTTTTCGAGTCGAACCGGCAGATGGCGATGCAAGGTGATTTGACGTTCGTGCCGTAACCGATACGGAGACAGGACGGGACCACTGTCGCGCGCGGGGGTCGCATCGGGCAAAATGATTGCGCTAATAAAGGCCATGGACGGCGACACGCTGCGTGCCGCCGTCACGCGACTGACTCAACTTTCCCGCACCTGTTCATTCGATGAAGACTTTCCTCCTCTATGCCATCACCGCGATCGCTGAGATCGTGGGTTGCTATTTGCCCTGGCGCTGGCTGAAAGAGGGCGGCTCACCGTGGCTGCTGGTTCCGGGCGCGCTCAGTCTGGCACTGTTCGCGTGGCTGCTGACATTACATGGCACGGCAGCGGGCCGTGTCTATGCGGCCTATGGTGGCGTATACGTGGCCGTGGCGATTCTGTGGCTGTGGGGCGTCGAGCAGGTGCGCCCCACCTTATGGGATCTGGCTGGCGCTGTCGTGACGCTTGCGGGCATGAGCATCATCGCGTTCCAGCCTCGCATTTGAATGGTGTGGCACCGGTAGCCCGCGACACGAGGCGACCGGCGACACGCGATGACCGTCGCGACACCGGCGCCGCCGAAGCGACGCCGCGCCGGGTAGATCAGTTGCTGGTGCCGCGTCCAAGAAAGTCGAGCTTGCCCAGTTCCACGCCGTTGTGACGCAGGATGTCGTAAGCCGTCGTGGTGTGGAAGAAGAAATTGGGCAGGGCGAAATGCAGCAGATAGGCGATGCCCGTGAACTCGACCGCACCGGTACGCATCTTCAGCGTCACCTGGCGTTCTTCAGATCCGTCGATCTGTTCCGGCTTGAACTCGTTCAGGTAAACAATCGTCTTCTGGATACGGGCGTCGAGTTCGTCGAACGTGACTTCGACATCGTCGTACTTCGGCGCTTCGACGCCAGCGAGGCGGGCAGCACAACCTTTGGCCGTGTCGGTTGCGATATACACCTGGCGGTTGAGCGGCAGCATGTCGGGAAAGAGCCGTGCACCAATGAACACGGATGGCTCGATCTGCTTTTCGGCGGCATGGGCCTGCGCCTTGCCAAGGAACGTCTTGAGATTGGTGAGACCGCGCACGAGCACGGGCACCGATGCCTGATACATGGAAATGGACATGGGAAGGTTCCTCGAATTCTTCAATCGGGCGCACTTACTGCACGCGAGTAATGGGCGAGCCGGTAGCACGCCGCGCAATCATAGCGCGACAGGACACATCGTAGCGGCTTCGCAAGCCGGCGGGAATCGGCCGTACGGCCAGGTATCGCTCAGGCTGGAACTGTGTTCGAATGGACTTGTCCGACGGTTCAGCGCAGTTTCGGAAACAAAGACCCTATGTGGGTTTCGAGGCAGGTCGTCGAACGGTCTGCTGGTCCGGGGGTCAACGCACGGCGCCCGCGCCGTGCACGGAGGGGAGTCGATACCATGACAAAACATCCACTGGCGGGAAGCGAGCGGGCAGTGCAGTCGGGCTCGAAGGTGGTCGGCAGCTGCAACCCGGCAGAGACCATCGAGGTGGTGGTGATGCTGCGTCGTCAGGGCGAGCAGCAGTTTCAGGCACTGATGAAAAAGATCGAGTCGGGCGACCCGAAGGCGCAACCAGTTTCGCGGGAACAGTTCGGCAAAGAGTTTGGCGCCGCGCCCAATGATGTCGCAAAGCTGAAGGCTTTCGCCGCGCAACATGGCCTGTCGGTCGTACGCGAGGACGCCGCGGCGGGTACTGTCGTGCTGAGCGGCACGATCGCGCAGTTCCAAACGGCCTTCGACGTCCAGCTTCACTATTATGTGCATCATTCGCTGGGGCAGTATCGTGGGCGCACGGGATCGATCTGCGTTCCGGACGAACTGTACGGCGTGGTCACCGCTGTGCTCGGGCTCGACAACCGGCCGCAGGCGCGCCCTCACTTTCGCATCCGGCCGCCGTTTGTGCCGGCGAAGGCTCAGCAGGCAACCTTTACCCCGCTGCAGCTCGCGTCCCTGTACAACTTCCCGCCGGGTGACGGCACAGGTCAGTGCATCGGCATCATCGAGCTTGGCGGCGGCTTTCAGAACTCCGATCTCAACACGTATTTCTCGGGGCTCGGTGTGCCGGTGCCCAAGGTTGTGTCAGTGGGCGTCGATCAGGGCAGCAATGCGCCGAGCGGCGATCCAAATGGGCCGGACGGCGAAGTCACGCTCGATATCGAAATCGCGGGAGCGATCGCGCCCGGGGCAACGATCGCGGTCTACTTCACTTCAAATAGCGACGCCGGCTTCATCGATGCCGTGAGCCGCGCCGTGCACGACGCAACAAACAAGCCGTCGGTGATCTCCATCAGTTGGGGCGGGCCGGAAACGATCTGGACCGCGCAGTCGCTGAATGCATTCAACAGCGTCTTGCAGGCAGCTGCGGCGTTGGGCGTGACGGTGTGCGCGGCAGCGGGCGATAGCGGTTCGAGCGACGGTGTCAGCGACGGTAGCGATCACGTCGACTTTCCTGCGTCGAGCCCCTACGTGCTCGCCTGCGGCGGCACGAATCTGCAGGCTTCGGGGCAGTCGATTGCGCGCGAGATCGTGTGGAACGACGGGCAGGACGGGGGGGCGGGCGGCGGGGGCGTAAGTACCGCGTTTCCTGTACCGGCGTGGCAAAACGGCCTGTCCGCGACGGGCACGCAAGGGGGCAGCAGGGCGCTGGCAGGGCGCGGTGTGCCCGATGTGGCCGGTGACGCTTCGCCCGCCACAGGCTACGACGTGCTCATCGACGGCAGCATGACCGTCGTGGGCGGAACGAGTGCGGTGGCGCCTTTGTGGGCCGCGCTCATCGCCCGCATCAATGCGGCAAAGGGCGAGTCGGTCGGTTTTGTGAATCCAAAGCTCTATCAGGCCAGGGGCGTATGTAACGACATCACGCAGGGCAACAACGGCAGCTTTGCCGCGACGCCGGGCTGGGATGCGTGCACGGGGCTCGGCAGTCCCAATGGCCAGAAAGTGGCGGCGGCACTATAGTTCGGCGAGTGTGCGGCCGGAATATGTGTCCGGGGCGCACGCATCGATGATGGGCAGGACCTTGCACGACTTTATATGACGTCAACGAATCCGATGGAGCGATCATGACGAATCCCGAGTCAGCTTCCGGCAGTCCGCAGTCTCCGCACAACTCCCACGCTACGCAAGCGCCGATGCCCTCTGCTGTGCCGCATCGGGCGGGGGACAAGCCTTGCTTCGATCCGGTCGCATACGGTAACGGACCAGACGATTCGGTGACCGACACCGCCGAAAACGCCGCCATTACGAAGAACTCCGTGACGATCGGCGGGCACAAAATCAACTATACGGCGACGGCCGGGCACCTCGTCACCGTCGACCCGAGCAGTTCGCAGCCCAGCGCGAAGATGTTCTACGTCGCGTTCACGCAGGACGGGCAGAAGGAAGAGACACGTCCCGTCACTTTCTTCTATAACGGCGGCCCGGGTTCTTCGTCCGTGTTCGTGCTGCTCGGCTCGTTCGCGCCGCGGCGGATCAAGACAGCGATGCCGAGCTTTACGCCGCCCGCTCCGTATGCGATGGAGGACAATCCGGACAGTCTGCTCGACAAAAGCGACCTGGTGTTCATCAACCCGGTCGGTACTGGGTACTCGGCAGCGATTGCGCCGAAAAAGAACCGCGATTTCTGGGGGGTCGACCAGGATGCGGACTCGATCAAGCAGTTCATCAAACGCTTTCTGACGAAAAACAATCGCTGGAATTCACCGAAGTTCCTGTTCGGTGAGTCATACGGCACCGCGCGCAGTTGCGTGCTTGCGTACAAGCTGCACGAGGACGGTGTCGATCTGAACGGCGTCACGCTGCAGTCGTCGATTCTCGATTACACCCAGTCAGGCAATCCGGTCGGTGCATTGCCGACGGCCGCGGCCGATGCCTGGTATCACCGCAAGCTCGGAATCGCGCCGACGCCGCCCGATCTCGGGACCTTCGCCGAAGAAGTCGCACAGTTTGCGCGCACAGACTATCTCGCGGCGCTGCGCAAATTCCCCGCCACTGACGACACAATTGTCGAAAAACTCAGCGAATACACCGGCATCGACAAGACAACCCTCCTTGCGTGGAGCCTGGATATTGCTGCGTATGATAGCCGGGGCAATTCGCTCTTTCTGACGACGCTGCTGAAATCGAAGGGCCTGGCGCTGGGCGAATACGACGGCCGTGTGACTGGCATCGAAACGGGCATTGCGGGCAAGATCGACCCCAACTCGGGCGGCAATGACCCGACCATGACCGCCGTCACGGGCGTCTATACGACGATGTGGAACACCTATCTGAACGAGCAGTTGAAGTTCACATCGAATTCGTCGTTCACCGACCTTAACGACCAGGCTTTCGCAAACTGGGACTTCAGCCACATTGACCCTACCGGTGCGCAGAAAGGCGTTGATTCGAAGGGCAATATCGTCCTTTATACGGCTGGCGACCTGGCGGCCGTGATGGCACTCAACGTCGATTTGAAGGTGCTGTCGGCAAACGGCTTCTACGACTTCGTCACGCCGTTCTACCAGACGATTCTCGACCTGCAGCAGATGCCGCTCGTCAGCCAGCAGGTGCGGCAGAATCTGTCGGCGCGGTTCTATCCGTCGGGTCACATGATCTATCTCGACGGGGCCTCACGTACTGCGCTGAAAGCCGATCTCGCGCAGATGTATCAGTCGGCCGTTGGGGATACGGGTGCGATGACCCGGATCCGCGCACTGCAGGCACGGAAGGCTGCGGGCTAGGATCTTTCTTCCGTGACGCGCGTCGCGGGTTCATGGCGGCGCGCGGGTCACCTGGGAGTCCGGTTCTGCGCGCCGACATTGAATGTGTTTTAATTGAACGCCGAATTCAACTACTCGCGCACCTAAGGGTGCGTCGTCGAATGAATGCAGGAATGGCAGTCGTTGGCCGCCCATCGGAGATCGCGGCGATCAGGATGATCCAGATCGAGGCGGCGGTTTTGGAGCCGCGCTGTACGGTAGCGCGTGTTGTTCGCATCGGCGCAATCGTCGCGTTCGGCGCAGGCGCCGCACTGCGCATCGGACAGGCGAGCGCTCAGGACGCCTCGATGCTCAACGAACGAGTCACTCAACAATCGGTGGCCGATACGATCTGTCGTCCCGGTTATGCCGACACGGTTTCGCCACCGCTCGACGAGATGATGGAGTACAAGGAGCGCCTGCTCGCGCAGTACGGCATCGATTCCAGCGAAGGTACACGCTACGCGCTTGACCGTCGCGTGCCTATCGTACTTGGAGGTTCTCCGGACGCGCCCGCCAACCTTGGCCTGTTACCTTGGGCGGGCCACCGCGGCGAACGCCGCAAGGAATTGCTGACTGCGAAGCTCAAGCGCTGCGTATGCGTTGGCCAGATCACGTTGAGCGAAGCACAGGCGGCCATAGCTGGCGACTGGCCCGCCGTGTACTCGCGGTTTGCGCGAACGTCATGCGACGCAGGCGGCGCAGAATCCGAAGCCAGCGGCAACGATAGCGGCTCATGATGTGGCTGCGTTCCTGTCCATTCGATACCGCGAATCTTGTCCCTGGCCTAAAGGGTCAGTGCTGCGAATGTAGAAACGGCGGACTGACTTACGCCAGCCCGCCGTCCCGGTTGTGACCGTTACGTGCTTGAATTGCCACTGCGCACGTAACAGCTTGCGAGGGCCGGTTGCGCCAGCGCGGCCGGCCCTTTCCCTCGCGTTCGCCCCCCGCCTCGGCGGCGGACGACGCCGGCATACGCGTGATGTGTATGCCGGCCGCCCCGTAAAACAACCGATATTGCCAGATCCCGTTGCGACCCTGTTTGGGAGTTTTCTAGGCGTGGCAAAAAATGTGTTTCCGCTATTTCTTCTGATGCTTAATCAGGTACAGTGCATTAATTGTTCCTTGTCCTTCCCCAACAAGGCGCGAGCCGGTCAATACAACGTTCCATTTTTTGATTTGGCCCGGATGCGTTGTCGCTGTTGAGTCTGGAAGGCGTTATACCCTTCAAGGCAAATTGTCGCATCGCGTTTTCAGCAGGTTCTGACTATCCTGACATCAGACGAAATGCACGGGAGATATTTGAAATGATTGCCTTTTATGTTTCGTTGGCTTTATTCGGAACGGCGATTATCGGGCACGTAGCGGCGAAAAACAGGAGTGAGCGCCGCCAGCCGGTGCGTGTGCGCCGCACTGAAGGTCGTATCCGGCAACAGTAGTCGCCGACGTGAACCTGACCGTCCGGAACATCCCCGCGTCGTGCACCGAGCAGGAAGTGCGCGAATTTCTGCGCAAGGAACTCGGACACTACGCTGTTGGCGTGGCGGTGTACGAGGCGGGGACGCCGAATGCATACGCGGTCGTCGAACTGGATGCGGACGAGCCTTACGTCGGCGAGGTGATTGCCCGTCACATGCAGGGGCTTCACCTGAAAGGCGCGTCGCTCGACGCGAGTTCGCCGCTTTTCGGCGACGAGCCGCCAGCGCGGCACTAGCACAAGGCATGTACCACGAAGCCCGGCAATGGGCGTTCGTCGTCGACCGCGATTTTCCGGAGCGCGCTCGCGGGCGCTAGTCGGCAACCGGCCAGTCAAACGGCGTGTAGGGCAACGCCCGCTTGTGACGCGTTGCGTCGTAGAAGCGGAACACTGCCTCGTACACGTTCTTGCTGACCGGTTTCCCCTCGAGAAAATCGTCGATGTGGTTATATGTAATGCCGTACGCATCCTCGTCGGGCCTTTGAGGACGCAACATCTCCAGGTCGGCAGTCGGAATCTTTTCCGCCATCGTTTCCGATGCGCCAAGCGCACGTGCCAGCGCACGCACGCGGCGCTTGTTGAGACCGGTCAACGGCAATACGTCTGCGCCGCCGTCTCCGAACTTCGTAAAGAACCCCATCACCGACTCGGCCGCGTGATCCGTGCCGATCACCACGCCTGAGCGTGCGCTCGCCACCGCGTACTGAGCAATCATCCGCTGCCGGGCCTTGACGTTGCCGTGGACGAAGTCCTGTTGCGCATGGTTTGCGAACTGCGTGCCGGCGGCATTCAGCGCGGCAAGCATCGCATCGGCGGCGGGTTTGATGTCGACGGTCAGCGTTTCGTCGGCGCGAATGAAAGCAAGCGATTGCTGTGCGTCCGCTTCGTCGTGCTGCGTGCCGTAGGGCAAGCGCATGGCTACAAACCGGCATGCGTAGCCCTCCCTGCGCAGACGTTCGACGGTCAACTGCGCCAGGCGCCCGGCAGTGGCCGAATCGACACCGCCGCTGATGCCGAGTACGTAAGTCTTCAAGCTGCTGGCGCGCAGATAGTCGGCGAGAAACGTGACGCGGCGATCGATTTCCCGGTGTGCGTCGAACTCCTGCGTCACATGCATCTCTTCGATGATGCGCCGCTGCCGTGCTGCCGGATCCTGGTGGATCATCGGTTTTTTCCTCTAGAAAGGGTCGCCCCGCTCGCAGTTCTTCCGCTTTGTCTGGTTTAATGGCACAAACTGTATGGAACTTGTCGTCCGAGATAAACCGGATTGAATCTGACGCAATGTTGAATGCCGGGTAATCAGGCTGCATTTTTCGGGTTTGAAAATGCTATTGCCGGTGCACCCGGTGAAAAACCTCCGGCCCGCGCCCGTGCAGGCCGGAGGCCGGTCAATCATAAGCGGGTTTGCTCGAAGACGTGATGAACAACAATAGGCGCCACGATCAGGCGCACAGAAACAGAGAGATTCCGGGATCTGCCACTTCACTGGGTGACGTCCACCTTGCCGTGCGGCGTAGATTGATTCATGGCGCGTTGAGCGTGGGCTTGTGCGCGCTCTCGTGTTCGACCGCGTTGGGTGCGGGCCCCGTAAAGACTTCGGATGCGGCAACCGCAGATGTCGGCTCCGCGTCGACGGTAGTTGCGACACCGGATGCCACGGGTGTCGTCGATCCGCGGCATGCGCTGTTGTTGCGCGATGCGTTCGCACGCCAGGTGACCCGCCGCCTGAAGGTGCCCGCAGCGGAGCAGGCCGCCTACGGCGCACGGCTGCAGACTGCGCTCACCACGAAGGATCTCGGCGGGCTGTCAGGCGAATATGTGGTGCTGGTCGACCGCAACGCCAACGTGCAGGCTCTTTTCATCTATTTCCGCGCGGCCCCGGCCGACAGGTGGCAGATGATTGGTGCGTCGCCGGTTGCGACCGGAAGACCGGGCGAGTTCGATCACTTCATCACGCCACTCGGCGTATTCGAACACACGCCGGACAACATGGATTTCCGCGCGGAAGGCACGATGAACCAGAACGGCATTCGCGGCTATGGCCAGCATGACATGCGCATTTTCGACCTGGGCTGGGCAGAAGGCGAGCGAGGGTGGGGCAAGGGCGGCTTCTCGCAGATGCGCTTCCAGATGCACGCGACCGATCCCGACCGGCTGGAACCGCTGCTTGGCATTCGCCACTCGAAGGGCTGTGTGCGGATTCCAGCGTCGCTCAACGTGTTTCTCGATCATCACGGCATTCTCGACGCCGAATACGAAGCGCTGGTGTCATCGGGCGATTCGCTATGGGTGCTGCATTCAGACCGTCAGGTCACCCCGTGGGCGGGACGCTACATCGTCGTAGTCGATTCGGAGCGTAAGTCGCGGCCCGCGTGGTCCCCCGCCCCGGGCGCGAAAGCTCATGCGAAGCTGCCTCCGGGCGGAGACAAGGCGGATTGATGCGGCAGGCATTGACTCATGTCGCCGCTGTCGCCTCTACCGGCGTCCCGAGCGGGCAAGCCAGACGCCCGCGAGCGCAGCGACGAAGCCGGCGACCTGAACCGGCAGCAGTCTTTCGCCGAAACCGAAATAGCCTTCGAGCGCGGCGAGCGGCGGCGCGAGAAAGAGCAGCGCCGTTGCACGGGACGCGTCGCCGCGCCGGACCATCCACACGAGCAGTGTCACGCTGACACCCGACAGCATCACGATCCCCCACGCGAGCGATGCCCACAATTGCGGCGACGGAATCCAGCGATGCTCGCCGAGAGCCAACGCGAGGATCGCGGCGACGATGGCTGCGCCGGAATTCTGGACGGCGCTGGCGCTGCGAATGTCGGCTTTCGCGAGCGAGGTCTTCTGGAACAATGTGCCTGCCGTTATCGCGACCACCGCGAGAACCGAAATGACAGCCACGAGCCAGGACGGCACGTTGCCGTGCGCTGTCGGCATGGCAGCAGCAGTGAGCTTCGGCTCGAGGACGAGCGCGACCCCGACCAGGCCGAGCGCCATTCCGGCCCAGCCCCGTCGCGACAGCCGCTCGCCGAAGAGCGGCGCCGCGACGGCGGCGGTCAGGAGCGGCTGCAGCGCGCCGAGCAGCGCCATGACACCGGCGCTTTGTCCCTGGGCGACGGCCCAGTAGCCTGCGCCCAGATAAACGCCCTGCAGCAGCGCGCCCGCAAAGAGGTGTTTGCCGAAATCTTGGCCAGTCGGCCACGCGGTTCGCGCGACAAGGGCGGCGATGGCGAACAGCAGCGCCGTTCCGCTGAAGCGCGCCAGCAGGAAGAGATTGGGATCGGCGAACGGAGTGATCGCCCGGGCGACGACAAACCCCGTCGACCACAGCACGACAAAGACAGCAGCGTTGAAAGTGGCAAGCATCGGACATCAGGCGGTCGGACCGCATACAAAAGGTCCGTAGTATTGCGCGGCGCCCGCGGGTGGGTCTTGTTCGAGCCTGCACTGCCGGCTCGTCGAGACGCGGTAACCCCGGATACCTATCGGAGCAGCAAGGCGGCGCCAAGCCCAAGCACGGCACCACACCCCGCGCATGCCCATAGCAGCCTGCGCGTACGGCGCGATTCGCGTTCGAGATCGATCGCGAGCTGGGCGTGCTGATGCTGGGCAGTCTGATCGTGCTGGTGCTGCAGGTAGCGCACCGCCAGTTGCGGCACGCGCGGCACGATGTGCGCGAGATGGGGTAACTCCTGCGAAATGCGCCGGATCCAGCCCCGGTGGCCAAGATCGCGTCGTGCGATATCGGCCAGTGCGGTCCGCGCGATATTCCACGTATCGACGCCCGGATGCAGTGCGCGTGCGAGCGCTTCAGCCTGTTCGAACGAACGTTGCGCGTTCGAAAGACGCACCGATACCGCGCCGTCGAACGGCTGGACCGCGTGCAACAGATGATGAAAAAGCGCGCCGGCTGAGCGTTGCTCAGGCTCGTCCGCGAAGTGGGCCTCGGCGCGGGTGCGCAGTTCGGCTTCGAGCATCTCGGTGCGCGTCGTGGGCGGCACGTGGCCGGTATTGCAATGGAGTGCGGCGAGGCGTCCATAGTCCCGCTCGAACAATGCGCTCGCGCCGTGCACGAAGAACTCGCGTTCCTGCGACGACAGGCTGGACATGATCGCGAAGTCCTCCAGCACGAGGCGACCCAGCGAGTCCGGCTCGATGCTCACGCGCACGCGCTCCGCATCGAGCGCCGCGTGAAAGAAACCGTGCTCGAAAGCCTGCTGCGCCACCACCTCGACGATGTGCGCCGCAAGCGTCGCAAGCTTGATGTGATGCGCGTGCAGCCCGACGATGTCAGCGCACGACAGCGTGTCGATTCTTTGCATGGTCAACGTGGTCGTCGTGCACAGGTCCCAGATCACGCTGGGCACGACGAGCCGCGCGTCACCGGTGAAGTGGTGGCCGGTCTGGCTCAGGTTGGCCGCTTCGGCGCGCAGGTCGAAGCGGCGCATCACGTCGTCGGTGAACGATTGCGCGAGCGCGCGCAGATTGAGACGTCGCGCCGTCCCTGACAGCTTTTCAAGCCAGCGTGCAACCCAGCGCAGCAGCGCCGCTTCGTCGCCGATCTGCTGGACGGCCGCGGCGCGCAGCAGCTTGATGGTGACGTTGTGATGGCCGTCGACCGGCTCGGCGAGACGCGCGACATGCGTCTGTTCGGCGAAGCCGTTGCGCACCGGCGTGAGGTCGATGGAGATGAAGAGGGCGGAGAGTGGCCGCCCGAAAGCGGCGCTCAAGGAACGTTCGACTTCCTGCGGTGGCAACGGCGCTTCGAGATGCTCGATGGCGTCAATGGCGTCGTGCAGGGTGCCCGCGGCGAGTTCGGGGTGTTCGGCGAGCGCCTCGGCGAACCCGCTCGCAAGCGGTCCGAGGCGCGGTAGCACACCGTGCAGGCTGGCGCGCGCACCGTCGGATTCATGCACGCGGATGGCGAGGGTCGCAATCCAGTGCAGCCTTTGGTGCTGCGGCGCTGCGAGCCAGAGAAGGCGTGCGCCGTAGCGCAGCGCGTGAAACAGCAACAGTAGTCGGCGAAACAGGGGAGGCATTGGCAGATCGTTCAGCTAGGCGCGCATCGATAGCTGCGGCAAGCGTTCAGGGTAGCAGGGAAGCGCACCGGATGGAGCGTTGCGGGCTGTCACGTACTACAATACGCCGGCCTTCCGAACTCACGCGTGCCGTCAGCCCGGCACCCACCGCGATGCTCGCAGAACAACGTCACCAGTACATCCTGTCGCAAGTCGCCAAAACCGGCGCGTTGTCCGTAGCTGAACTTGTCCGCGAACTGAACGTGTCGCGCGAAACCATTCGCCGCGATCTCAATACGCTCGCCGGACGAGGTCTGATTGTGACGACGCACGGTGGCGCATTGTCCAGTGAGCGGCGTGAGCCAGATCTCGACACCCGCGAGGCAGCCAACGCCGGCGCCAAGCGGGCAATCGGCGAGCGCGCCGCACAATTTGTGCCAGACGGCGCATCGGTCATCATTGATTCGGGCAGCACGACGCAAGCGGTCGCGCGGGCGCTCACCGACCGGCACAAGCTCACGATCTATACCAACGACTGGCGGATCGCCCTGTTATTGGGGCGGCGCAACGACAACCGCGTCACGCTGCTCGGAGGGGAACTGGCGGACCTTGAAGACGCCACCTTCGGTCTCGATACGGTGCAGCAATTGAGCCAGTATCACGCGGATTTCGCGTTTGTCGGCGCGGGCGGCATCTCGTCGGACGCCTGGCTCACGGACTACTCGCGCATGGCCGCTGAGGTACGCAGCCGGATGATCGCGGCGGCGGGCATGGTGGTCGTGGTCGCCGACAATTCGAAGTTCGGGCGTGTCACGCCTGTGCGCATCAATGGCTTCGAGACGGCTCGCTATCTGGTCACCGAACTCGCGCCGGATCGCGCGCTCGCGAAAGCCATCGCGGCGCGCGGTCCGGAAATACTGATCGCCTGATCGATCAACGCCTTTAGCGCACGCGCACGCCCAGTTTCTTCAGCGTTCGGTCGATCGCCGCGACGGCGTTGTGCAGTTCGTTCGCATCGATGGCGCCGATGCAGCCGACGCGGAACGTTTCCACCTGCGTAAGCTTGCCCGGATAAAGGACATAGCCCGCATCGCGCACGGCGGCGTAGAAGTCCGCGAACCGCCACGCGGGATCCTTCGGCGCATGGAAGGTGACGATCACCGGCGCCTGCACGTCGGCTTTCAGGAACGGCTCGAAGCCGAGCGCCATCATCTCCTGCACCAGCGTCCTGCAGTTCTCGGCGTAGCGCGCGCCGCGCGCCGGCTGGCCGCCTTCCGTGATGAAGCGGTCGAGCGCGTTGCGCAACGCGGCGACAACGTGCGTCGGCGGCGTGAAGCGCCACTGCGTCGTCTTCTGCATGTACACATATTGATCGTGCAGATCGAGGGCGAGAGAAGGCGAGCGTCCTTCGCTCGCTTCCAGCACGCTGCGCCGCACGATCACGAAGCCCATTCCGGGCACACCTTCGAGGCACTTGCCGCTTGCCGAAACGAGCGCATCGATGCCGCCCTTGCGCAGGTCGATCGGCAGCGCGCCGAACGAACTCATCGCATCCACAATCAGGCTCTTGCCATGACGCTGACACAGCGCGGCGATCTCGTCGAGCGGATTCACGAGGCCGGCGCTCGTTTCCAGATGGACCTGCGCGACGTGCGTGATCCGCGGGTTAAGGTTGAACGCGTCCTCGATCGCCGCCGCGCTGACTGGCTCGTCTTCGCGCAGAGCCAGTTCGATAACGGCAATCCCCATGCACTGCAGGATCCTGACGATGCGAGCGCAATACGCGCCGTTGTTCGGCACGAGTACGCAGCCGTTGCGCGGCACCAGCGTGCCGATGGTGGCTTCGACCGCGAACGTGCCGCTGCCCTGCATCGGGACACATACATAGTCATTTTCCCCATGTGCGATCTCGACCAGATCAGTACAGACTGTTTGCGTCATGCGGTTGAACGCCGCGTCCCACGAACCCCAGTCACGCAACATGGCCTGACGGGTTGCCGATGAGGTCGTCAGCGGCCCCGGTGTCAGCAGGATTGGATCGTTTCCAAGAATCACAGAACCTCCGTAGTCAGAAGATATGCACTGTGGCATGTGCAAGATGGTACGCATATTATTGGCGAATTGTGTCATTTTGTGGAATTCGTGAAAATAGTCATGCCGCTGTCACGGAAACCTGTGATTCTTGCCATGCCCTTTCGTGGCAAGGCACCGTGCGCCGGATCTGTCCGCAAGCTGGATGTCTCGCTGGAGAAGGAATCGCTGGATTGTCAGCAATCTGCAATCCGGTTTCAGCATCACAAGGGGCACGGCGTGAGCGCCGTTTTCAATCACAACTGGTATGGGGTTTTCCCGACCGTCTGGTTTTTGCCTTTCGGAGAGCGACATGACAACGAAGAACCATCTTCACGCGACAGCCGGCTTCGCCCGCAAACTGCTGCCGGCACTCGTGGCAGCAGCAGCGTTTGGCGGCGCGGCATTGCCCGCACATGCGGCCGACGCCGTGGTGCTGTACACGGCCGACGGTCTCGAGAACCTCTATAAGGACGTGCTGCCGGCGTTCGAAAAGAAGGAAGGCGTCAAGGTCAATATCGTCACAGCCGGTAGCGGCGAAGTAGTGAACCGCGCGACGATCGAAAAAGATGCGCCGAAGGCCGACGTGATCGTCACGCTGCCGCCGTTCATCCAGCAGGCAGCGCAGTCCGGTCTGCTGCAGCCGTACCAGAGCGTGAACTACAAGAACGTTCCGGCGATCGCAAAGGCAAACGGCGGCGAGTGGGCGACGTTCGTCAACAACTACTTCTCGTTCGCGATCAACCCGGAAGTGGTCAAGAATGAGCCGAAGACGTTCTCTGACCTGCTGCATCCGGACTACAGCGGCAAGGTTGCGTATTCGAACCCGGCGACGGCGGGCGACGGCATGGCCGTCATCATCCTGACGACGTCGCTGATGGGCGAAGACAAGGCGTTCGACTATCTGAAGAAGCTCGAGCAGAGCGCCAAGTTCCACACGAAGGGCACGGGCTACCTCGACGTGCTGCTCTCGCGTAACGAAATCTCGTTCGCGAACGGCGACCTGCAGATGGACCTCGACGATGCAGCAAACGGCGGCCTGTCGTTGAAGCCGATCTTCCTGTCGGTCGACGGCGGCCAGCCGACGACGTTCCAACTGCCGTACGCGATCGGTCTGATCAAGAATGGTCCGAACCAGGCGGAAGGCAAGAAGCTGATCGACTATCTGATGTCGACGGAAGTGCAGTCGAAGGTGCCGGACATCTTCGGTATCCCGGGCCGTACGGACGTGGCGCTGACCGGCAAGAACGGCGAGATCGTGAAGAAGGCGACGGCTGGCGTGAAGGTGATTCCGGTCGACTGGGACCATGTCATGGCGAAGAAGGCTGACTGGACGGCCCGCTGGAAGAGCGACGTGATTGGCAGTTCGGACAAGCAGCTCGAAGTCGTCAAGCCGAAGTAAGCAACTGGAATTAGCAGCCGAAGTTGCCAACCGAAGTTGGCAACCGAAGTTGGCAATACAAGCAACCAGTAGCAGCAACGTTGGAGGATGAACCCGGTGAATACGGCCAGTCTTGCTGATCGAGGCGCCCTCGGCGCCTCACCGGACGCGCTTGTCGACACGTGTCCGGACACGCCGCGCGGTGTACAGATCGACCATTTGACCGTGCGCTTCGGTTCGCGCACGGTGCTCGACGATCTGTCGCTGACGATCCAGCGCGGCGAATTGCTGACCGTGCTTGGACGCAGCGGTTGCGGCAAGACGACGCTGCTGCGTTTTATCGCCGGGTTCATCGAAGCGGATGGGCTGGCGGGCACGCTGACGGTCGCAGGGCGCGATCTCACGCATGTCCCGCCGCATAAACGCAATCTGGGCCTGCTGTTCCAGAGCTATGCGCTGTTTCCGCATCTGTCGGTGTTCGAGAACGTCGCGTTTGGCCTCAAGGCACGCCGCGCGCCCGCCAGGGACGTGGCGCGGCGCGTCGCGGATGCGCTCAAGCTCGTGCAGCTCGGCGATGCCGGTCATGTGATGCCGGCGCAACTGTCGGGCGGCATGCAGCAACGGGTCGCGCTTGCGCGCGCACTCGTCATTGAGCCCGATGTCCTGCTGCTCGACGAGCCGCTCTCGGCGCTCGACGCTAACCTGCGTGCGTCGGTGCGTTCCGAACTCAAGTCGCTGCATGAGCGTCTGCCGAATCTGACGATCGTTTGCGTGACCCATGATCAGGATGACGCGCTGGTGCTCTCCGATCGCACGCTGCTGATGCGCGAAGGCCGCATCGCGCAGCTCGGTACGCCACAGCAGTTGTACGACACCCCGAACGATGCATTCGTCGCGCGCTATCTTGGCGCGGCTAACCTGCTGCCGCCGCAGGTAGCGTTTCCGCTCGACGACGCGCGCTACAGCGAACGTGAGCGCGTCGCGTGCCTGCGCCCGGAGAGCATGCGCATCGTGCCGCTCGGCGAAGGGCAATTGCACGGCAAGATCGCTTCGGTCGAATGGTACGGCGCGGTGCTGTCGGTGTCGGTCGCGCTCGACGCGATGCCGAATGAGCCAGTTCTCGTCACTACGCAACGTGGCCAGGGCAAGATGCCCGAAAAGGGCGCGCGCGTTTCCTTGCGATATGAGGCAGACGATGTCGTCCTTATCAACCGGTAACACCCCTGACAGCCCCGAAGCGCATCGCACGAAGAGCGGTGCAGCGCATACGGCGGCTGTGCGGCGTCGCGAGCGCGCCGCGCAATGGCACCTGCTGTTCATTGCAATCGTCGTGCTTGGGCCGCTGGTGATTTATCCGCTCGCGCGGCTCGTGCTGCTGAGTCTGGCCGGAACGCACGGACTGAGCTTCAGTGCCTACTCGCACTTCTTCCACAATCCGGAAACGAGCGGCGTGATCGGCACGACGTTACTGATTCTCTTCGCCAGTGCGGGGCTTGCGTCGCTGCTGGGCGTGGGGCTCGCGTCGCTGCTCTTCTTCAAGCCGTTTCCGGGCGCGCGGATGGTGACCCGGTTCCTTGAGCTGTTCGTCGCGTTTCCGTCGTTCCTCGTCGCGTTCACGCTGATTTTTCTGTATGGCTCGCAAGGGTCGGTCAGCATCGGATTGCAGCGACTTTTTCATCTGGAGGCACCGCCGCTCAATTTCCTCTTCGGCATCGGTGGTGTGATTCTGGCTGAAGTCGTGTTTTACGCGCCGTTTGTCGTGCGCCCGACGCTCGCTTCGTTCGCGACGCTCGACATGCGTCTGATCGAGGCGGCGCGCAGTCTTGGCGCTCACGGCTGGATGGTCGCGTTCCGCGTGATCCTGCCGCTCGCATGGCCGGGCATTGCCGCGGGCACGATCCTCTGTTTTCTCCTGACGCTCAATGAGTTCGGCATTCTGCTGGTGCTGGGCAGCGCGCATCTGATCACGCTGCCGGTGGCGATTTACAGCGCAGCGACGGTCGACCTCGACTTGCCGACTGCGGCGGCGGGCGCCGTCGTGATGCTGGCGATGTCGCTGTCGCTGTATGCGCTGTACAGGCAGGTCAATCGACGCAAAGAGGGAGGCGCGCGCCATGGACGCTGAACTCGATCCGGTACCGTTGCCGGTCATCCATCATCGCGTACGTCCGGTGAAGCGCAGTCTGTTGACGCGCGTTGTGGGTTCCGTGCTGCTGGGCCTCGCCGCGCTGCTGTGTTTCTGGCTGTTCGTGCTGCCGGTAGGCGTGGTTGCGCTGTCGAGCGTGGCTGCCCACTGGTCGGGCACGATCCTGCCCGACGGCTTCAGCATGCGCTGGTTCGAACGTCTCGGTTCCAGCGATTTCGACGCGCTCACCACGAGTCTCGAGATCGGCTTCGGTGTCGCCGTGCTGGGCACCGCGCTTGGGCTGTGGCTCGCGCTGGCGCTGGAAGGGCGTGACCGCCGCGGTCTCGGCGCGCTCGTCGACACGATCGCGATGATGCCGAATGGCGTGCCTAGCGTCGTGCTCGGGCTTGCGGTGCTGATTGCGTATCACAAGGCGCCTGTGGATCTGTCGAGTTCGGCGGCGATCGTCGTGTTCGTGCAGCTCGCGCTGGTGTTGCCGTTCTGCTATCGCTGTGCCAGCGCCGCGCTGCGGCCCGAATTGACCGTGCTGCGTGAAGCGGCCGCGAGTCTGGGAGCGCCGCCATCGATGGTGCTGCGCCGGGTGGTGCTGCCGCAACTGCTTCCCGCGATACGCGCGAGCCTCGCGCTTGGCTTCGCGCTGTCGCTCGGCGAGCTGGGCGCCACGCTGACTGTTTATCCGCCGGGCTTTGCAACCGTGCCGATCGTTGTCGTCGGACAGGTCGAACGCGGTTACTACCTGCCGGCTTCCGCTCTTTCGCTGATTCTTTTGCTTGTCTCGCTCGCTGCGTTACTGCTGATCGCAGCGCGCGTCCCGCGTCGTCGCCTGGACTGACGGGGCGCTTCTGATGTTCCGGGTAGTGCGTCACCTAGGCGCACAACACATATCGATGTGGCAAAAAATGTCAGAATGACCGAAAATATGGAAAATGTCTCGGCTGATCCGATTGCTGTCGTTCGCAGGCATACGCTGACGGAACTGGTCCGCGACGAGATTGAGCGCCACATCGTAGAGGGGGCACTCGCTCCTGGCGACAAGCTCAATGAAGCCGACTGGGCCGCGCGTCTGGAGGTGTCGCGCGGGCCGGTGCGCGAGGCATTTCGCGCGCTGGAGCAGGCTGGTCTGGTGCGCACCGAGAAAAACCGTGGTGTGTTCGTGCGGATCGTGTCGCTTGCTGAGGCGGATGAGATCTATGCGGTCCGCGCGGTGCTTGAAGAGGCGGCGTGCCGGATGCTGGCGGCGCGCATCGACGCGGCGCAGCTTGCGAGGCTGCGGGTCCATGTCGATGCGATGCGTGCCGCGCTGGATGCGCAGAATCACGACGAGTACGCTCGCGCCAACGTCGCGTTTCACGATGCGGTCGTGGCGTCGGCGGGCAACGACAAGCTGTATGAGACGTACCGGCGGCTCGTCGGCGAACTGAGTCTGTTCCGGCGTGCAGCGCTCGTTGCGCACACCGACGCGATGGAGCGTTCGCTCAGCGAGCACCGCGCCATTCTAACCGCGCTTGCGTCGCGTGACGGCGATCACGCTGCCGCACTGATGCATGCGCATGTGAACGGCGGGCGGCAACGCGCGCACGACGCCTGTGAGCCGGCTGGGCAACGCTCTGTGCGTGAGACGTTGTCGGCCTCGACCGATGAAGAACGCGCGTAACCTACGCACATGGATGACTACGATGGCAAGCCAATCTGAACGCAGTATCGAAGTGAACGGCCGGGCATACCGCCTTCCGTCGACGCCGACCGTGGTCGTGTGCGTCGACGGTTGCGAGTACGACTATCTCGAAGCCGCGGTCGCAGCCGGCGTCGCGCCGTTCATCGGCAAGATGCTGCGCGGCGGCGCGGCGTTCAAGGGCGATTGCGTGATTCCGTCGTTCACGAACCCCAACAACCTGTCGATCGTGTGCGGCGTGCCGCCATCGGTGCATGGCATCTGCGGCAACTATTTCTGGGACCCGGATGCGAACGACGGCAAGGGGGCAGAAGTGATGATGAACGACCCCGTCTATCTGCGCGCCGGCACGTTGCTGGCTGCGGCGGCGGACGCAGGGGCGAGCGTCGCGGTCGTAACAGCCAAGGACAAGCTGCGCCGCCTGCTTGGCTGGCAGATGAAGGGTATCTGTTTTTCTGCCGAAAAGGCCGATGCCGTCACCTGCGAAGAAAACGGTATCGACGATGTGCTGGGTCTGGTCGGCCTGCCCGTGCCTGATGTGTACAGCGCCGGTCTGTCCGAGTTCGTGTTCGCCGCGGGCGTGCGCATGGCTGAAACACGCGAGCTCGACCTGATGTATCTGTCGACGACCGACTACGTGCAGCACAAGGCCGCGCCGGGCACCGAAGGCGCGAATGCGTTCTACGCGATGATGGATGGCTACCTCGCGCGACTCGACGAACTCGGCTGGGTGGTTGCGCTGACCGCCGATCACGGCATGAATGCGAAACACGATTCGAAGACGGGCGAGCCGAACGTGATCTACCTGCAGGATGTGCTCGACGAGTGGCTCGGCGCGCGCGCCGCACGCGTGATCCTGCCGATTACGGATCCCTACGTCGTTCATCATGGTGCGCTGGGTTCGTTTGCGACGATTTACCTGCCGCGCGAGGTGAGGGCTGCGCAGGTGATCGAACGTATCGGCGGTCTGTCCGGTATTGAGGTCGTGCTCGACAACAAGGCGGCGTGCGAGCGTTTCGAATTGCCGAACGACCGGGTCGGCGACATCGTCGTGATCAGCCGGCAGGATGTCGCGCTCGGCACGCGGCGCGATGAGCACGACCTCTCCGGTCTGACCGTGCCGCTGCGCTCGCACGGCGGTCTGTCGGAGCAGACGGTGCCGCTGATTTTCAATCGGCTGATCGATCGTGCGTCGACTGAGGGCAAGAGTCTGCGCAACTTCGACATCTTCGATCTCTCTCTGAACCACGTGGTGGTGTCATGAATGCGCCTGCTCACAAGGATCATCCTGCGTTTCGTGCTGAAGCGCTGCGTTTGAAGGGTGAGCGTGCGGTTCGCGAGCGTACGCTCGATGTGTTCGATCCTTACGCCGGGCTGCGGGTCGGCACGGTGCCCCTCGCCAGCGTCGATGATGTGCGAAGTGCGTTGACTTACGCGGCTGGGTATCAGCCGAAGCTGACGCGCTACGAGCGCTCGCAGATCCTCGAGCGCGCGGCGGCACTGTTGCGTGAGCGCATTGAGGAAGCGTCCGATCTGATCTCGCGCGAGTCGGGTCTGTCAAAACAGGATTCGCGCTACGAGATCGGGCGCGTTGCCGATGTGCTGAAGTTTTCGTCGATCGAAGCGTTGCGCGACGACGGTCAGAGTTTCTCCTGCGATCTTACGCCGCATGGCAGGAAGCGCCGCGTGTTCACGCAGCGCGAGCCGCTTGCTGGTGTGATCGTCGCCATCACGCCTTTCAACCATCCGATGAACCAGGTCGCGCACAAGGTTGCGCCTGCAATCGCAACGAATAATCGTGTGCTGCTGAAACCGTCGGAAAAAGTGCCTCTTTCCGCGTTCTACCTCGCGGATATTCTGTACGAAGCGGGTTTGCCCGAGCCAATGCTCCAGGTGTTGACCGGCGATCCACGCGAAATCGCCGACGAGCTGGTCACGAATCGGCTCGCGGAACTGGTGACGTTCACTGGCGGCGTCGCGATCGGCAAACAGATCGCAGCGAAGGCGGGCTACCGGCGCGTCGTGCTCGAGCTCGGCGGCAATGATCCTCTGATCGTGCTCGAAGATGCCGACCTCGAGCGCGCGGCAACGCTCGCGGTTCAGGGTTCGTACAAGAACTCCGGGCAGCGGTGTACCGCGGTCAAGCGAATGCTCGTGCAGAAAACCGTCGCGTCGCGCTTCACCGAGTTAGTGGTGGAAAAGACGCGAGCCTGGTCATACGGCGATCCGTTCGACGCCGCGAACCAGATGGGCACCGTCATCGACGAAGCCGCTGCGATGCTCTTCGAAGCGCGCGTCAATGAAGCGGTTGCACAGGGCGCCCGGCTTCTCGTGGGCAACGAGCGCAATGGCGCACTGTATGCGCCGACCGTCGTCGACCAGGTCGATCCGGCCATGACGCTCGTGCGCGAGGAAACCTTCGGTCCGGTGTCGCCGATCATCGTGTTCGACACGCTCGATGACGCTATCCGCATCAGTAATGGCACACCGATCGGGCTGTCGTCAGGCGTCTGCACCAACCGGCAGGACGCGATCATCCGCTTCGTCAATGAATTGCGCGTCGGGACGGTCAACGTGTGGGAAGTGCCGGGGTACCGCATCGAGCTGACGCCGTTCGGCGGCATCAAGGATTCGGGGCTTGGATATAAGGAAGGGGTGCAGGAAGCGATGAAGAGCTTCACCAACCTGAAGACGTTTTCACTACCGTGGGAGTGATGGAGTGGCTTTGAGTCTGGACGACATCCGTACGCTCTTCGAGCAACACGGCAACCTGGTTTATAGCGGCGAGCCGGTGACGCAACTTGAACATGCGCTGCAGAGCGGTGCGCTCGCTGAGGAGGAACGCGCAAGCGACGAGCTGGTCGCGGCGGCATTCCTGCATGACCTTGGGCATCTGCTGAACCGGCAGGGAGAAACGCCGACGGCGCGCGGCGTCGACGATCTTCACCAGTATTTCGTATCGCCTTTCCTGCGGGCGGTCTTGCCGGAAGCCGTATTGGAGCCGATCCGCTTGCACGTGGATGCAAAGCGCTGTCTGTGCGCGGTCGACGCAACGTACTATGGGCTGCTGTCGGCGGATTCGGTTCGCAGCCTGGAGTTGCAGGGCGGGAGCTACAGCCCGGATGAGGCGCAAGCTTTTCTGCAGAAGCCTTACGCGGAAGACGCCCTGCGCCTGCGCAAGTGGGACGACCGGGCGAAAGAAGCGAACCGATCGACGCCGGATATCGAGCACTATCTACGCGTCGTCGAGCGGGTGATGGAGAAGCAACTGCCTGTCTGACGCAGGCAGATTGCGTATTGCGCATCTGTGCCGTTTTGGGCGTCTCCGTTCGAAATCCATGCACAGCAAAATAACGCTTGCAAGGGTGCGGGAGGCTGGCTAGAATTCCGGTCTTTCGTGCTTTCGGAAGAAGGCGCGGGGAAGCGGGAAGCCAGGGTTGGCAAGGCTTTGCGAGGTGGTTGGCGGGCTGGGGTGGTTAAAGAAACCTGTTGACGACATAGCGGAAGTTCTTCATAATTTCGTTTCTCTGCTGCTGATGCAGCGACGCAGGGCGAGGCGGTACCGGAGGGTGGTCTGACCGGTGCGGCGCGCGACGCGGATCGATCTTTAAAAACTAACAGCCGATAAGTGTGGGCGCTTGATGGCGACGCGCTGGCGGGTCCTTTCTGGGCCTGTCAGGACAGGCGAAGGTATCAAGTCTCACACAGTAATGAAAGGAAGGTTTGGCCGTCGCGAGACGGCTGGATCATTCGTCAGTACGTTGAGTGAGCGACCGGTTGGTAAAACAACCGAAAAACAGTAACAGGTTTGAACTGAAGAGTTTGATCCTGGCTCAGATTGAACGCTGGCGGCATGCCTTACACATGCAAGTCGAACGGCAGCACGGGGGCAACCCTGGTGGCGAGTGGCGAACGGGTGAGTAATACATCGGAACGTGTCCTGGAGTGGGGGATAGCCCGGCGAAAGCCGGATTAATACCGCATACGCTCTGAGGAGGAAAGCGGGGGATCGCAAGACCTCGCGCTCAAGGGGCGGCCGATGGCAGATTAGCTGGTTGGTGGGGTAAAGGCCTACCAAGGCGACGATCTGTAGCTGGTCTGAGAGGACGACCAGCCACACTGGGACTGAGACACGGCCCAGACTCCTACGGGAGGCAGCAGTGGGGAATTTTGGACAATGGGGGCAACCCTGATCCAGCAATGCCGCGTGTGTGAAGAAGGCCTTCGGGTTGTAAAGCACTTTTGTCCGGAAAGAAAACCTCAGCCCTAATACGGCGGGGGGATGACGGTACCGGAAGAATAAGCACCGGCTAACTACGTGCCAGCAGCCGCGGTAATACGTAGGGTGCGAGCGTTAATCGGAATTACTGGGCGTAAAGCGTGCGCAGGCGGTTCGTTAAGACAGATGTGAAATCCCCGGGCTTAACCTGGGAACTGCATTTGTGACTGGCGGGCTAGAGTATGGCAGAGGGGGGTAGAATTCCACGTGTAGCAGTGAAATGCGTAGAGATGTGGAGGAATACCGATGGCGAAGGCAGCCCCCTGGGCCAATACTGACGCTCATGCACGAAAGCGTGGGGAGCAAACAGGATTAGATACCCTGGTAGTCCACGCCCTAAACGATGTCAACTAGTTGTCGGGTCTTCATTGACTTGGTAACGTAGCTAACGCGTGAAGTTGACCGCCTGGGGAGTACGGTCGCAAGATTAAAACTCAAAGGAATTGACGGGGACCCGCACAAGCGGTGGATGATGTGGATTAATTCGATGCAACGCGAAAAACCTTACCTACCCTTGACATGGACGGAGCCTGGCTGAAAGGCCGGGGTGCTCGAAAGAGAACCGTCGCACAGGTGCTGCATGGCTGTCGTCAGCTCGTGTCGTGAGATGTTGGGTTAAGTCCCGCAACGAGCGCAACCCTTGTCCCTAGTTGCTACGCAAGAGCACTCTAGGGAGACTGCCGGTGACAAACCGGAGGAAGGTGGGGATGACGTCAAGTCCTCATGGCCCTTATGGGTAGGGCTTCACACGTCATACAATGGTCGGAACAGAGGGCTGCCAACCCGTGAGGGGGAGCCAATCCCAGAAAACCGATCGTAGTCCGGATCGCAGTCTGCAACTCGACTGCGTGAAGCTGGAATCGCTAGTAATCGCGGATCAGCATGCCGCGGTGAATACGTTCCCGGGTCTTGTACACACCGCCCGTCACACCATGGGAGTGGGTTTTACCAGAAGTGGCTAGTCTAACCGCAAGGAGGACGGTCACCACGGTAGGATTCATGACTGGGGTGAAGTCGTAACAAGGTAGCCGTATCGGAAGGTGCGGCTGGATCACCTCCTTTCTCGAGCCAACACGTGTTCAACGTTGAGCGCTCACGCTTATCGGCTGTGAAAAAGACAGACTCAGGGGTCTGTAGCTCAGTCGGTTAGAGCACCGTCTTGATAAGGCGGGGGTCGATGGTTCGAATCCATCCAGACCCACCATTGTCTGCGGTGGCTGATCGGTGCACCCCTGGGGTAGCGGATGCGCACAGCGGTGTGCGTGCATGACTGGGGGATTAGCTCAGCTGGGAGAGCACCTGCTTTGCAAGCAGGGGGTCGTCGGTTCGATCCCGTCATCCTCCACCAATCCTCAATGCGCAGTGTTCTGCCGGCGGTATGCGGTGCAGAGCGTTTTGCATTGGCGATTGAGCCAGTCAGAGTGATAGGTGATCGGTGATCATGCTATCGGCTGTCGTTCTTTAACAATCAGGAAGAAGTAGTAAAGAGATTCACGAAAGGGTGCCTCGAGATGGGTGTCCGAGTAGGTGAATCAGGGTTGTGATTGTATCGATGTATTTTAAAGGTGATCGAAAGATTGCTTTGGAATACGGCGCAACACGAATACTCAACCTGTAATGTGTGTGAGGACACGGTCCCCGTCGGGGCCCGGGAAGACACACTCGTTATAGGGTCAAGCGAACAAGTGCATGTGGTGGATGCCTTGGCGATCACAGGCGATGAAGGACGCGGTAGCCTGCGAAAAGCTTCGGGGAGCTGGCAAACGAGCTTTGATCCGAAGATGTCCGAATGGGGAAACCCACCTCTTTTGAGGTATCCATGGCTGAATACATAGGCCATGTGAAGCGAACGCGGTGAACTGAAACATCTAAGTAACCGCAGGAAAAGAAATCAACCGAGATTCCCAGAGTAGTGGCGAGCGAAATGGGAGCAGCCTGTACTCTTTATCTTTGTTGTTAGCCGAACGCTCTGGAAAGTGCGGCCATAGCAGGTGATAGCCCTGTAGGCGAAAACAGCGAGGAAGAACTGGGTGTACGAGAAGTAGGGCGGGACACGTGAAATCCTGTCTGAAGATGGGGGGACCATCCTCCAAGGCTAAATACTCGTGATCGACCGATAGTGAACCAGTACCGTGAGGGAAAGGCGAAAAGAACCCCGGGAGGGGAGTGAAACAGATCCTGAAACCGCATGCATACAAACAGTCGGAGCCCCGCTTTAAGCGCTTTGGGCGCGCTCACGAAGTGAGTGCGTCAAAAGACATCGAGTCTGAAACAGGACAGCTGCGCGCTTAGGGCGGATTTAAGCGCGAGAGCGCTTAAAGCGGGGTGACGGCGTACCTTTTGTATAATGGGTCAGCGACTTACATTCAGTGGCAAGCTTAACCGATTAGGGCAGGCGTAGCGAAAGCGAGTCCGAACAGGGCGTTCAGTCGCTGGGTGTAGACCCGAAACCAGGTGATCTATCCATGGCCAGGATGAAGGTGCGGTAACACGTACTGGAGGTCCGAACCCACTAACGTTGAAAAGTTAGGGGATGAGCTGTGGATAGGGGTGAAAGGCTAAACAAACCTGGAAATAGCTGGTTCTCTCCGAAAACTATTTAGGTAGTGCCTCGTGTATCACCTTCGGGGGTAGAGCACTGTCATGGTTGAAGGGTCCATTGCGGATTACTTCGCCATAGCAAACTCCGAATACCGAAGAGTGCAATCACGGGAGACAGACATCGGGTGCTAACGTCCGGTGTCAAGAGGGAAACAACCCAGACCGCCAGCTAAGGTCCCCAAATATTGCTAAGTGGGAAACGAAGTGGGAAGGCTAAAACAGTCAGGAGGTTGGCTTAGAAGCAGCCACCCTTTAAAGAAAGCGTAATAGCTCACTGATCGAGTCGTCCTGCGCGGAAGATGTAACGGGGCTAAGCAATATACCGAAGCTGCGGATGCACAGCAATGTGCATGGTAGGAGAGCGTTCCGTAAGCCTGCGAAGGTGCACTGGAAAGTGTGCTGGAGGTATCGGAAGTGCGAATGCTGACATGAGTAGCGATAAAGGGGGTGAAAGGCCCCCTCGCCGTAAGCCCAAGGTTTCCTACGCAACGTTCATCGGCGTAGGGTGAGTCGGCCCCTAAGGCGAGGCAGAAATGCGTAGCTGATGGGAAGCAGATTAATATTTCTGCACCATTGTGAAATGCGATGGGGGGACGGATCGCGGAAGGTTGTCCGGGTGTTGGAAGTCCCGGTTCCTGTGTTGGAGAAGGCGCTTTGGCAAATCCGGGCGCGTAATTCAAGGGCATGGGACGAGCCGCTTAGGCGGCGAAGCAACTGGAAGGGGTTCCAGGAAAAGCCTCTAAGCTTCAGTTTCACGATGACCGTACCGCAAACCGACACAGGTGGGCGAGATGAGTATTCTAAGGCGCTTGAGAGAACTCGGGAGAAGGAACTCGGCAAATTGGTACCGTAACTTCGGGATAAGGTACGCCCCGGTAGCTTGACTGGCCTGCGCCAGAAGGGTGAAGGGGTTGCAATAAACTGGTGGCTGCGACTGTTTAATAAAAACACAGCACTCTGCAAACACGAAAGTGGACGTATAGGGTGTGACGCCTGCCCGGTGCCGGAAGATTAAATGATGGGGTGCAAGCTCTTGATTGAAGTCCCGGTAAACGGCGGCCGTAACTATAACGGTCCTAAGGTAGCGAAATTCCTTGTCGGGTAAGTTCCGACCTGCACGAATGGCGTAACGATGGCCACACTGTCTCCTCCCGAGACTCAGCGAAGTTGAAGTGTTTGTGATGATGCAATCTCCCCGCGGCTAGACGGAAAGACCCCATGAACCTTTACTGTAGCTTTGCATTGGACTTTGAACCGGTCTGTGTAGGATAGGTGGGAGGCTATGAAGCGTGAACGCCAGTTTGCGTGGAGCCGTCCTTGAAATACCACCCTGGCTTGTTTGAGGTTCTAACCTTGGCCCGTGATCCGGGTCGGGGACAGTGCATGGTAGGCAGTTTGACTGGGGCGGTCTCCTCCCAAAGTGTAACGGAGGAGTACGAAGGTACGCTAGGTACGGTCGGAAATCGTGCTGATAGTGCAATGGCATAAGCGTGCTTAACTGCGAGACCGACAAGTCGAGCAGGTGCGAAAGCAGGTCATAGTGATCCGGTGGTTCTGTATGGAAGGGCCATCGCTCAACGGATAAAAGGTACTCTGGGGATAACAGGCTGATACCGCCCAAGAGTTCATATCGACGGCGGTGTTTGGCACCTCGATGTCGGCTCATCTCATCCTGGGGCTGTAGCCGGTCCCAAGGGTATGGCTGTTCGCCATTTAAAGAGGTACGTGAGCTGGGTTTAAAACGTCGTGAGACAGTTTGGTCCCTATCTGCCGTGGGCGCTGGATATTTGAAGGGGGCTGCTCCTAGTACGAGAGGACCGGAGTGGACGAACCTCTGGTGTACCGGTTGTCACGCCAGTGGCATCGCCGGGTAGCTATGTTCGGAAGAGATAACCGCTGAAAGCATCTAAGCGGGAAACTCGCCTTAAGATGAGATATCCCCGGGGCTTCGAGCCCCTTGAAGGGTCGTTCAAGACCAGGACGTTGATAGGTCAGGTGTGGAAGCGCAGTAATGCGTTAAGCTAACTGATACTAATTGCCCGTAAGGCTTGATCCTATAACCAGTGTGTTTTGTGTCGATCAATGTTAGCGCTTCAGCGCTTACAGTGATCCCACCCCCGAAGGGGGTAACGCGCTCAGGTTGAGACCGGTGTTGTGCCCGACACATCACAGCCCGCATCCCGCTGATGAGCCATCATCGGCAACTACTTCTTCCCGATTGGTTGTGCTGCCCCGGGCCCAGAACCCCCGCAGCGCGACAACAAGTCATGCCTGATGACCATAGCGTGTCGGTACCACCCCTTCCCATCCCGAACAGGACCGTGAAACGACTCCACGCCGATGATAGTGCGGATTGCCCGTGTGAAAGTAGGTAATCGTCAGGCTCCCCTGCAGCACCAGAAACCCCACCCCGAAAAGGTGGGGTTTCTGCGTTTACACACCCTGCCCGCAGCAGCAGTGCATACGGCACCATGCAGCGTCGCGGCCGCTGTATCGTAAGCGCCCGGCCATGTCACCTTGAACCGGCGGGTCATGAAAGCGACGATCGTGTCCACCTATTTTTTTAATGGACACGTGTACGCTATGAACGAAAATGAAGTGGGTTCTGAAGTGGTGCAGCCGAGGCGGCGCCGTCGGCACAGCAAGGAGTTCAAGGAGAAGGTGATTCGTGCGGCGATGCAGCCGAATGTGTCAATCGCTGCGGTCGCGCTGCATTACCAGTTGAATGCGAATTTGTTGCGCCGATGGGTGGCTGCACAGGAGGAACAGGACCTCGCACGTGAGGCGCGCCAGTCGATGAGCGTGCCGCCGGCGGAGTTCGTTCCGCTGCAACTGCAGGCGCCGGGCGCGGTGCCCGCTTCGACGGAGATTCAGATCGAGGTGCGCCGGGGAGCGGCGACCGTCATGGTGCGCTGGCCGCTTTGTGCCGCAGCCGATTGCGCCGCCTGGTTGCAAGGGTGGCTGCGATGATCCGCATCGAGGCGATCTGGCTGGCGACGGAGCCCATCGATATGCGCGCCGGCATCGACACGGTCCTGGCGCGTGTGGTCAAGGTGTTCGGCGCGGCACGTCCGCACCACGCCTACCTGTTCGCCAATAAGCATTCGACGCGCATGAAGGTACTGGTGTACGACGGGTTCGGTATCTGGTTGGCTGCGCGTCGCCTGAACAAGGGGCGGTTCATCTGGACGAATGGGGACCAGGCGATCGCCACCGCGCTCAATCCCGAGCAGTTGCGAGCGCTCGTGACCGGACTACCGTGGCAGACGCTCACACACGATCACGCGATTACGGTCGTGTAATACCCCCAAAGACGTAAACTGGCTTGCTTGCCGCAGCGGGTTGGGTTCTGGCAGACTGGCCCCATGAACCTGCCCGCCAACCTCGACGCTCTGAGCCCCGACGAACTGCGCACACTGGCTGCGCAGTTGATGGCTCAGGTCGGCGAGAACGAGCGGGAACTGCGCTACCGTAAGACGCGCATCGACCAGCTCACACACGAGATTGCCGTGCTCAGGCGTCTGCATTTCGGCAAGCGCAGCGAGCAGCTCAACGCCGAGCAACTGAGTCTGCTCAATGAGGCGATCGATGCCGATCTGGCAGCACTCGAAATCGAACTTGAGCAGTTGCAGCCGGATACACCACCGGATAAGCAACGACAGAAGCCCAGGCGCACACCGCTGCCTCCGCACTTGCCGCGCACCGACATCCACCATGAACCCGACGACAAGACGTGCTCCTGCGGTTGCCAGCGAGTGCGTATCGGCGAGGACGTCAGCGAGAAGCTGGACTATACGCCGGGCGTGTTCACGGTCGAGCGGCACATTCGCGGCAAGTGGGCCTGCAAGGCGTGCGAAACGCTGATTCAGGCGCCTGTTCCGCCTCATGTGATCGACAAGGGCATCCCTACCGCCGGCTTGCTCGCGCAAGTGCTGGTCGCCAAATACGGCGATCACTTGCCGCTGTACCGTCAGGAACGCATCTTCGAACGCGCGGGTCTTGCAATTCCCCAATCAACGCTTGGCGAGTGGGTTGGCGTTTGCGGCGTGCGGTTGCAGCCGCTAGTCGACGCGCTGCGCGACGAGCTTCTGCAACAGGGTGTGCTGCACGCCGATGAGACGCCGGTGCAAATGCTGGTTCCCGGTAAAGGAAAAACGCAACGCGCCTATGTATGGGCGTATGCCACCACGCAGTTCGCCGACGTGCGCGCAGTGGTCTATGAATTCGCGGATAGCCGTGCTGGCGAACATGCTCGCACGTTCCTCGGCAAATGGCGTGGCAAGCTGGTGTGTGATGATTACAGCGCCTATAAAGCCGGATTCGAGCTGGGCATCACTGAAATCGGCTGCGCGGCACATGCCAGGAGGAAGTTCTTCGAACTGTACGCCAACCACAAGAGCCAGATCGCGGAACAGGCCCTGAAATACTTCGTCGCGCTATACGACGTCGAGCGCGACGTTGCAGACCTGAAGCCCGATCGAAGATGTATCGAGCGCCAAGAGCGAGCGCGACCCATTGCCGATGCATTGCATGCCTGGATGACCGGTCAGCGCAAACTGGTCTCCGAGGGATCGGCGATCGCCAGGGCACTCGACTACAGCCTCAAGCGATGGGACGCGCTTACACGCTACCTGGTCGATGGGCATGTGCCCATCGACAACAACTGGCTGGAAAATCAGATTCGTCCATGGGCCCTGGGAAGGGCGAACTGGCTCTTCGCGGGCTCTTTGCGTGCGGGCCAACGTGCAGCCGCGATTATGAGCCTGATTCGATCAGCGCAGCTCAACGGCCATGATCCATACGTCTACCTGAAAGACGTACTGAATCGCTTGCCAACGCATCGCGCCGACCACATCGCTCAGCTACTGCCTCATCGCTGGGCGCCGATCACCGCCTGATCGCTGTAGGCACTCCCCAGGGTGCCATTGCCGGGCGCTTACAACGCATTCCTCGCTAAAACCGGTCCACCCGGAACGGAGAGGGATCGACAGTCAGATCCGAGCCAGTCATCATCTCTGCAATCATGCGCCCCGTGATCGGACCGAGCGTGAGACCGTGGTGCGCATGGCCAAAGGCGAACCAGAGGTCCTTATGACGCCTTGCCGGCCCGATAATCGGCATCATGTCGGGCGTACACGGACGGCTGCCCATCCACGGCTCGTCGTCGATGCGTGCGCCGAGCGGAAATAGCCTGCGTGCGATCGGTTCGACCGCTGTGAGCTGGTCGGGCGTCCTCGGCGCGTCCCGATGCCCGAGTTCGACGCCGGTGGTGAGCCGTATGCCGCGCGCCATTGGCGTGATCAGATAACCGTTCTCGACATCCACTACCGGATGGTTGAGGCGCGCGTCGCCGTCTGCCGCGTAGTGCATGTGATAGCCGCGTTTCACCGCAAGCGGCAGCCGGTAGCCGAGTTTCGTGCTGAGCAGATCCGACCACGGTCCCATTGCCACTACCGCAGAGCGCGCTTCGATTCGGCCATGATCAGTGTTCACTGTCCACCCGGGTTCGAGCGACGTCGCGTCGCCGGACAGAAAGCGTCCACCGAGCCTCTCGAAATAGCTCGCGTACGCGGTGGCGAGCGCATTCGGGTCGCTGACCGAATCTGATGCCGTATAGCGCAATGCGCCGAGCAGAGACGGACTCAGACTCGGCTCGACCTGCCTCAATTGCGCGGCGTCGAGCGACTCGAACGTGACGCCGAATTCATCGTTCCAGCGCTGCGCAGTGCGTGTTTCTTCGTCCTGCTTCGCAGCGCTGCGAAAAATCTTCATCCAGCCGGACCGGCGTATGAGCGCACTTGCGCCAGCCGCTTCGGCGAGCGCGCGATGCTCGCTGACGCAATGCTCGATCAGCGTCGCGTACGATCGCGCGATCGCCGCATGGCGGGCAGGATGTGAGTGATGCCAGTAGCGGTAGAGAAACGGCGCGAGTCTCGGCATTGCGCTCGGGTGATAGCGCACATCGAGCGAGCGGTTACGCGCGTATTGCATCAGCGTGCTGAGCGCGCGCGGGAACGCGTACGGATAAACACCTTCGCGCTGGATCAGCCCGGCATTGCCGAAAGACGTCTCGTTGCCCGGCCGCTTTCGGTCGATGAGGGCGACCGCCCGGCCTCGTAGCTGCAGATGCACTGCCACCGAAACGCCCACTATGCCGCCGCCCAGTACGACCGTGTCGAATTTCATTGCCATGTTTTATTGCCTCGTACCTTGATGTGCAAAGAGGGCGACGACATCGCCATTCGCGCATCGCGGCAAAACCGTCTCGCGCTTACGCCAGCGCCGTTACCGCCACTTCCACGTCGAGGCCGGCCTTCATCAGCAGCGCCTGTACGCATGCGCGCGCAGGTGCATGGCCGGCTGGCACCCATGCGTCCCACACGGCGTTGAATTCGTCGAAATGCTTCGGGTCGCTCAGCCAGATATTGGCTGTAACGAGACGCGTCTTGTCGACGCCGGCAGCTGCAAGCAACGCGTCGATCCGCTTGAGGATTTCGGTCGTCTGAACAGTGATCGGCGCGTCTGCCGTGTCGGGCACCTGGCCGGCCAGATGGACGATGCCATTGGCGATCACCACCTGGCTCATCCGGGCGTTGGTCTGCAGGCGTTTGATTTCGTTGGACATGATTTAAACCGCCGAAGTACCGGCATGACTTTCACCGGTTGAGTGGAAAAGGGGTGGCGCCGTTACGATCGACTTCAGCGAGGGCGTAGGCTGCGCGAGCTTTGACAGGTCGGGACACGGGCGGCGCAGCGCCGGCGATGCGTCGAAAGCTTGTTCGAACGCAAGCGCCACCGCGAGGGTCTTGCGGTCGCCACGATACGGCCCGACGATCTGCAATCCGAATGGCATGCCCGCGTGATCGACACCGCACGGCAGGGACAAGGCGGGGTGTGTCGTCAGCGTGACCACATAGGTGAGCGCGAGCCACCGGTAGTAATTTTCCTGCTCGCGACCGTTGATCTGTGCCGCATAGAGTTGCTGCCAGGGAAACGGCGACACGGGCGTGGTCGGCGAAAGGATCACGTCGTAGCGGTCGAACGCGGCCTGGAAACGCTTGAAGATGCGCGTCTGTTCGGCTTGCGCCCACGCGCTGTCGGCGAGGGACATTTTCGCGCCCATCTCGTAGTTCGCCCGGGTGTTCGGGCCGAGCGCGCCGGGGTCACGCGAGTACGCGTCGCGCAAGCCCGCGACGAAGCTCTCCGCGCGAATCACATCGAAGCAGCGGTGCACATCGCCCAGATCGAACGCGACCCCTTCGCAGGTGCGGACCATCGGCGCGATCGCGTCGATGCGCGAGCGGAAGACGGCACGGATGGCGTCGTCGACGTCGCAACTGCCGAAGTCTTCGGTCCAGCCCACGCGCAGTGACGAAAGGTCGAGCGGCGCAGGCATCGCGAAGGCGAGCGGATCGACTTCGTAGCTAAGCGGGTCGCCGGAGGAAAGGCCGGCGGTCGCGGCCAGTTGCAGCGCGGTTTCAGCGACGGTGCGCCCCATCGGGCCGACTACCGGGATTGGCGTCCAGCCGAGCAGCCGCCGCGAATTGGGCACCAGTCCGGCAGACGGGCGGAAGCCGACCACGCCGCATTTCGACGCAGGAATACGCAGTGAGCCGCCGGTATCCGAACCGGTGCACACGGGTAGCATGTCGCACGCGAGCGCCGCCGCCGATCCACCTGACGAGCCGCCCGCGTTCAGTTCCGGATTGAACGGATTGCCGGTGGCGCCCCAAACCGCATTGCGCGTATTCGCGCCCGCTCCGAGTTCCGGCACATTGGTTTTCGCGACCAGAATCGCACCAGCCGCGCGCAGCCGTTCGACCAGCACGACGTCGTGTGCCGGTACATTGCCGCGCGACATGGGCGAGCCATATGTTGTCAGGAGGCCGGCTGTGTCTTCGAGATCCTTCACGCCGAGCGGCAAGCCGTGCAGCAGGCCGAGCGGTTCGCCTTTCAACACTTGACGCTCGGCGGCTTTCGCGGCTTCGCGCGCTTGTGGATAGCAGGTCGCGGTCACCGCGTTAACCGCAGGGTTGATCGTTTCTATGCGCTCGATGCAGGCGTCGAGCAGCTCGACCGGCGAAATCTCTTTGGCGCCGATCATCCGGCGCAAATCGACGGCAGAGCGGCTGACCAGATTGGCGTTCTCAGTCATGGCGTAGCGTCCTCTAGTCCTGTAGATAGGGTTCAGTCAAAGATCAGTCGAGTGCTTCACCGGTTCGGTCGCGTAGCCAGATCACCGGCACAAGCGACACGGCGCAGGCCACTGCGACGTACCACGCCGGCGCAAGCGGGTTGCCGGTATGCGCGACGAGCCAGCTCGCGATGAATGGCGAGAAGCCGCCGAAGAACGATGCACTGACAACGTAGGTCAATGCGATGCCAGTGGCGCGTACGTCCTTCGGAAAGAGCTCCGGGATCATCACCAGCACAGGGACGATCTGGCCCGCCACGAAGACCGCGAGGAACGCGGACACCACGCACAGCGTCAGCATCGAAGGATACGCGCCGAGCACTGCAAATGCAGGGTAGACGGACAGCAGCAGTACGACCCGCGAGATCACCAGCACCCGCTTGCGGCTGAAACGGTCAGCGAGGCGGCCTGCGACTGGCGCGGCGACGAACAGCACGAGCGAACTGACGACGCCCGATACAACAGCCGAGGTCGGCGAGAGATGCAGCACACGCACCGCGTGGCTTGGCAAAAAGAACGCGGTGATATACACCGACACCGAGCCTCCAAGTTCCGCAAGCGTGCCGAGCACTGTCAGCTTCAGGTGCGTGGTCAGTGCGGCTTTGAGCGCGCCGCTTCGCCGCGTCGTGGCGGACGACGCGTGAGTGAGCGTTTCCTCGAGACGGCGGCGGATCAGCATGCCGACTGGCGCGGCGACGATGCCGAGCAGAAACGGCACCCGCCAGCCCCATGCGAGCAGCGCATCTTTGGGCAGCCGCAACGTTGACGAGCGTTGCGACCACCGCGCCCAATGCGAGCCCGAGTGCAGTCGCGGCAAAATTCCAGCTTGCGAAAAATGCCCGCGTGTTTTCGGTTGCATATTCGACCAGGAGCGTCGTGCCCGGCCCGAATTCGCCGCCTGCGGCAAAGCCCTGGATCAGCCGGGCGGCGAGCACGATGAACGGCGCCGCGATACCCGCCATCGCATAAGTCGGCGCGCAGGCGATCAATGCACAACTGAGCGCCATCAGCATGATGGTCAGCACCATCGCCTTCTTGCGCCCCACGCGATCCGCGTAAGCACCGATCACGATTCCGCCCAGCGGCCTCACGACAAAGCCGACGCCGAATACGCCGATCGACAGCAGAAACTGGTTGACTGGCGATGCGGCTGGAAAAAACAACTGACCGATCTGGATTGCGAAGAAGCTGTAGATCGTGAAATCGTAGTATTCGAGTGCGGTCCCTAGGGTCGTCGCGACGATGACCTGTCCTTTGGAAAGGCTTGCCTTGTCTAGTGCGAGAGTTGACACGATCGGGATCCCTTCAAGGTTGGAAATCGACGTGAGTTATCATATACGAGAAAAAAATAATTCTCGTATACGACAAAACCCGCACTGAATTTAAGCCTTCATGCCAAAAACGGCCGCTCCCGTACCCGTCCCGTCTCCCTCCGACACGCCGCCGCAGATCGATCACAAGGCCGTCGGTGCGCGCGTTCGCAAAGCGCGCAAGGCGCGCGGTCTTACGTTGATGCAACTGTCTGAACAGTCGGGCATCGCGGTTTCGACCATCTCGAAGACCGAACGCGGTGACATCGCGCTGACGTACGACAAATTCGCAGCGCTCGCGCACGCGTTACGTTTGGACCTCGATGCAATCTTCGGACGACCGAAGCGCGCCAGGGCGAGTGTGATGACACCATCGTTCACGGCCGACGGCGAGCAGATGATCTACGACACGCCGAATTACGAGTACGGCATGCTGGCCAACGATCTGACCGGCAAGCGGATGGTCCCGATGCGTGCGCACGTGCGAGCCCGCGAGCTGTCCGACTTCCCGGATTACATCCGCCATGCGGGCGAGGAGTTCGTATTCCTGCTGGCGGGCGCGCTGGAACTCCGTTTCGAGGACGGCGGGGTGTTTACGCTGAAACCTGGCGACAGCCTGTACTTCGACAGCTCGGTTGGCCATGTGTACATCAGCCTGGGGGACGAAGAGGCGGAGGTGCTAGTTTGTTGTGTAGATACAGACGACGAGCGGCCACAAGGGGCAATCTAGACGCACGGCCTCTGAGGTGTGAAGCCATCGCGATGGCCAGTACCATCGTCAATCCTGGCGACTTCGTGTCGCCGAACGTGAAGGCGTGGACCGACGCGCGATTCGGATCCGGTGTTGCGGGTTTGATCCTGCGCGCGGGCCATCGATCAAATCCCTGTTGATTCCGCCGACCCGCAACGGTTGTCGCCGTGCTTATTCGAGACGACGTGACCGGCCCGGTCAAACGTTTCTGCCGACGGTCAGTCCGGTCGACCGCCCAATCCCTTCAAGCCTTTGATCACCACGAGCAACGCCCGCCCGTGCTCTTCCGAACCGTCCCACGCGTCGACGATCGCGTTGCGCAGCAACTCGTTGTAGCCGGCGGCCCGTCTCCTCGAAAGGCGCGATTCGACACCGTAGAAATTGCATAACTTATTGAATGATGCGCTTCTGCGCACCCTGCGTCCGTTCGACAGCCGAAGTCGTGAGACAGTAGGCTGACTCACACCGGAAAGCCGCGCTATTTCGCTGGACGAACGGGTATCTGCCGTCAACCGGCGTAACAGGTCCTGCACGGGCAAATCGGTGTTCGGGGCTTCCATTCCATACATTATAGCTATACATTAACGGTTATTGAATTGGCTGTTCAACTCAGCGAATGGCAGCGTCTTGAGGAAGTCGATGACACTGAAGCACCTACCGCCCGCGTTTTGCTGGACCAAAACAGGCGTCGAGTCTGGCGAGGATCTCCCCACCATCGTTCTGCAAAAGGAGTGGGAGCGCAGGCTCGGAGGCGGGCGCTTTCTGTGGGGCATCAGCCAGTCGCTTGGGAGCAGTGCACAGGTTGCAGCTCACAGGACGGGTTCGCTGATTGCTCTCTTCTCGCCTACGTCGGGCAGGCCGAAGGCGGCCGACAGAAAACGGGAGGACGTTCTGCTCTGGAACGCCTGGGTCGACAGCGCCGGCCAGGTTCGGCAACTGGCGCCTCACGCCTTTATCGTTAGCCGCACGATGCTGCCTTCCGGGCGACGCAGAGAGCACCACTACGCATTGGTTTGCTCCTCGCCAACCGAACTCAGCATCGGCAGCAGATTGAGGGTGTATCCCGATCACCTGCGAAGCGTTAGCACAGGAAAGGCGCTCGGCGCGGCGCAGGGTGCGGCTGTGGTCGACTGCATCGCGCGAGCTGGCGAACTCACCGGCAAGAGCTATCCGCTCGCGCTCGCTGTCGAGCTCGAAGCCCCGTATTTCGTGCGGCTTACGCAGCCGAGTGTCCTGAAAGCGCGCGACTTTCTGGAAGTCAACAAGGCGCTACGCGACGGCGACTTTGGATCGTTCGCCGATCTGGTGAGACGTTTGCGCAGCCGGCCGTCTGCGGAACGAATGCGCGGATTTACGCGGGATCTTTTCGATATGCCGCCGGCCGAATCGATCGCTTCTTTCGGCAGCGTGGCTCACCAGGCAAACTACGCGTGATGACAGATCGACAGCTGAACAGAGCGTGGACAAAAGAAAAATGAAGGCGGCTCAGTAGCGGCATATCGTGACGCAGCCCTGTAATTTTCGATTTGCTGCGCAAAAAAAGACCCGAATACGATTCGGGTCAAGGGGTCGATTCGTTGCGAATGTTCCGCAGTCGACCCGGACGTAACGGAGGAATTCCCCCTTGGTATTACACGGCACCGTAACAAGTCCCCACCCCGCAGGCGCCGTGACGTATCGGGTCCGAGAGTAGGGTTGGTGCCTTAAACGAAGCTTAAAAGCGGTATAGGGTAAACGTTGCGATGACGCTCGGGCGACTGGTCGGCGCACCTGTGTTCAAAAGCGTGACGAGGCCGGGAATGTCGCGCACGGGGTGCGTGTGTTGATGCCGTCGAATTTGCGCGCGTGAAGCTGGCCGCGCAGGTGGCTCGATGTTGAGTCAGGACGAGGTGCGCAGGTCAACTGAAAACGGGAATGCCAGCGAATGGCGCGTCTGATGACGACCGGCGGAAAGCGATAACCACGATAAGCCGACTTTTCATTCTTCATCGCGATCATCCTGCTTGCCAGACGTTTGCAACGTGACAGGGTTTGATCTCGTCAACGCCCTCGCGGTCACTGCGCCGCCGTCAGCGTGTTTTCACACCCTGGAAAGCGACCTATCCTAAAGGAGTCTTTCGCAATAAATTTCATCTGCTTCCCTTCGAGAGGAGGTTCGTCATGTCAATGTCTGCCACCCTCCAGGACTACCTGCGCAGCAAGGGCTCCCGGTACGAAATCGTGCATCACCCATACAGCCATTCCAGCATGGAAACGGCTGCGGCAGCGCATATACCAGGTGATCGGCTCGCCAAGACCGTGCTCCTCGAAGATGAGCGCGGCTACGTGGCGGCTGTGCTGCCATCGACCCACGCCGTGCGGTTGTCCGAGCTTTGGGCAAAGACCGGGCGGCACCTTGTGCTGGCCAGGGAGGTCGATCTGCGTGAACTGTTTAAAGACTGCGAGGCCGGAGCGCTTCCGCCGGTATGCACGGCCTATGGTATGCAAACCTACCTCGACGAGAGCCTGGCACAGCAGCCGGACGTCTACTTCGAGGCCGGCGATCACGAAGAACTTGTTCACATGGGTTCGGACCAGTTCCTGGATCTGATGGATCGAGCTGAGCGGGCACGCTTTGCCCATCGCATCCAGGGTAAGTCGAGCTGACTGGCGCTCGCGTTGGCGGGCGGAAAGCCCTGCCGCGTTGCTTCGGCGGCAAATCGTTGTCGCGTGGGGCGGGATCGGTGCGTGAACAGGAACCGTCCGGGGCGAGCCGGCTGAAGAAGCTATTGGCGCGAATCCGCGCGTGACATTACAGCGCGGATACACGCCATCAAGCGGCCAGCGGCTTGGCCCTGGCATTGATCCGCTGACGTGCAAACTTCGATTTCAATATTCCCGCGCGGACGGCTTTTGCATACGGTCTTGCCGGGGGGCAGCCGGGATGGCCGCTCGTCGCGCCACGCCAATACCTATAATCGACTGTACAGTGCCCTCCTGATGCGGCAAGACTCGCAAGATGCGGCATGGTGGGCGCTGCATCATCAAACCTTTCCGCGAGGCAGATCATGCAACGCAGCGATACGGTCCTGACACAGGTGATGGCAGCCTTCGAACATGAATCACACCGGAAGCTCCACAATCATTCCATTCATATGAGTTTCGACGGCGGTACCTTGACCGTGGCAGGCGAGGTGCCGGATATAGCATCCAAGAAACGTCTTCTTCGGTTGACCCAGACGCACAGCGAAGGGAAGCCTCTGGTTGACCAGTTGCGTGTCACCGCCAATCCGCCCGTCAGGGATGGCGAGTTGCGGACACACGTTTGTGAACGGCTCGCTCAAGCAGTGGATTTCCGCAATTGCGTAATTTGTGCACGCGTCAAGGGTCAGCTCGAAGTGCTGCGCGGCACCATGGACCAGGCTGGCGAAGACGGCAGCGGCGTACTCGAAGTGACGGTGGAAGATGGTGTGGTGACCCTGACTGGGCAGGTGATCAGCCTGTCTCACAGGCGCCTGGCGGGTGTGATTGCCTGGTGGGTCGGCGGCTGCCGCGACGTGGTGAACCTGCTTGAACTGGTGCCCGCCGAAGCCGATGGCGACGATGAAATTATCGAGGCCTTGCACCTTGTGCTGGAAACCGATCCCCGTTTGCGCGCCGAGCAGATCACCGTCAATGTGAAAGACCACCGGATCACGTTGGGAGGTTGGGTGGCGACCGAAGCAGAAAGCCGACAGGCGGAACAGGACGCCTGGTGTCTGGATGCGATCGAGGGCGTTGTCAACCGTATCGAAGTGCGGGCCTGACGCCGCCGAGGGGCCGGGCAACTCGATGCGCGGCATCCATCGTGCGACCTCGTGCCCGCCAGGCACAGCCGGGCGACACCCGGCATCACGTGTTACAGGGCTGCCTTGAGACGGCGCGTGCGTCGTCTATCGGGCACCCTTTTTATTCGATTAAAGCAGTCATGAGCGGCCTCTCATAACAGGCTCGCGAATGTCTGTTCAACATGAACACGCCGCGCCCTGGGCGCGCGGCGAGCGTCGGTCTTTGCGACCGTCCAGGGCCTCCGGCTTGCGGCCGCTTTTCAACGTCCGGTTCAGCGCCTGGTGTCTGCGTGGGTTTTTCAAAGCGGTTCTAGCGATCATCCTTTGATCTGATGTGTCAGCCTTGCTCCATTCCGATGGCTTGCAACGAGACGCTGTGTTAAGTGAAATCCCTTAACGACACTGGTCGATGATAACGCTACCATCGACGTCAATTCAGCTGCCGCATGAAATACATCCCCACCTGTATCAATACGTTGTCAGCCGGAGATTATTCAGCCGGAATGATAGCGATACCATGGAGAAGCCAGTGACCTCGACCCGCAAGACGCCCGAACAGTTGCGCAGCTACCGCTGGTATGGCGCAAACGACCTTCGCTCGTTCGGACACCGCTCGCGCACCGCGCAGATGGGCTATCACCCGTCGGACTACATGGGCAAGCCTGTCATTGCCGTCGTCAACACGTGGAGCGAGATCAACTCCTGCCACACGCACTTCAGGCAGCGCGTCGAGGAAGTGAAACGCGGCATCTGGCAGGCAGGCGGATTCCCGGTCGAAATGCCGGTGATGACACTCGCCGAACCGTTCCAGAAGCCGACCACGATGCTCTACCGCAACTTCCTCGCGATGGAAACCGAGGAAGTGCTGAAGTCGTACCCGTTCGACGGTTGCGTGCTGATGGGCGGCTGCGACAAAACCACGCCGGCCCTGCTGATGGGAGCGATCAGCATGAACCTGCCGGCGATTTTCCTTCCGGCCGGGCCGATGCTGCGCGGCAACTGGAACGGGCGAACCCTCGGCAGCGGCTCGGATACGTGGAAATACTGGGCCGAACTGCGCGCGGGCAAGATCACGGAAGAAGAGTGGAAGGGCATCGAAAGCGGCATTGCGCGCTCGCCGGGGCACTGCATGACGATGGGCACCGCGTCGACGATGACCAGCGCGGCCGAGGCGCTCGGCTTGACGCTGCCGGGCTTCTCGTCGATTCCCGCTGTCGATTCGCGCCACGCGCAGTTTGCGTCGCTGACCGGTCAACGCGTCGTCGAAATGGTATGGACCGATCAGAAGCCGTCGGACATCCTGACGGCGAAGTCCTTCGATAACGCGGTGACCACGGTGCTGTCGATGTCGGGCTCGACCAATGCGATCGTTCACCTGGTGGCGGTTGCCCGTCGCGCGGGGATCGACCTGACGACCGCACGCTTCGACGAACTGGCGCGCATTACACCCGTGCTCGCCAATCTGCGACCGGCCGGCAAGTATCTGATGGAAGACTTCTTCTATGCGGGCGGCCTGCGCGCGCTGCTCGTGGAACTGGGCCGCCTGATCGACGGCACGCAGATGACCGTCAACGGCAAAACGCTCGCGGAGAACATCGCGGGCGCCGAAATCTACGACAACGACGTGATCCGGCCGCGCAGCAATCCGCTCGTCGAACGCGATGGTCTCGCGGTGCTGACCGGCAATCTTGCGCCGGACGGCGCGGTGATCAAGCCGGCTGCGATGGAATCGCATCTGCTCAGGCATCGGGGCCCGGCGGTGGTCTTCGAGGACTATGCGGACATGGCTGCACGCATCGACACTGAAGAGCTCGACGTCACCGCAGACTCGGTGATCGTGCTACAGCACGCCGGTCCGGTGGGTGCGCCGGGCATGCCGGAGTGGGGCCAGTTGCCGATTCCGCAGAAGCTGCTGAAACAGGGCGTGCGCGACATGGTGCGCATTTCGGACGCGCGGATGAGCGGCACGAGCTACGGGGCGTGCGTACTGCACGTCGCGCCGGAGTCGTTCGTCGGTGGCCCGCTTGCGCTGGTGAAGGACGGCGACATGATTGAACTCGATGTGCCGGGCCGCCGCCTCCATCTCGAAGTCGGCGCGCAGGAACTGGCTGCCCGCAAGGAAGCGTGGCAAGCGCCGAAACGCCCGTTCGAGCGTGGCTTCGGCGTGATGCATCAGATTCACGTGACGCAGGCGAACAAGGGTTGCGATTTCGACTTCCTCGAAGAGCCGCTCAAGACCACCGCCACGACGCACGAGACCGCTGTGACCGCCGACGCGCGCCGCAACGAACCGGAAATCCACTAAACCCAGCTATTCCAGCCAGACATCATCATGACCTCAACCGATAAGACCGTCAGCGCTGCCGCGCTCGAACAGCTTCGACATGTCAGCACTGCCACGCTGACCACGCAACTCTTCAAGCGCGGACTGCGCAATGTGTTTCTGCAGGGCGTCGCGCCGCTCGTGAAGCCTCTACCCGGCGCACCGAACCTCGTGGGCCCGGCGTTCACGCTGCGTAATATTCCGGCGCGCGAGGACCTCGATCACGTCGGCGTGTTCCAGGACCCCGATCATCCGCAGCGCAAGGCGGTCGAAAGCGCGCCGCCGGGCAGCGTGCTGGTCCAGGATTGCCGGGGTGAGCGTTCGGTGGCGTCGGTGGGTTCGATACTTGCGCTGCGCCTTGCGAAGCGGGGTGTCGCAGGCATGGTGTCGGATGGCCCGGTGCGCGACAGCGGCACCATCTCCGGCCTCGGCCTGCCGCTGTGGTGCGCGGGCGCGAGCGCGCCGTTGAATCTCGCGAAGCACCACGCAGTCGACATGAACGTGCCGATTGCCTGCGGCGGCGTGCCGGTGTATCCGGGCGATATCGTCGTCGCGGATGTGGATGGCGTCGTGATCGTGCCGCACGAAATGGCGGAAGAAGTGGCGCGCGATGCGGCCGAACAGGAACTGATGGAGGTCTTCATCACCGAACGCATTGCCGAAGGGCGTCCGCTGCGCGGCACGTATCCGCCGAACGAGGACACGCTGGCTGCCTACGCAGCGTGGCGCGCAGAACGACAATAATCACCGGCAATACGCTGGGGCGCGCCGCGCCGGCGTGCAACACGACGCTTGCATTCAGGATGCAGACCGAGGAGACACCTTGAACACCGTGATGCCAACGATCGACGAATCGCGTCTCATCAACCGCCTCGCGCTGAGGCTGATGCCGTTGCTAGGCCTGCTGTATCTGGTCGCGTATATCGACCGATCCAACATCAGCTTTGCGAAGCTGCAGATGCTGGGCAGCCTCGGACTCTCTGAGGTCGCGTATGGGCTAGGCGCATCGTTGTTCTTCATCGGCTATCTGTTGTTCGAAGTGCCGAGCAACGTGCTGTTGCACAAGTACGGCGCGCCGCGCTGGATGGCGCGCATCATGCTGACCTGGGGCGTCGTTACCGTGCTCCTCGCCGACGAACGCGCCGATGTTCTACGCGTTGCGCTTTCTGCTCGGCGCATCCGAGGCAGGGCTGTATCCGGGCGTGATCTATTACCTGACGCTGTGGTTCCCGGCGCGGCATCGCGTGCGCATGCTCGGCTATTTCACCGTGGGCAGCAGCCTCGGCAACATGGTCGGCGCACCGATTTGCGGCTACCTGCTCGACAAGAGCGGATTCGCCGGGCTGCAGGGATGGCAACTGGTGTTCATCGTCACGGGCTTGCCGTCGATCCTGTTGACCTTCGTCGTCCTGTTTCTGTTACCGGCATCGCCGCGCGAAGCCCGCTTCCTGTCCGACGGCGAGAAAGCGTGGCTGACGAACGCGCTCGAAACGGACCGCGCTTCCATGCAGAAGAACGTCTCCGGCCATTCGTCGCTGCTGAGTGTGCTGACCGAGCCGCGCGTGATCGGTATGGCGTTGTACTACATGATGCTGTCGATTTCCGTGTATGGCGTGAGCTACTGGCTGCCGACGCTCGTGAAGGGTTTCGGCGTCAGCAACACGACCAACGGCTTGCTCAACATCATTCCATGGTTGCTCGCGACGATCGTGCTCGCGTGGCTGCCATCGAAGCTTCGCGCCGGCAATCGCGCCCTCGCCGCGATGCTGGTTTCCGCATTGCTCGGCGTGCTGTTCTTCCTGAGTTCGGTCTTTCTGCCGACCAACACGCTGCGCTTCGTGGCGCTGTGCTTCGGCGCGCCGTGTCTGTACCTGCTGATTCCGTGTCTCTGGACGCTGCCGCCGAAGTTCCTGTTCGGCGTGCGCGCCGCGGCAGGGATTGCTGCGATCAACTCGCTCGGCAACATCGGCGGCTTCATCGCGCAGAATCTCGTACCCGCCGTCAGGCAGGCGACCGGCAGCGTGCGCGCGCCGATGCTGATTCCGGCAGCCTGCCTGCTGGTGTTCGCGACCATCACCGCACTGATCATTCGCCGCAACAGCGCGGCGAGCCCGCAACTGGACGGCACCCCCGTCGCCGAATGAAGGGATGTCCGCACGTCGCGTACGGACATCATTTGCCCCGGTATGACATCGGCACATGGGTGGCAGCGAAGCGTTGGCGCGCGGCACATCGCCAAGCATGACTACAATAGCCGCAATACATTATCTCCAGCCATTGAACCATGCCGAATCACAAGCCGACCGCCGCCGCCAGCCCCGATGCGCCGGAGGTGGCGACGCCCGCGAAACGCATGCGTGGCGGTCCGAAAGGGCTGCGCATTACCGATGTCGCCGCGCAGGCCGGGGTCGCGCCGATTACGGTGTCGCGTGTGTTCAATAGCCCGGAGACAGTCGCGCCCGAAACGCTCGAACGGGTGCGGCAGGTCGTGCAAAAGCTGGGCTATGTGCCCAATCGCCTCGCGGGCGGATTGTCGTCGGCGCGTTCAAGGCTGATTGCCGCGATCGTGCCGACCATCGCTCACTCGCTGTTCTCCGAAACGATCCAGGTGTTCAGCGAAACGATGTCGCGCGCTGGCTACCAGGTGCTGCTCGCGCTGAGCGGCTACAGCGATTCGAGCGAGGAGGCGCTGCTCGACGCCGTACTAAGCCGGCGCCCGGAAGGCGTGCTGCTGACGGGCGTCGCGCATGCCGACTCGTTGCGCGAACGGCTGCGCAATGTCGGCATGCCGATTGTCGAAACATGGGATATGACGGCGACGCCGATCGACATGCTGGTCGGTTTTTCGCACAACGAGATCGGCGCTGCGGTGGCTGAGCATTTTCTGCACAGGAAGGTGCGGGCACCGGGTCTCGTTTCGGCCAATGACGACCGCGCGCTCGCGCGCCGGGACGGCTTTCGCGCGCGCCTTGCGCGGGCGGGCATCCACGAGATCGCAGAGGTGCTGGTGTCGCCGCCGAGTTCGGTTGCTGCCGGCAAGGCCGCATTGCTGACGCTGATCGAACAGGCGCCGCATCTCGATGCGGTTTTCTGCGGCTCGGATCTGCTCGCGATCGGCGTGCTCGGCGCGGCGAAACGCCTGGGGATGAGCGTCCCATCGCAGTTGTCGATTTGCGGTTTCGGTGACCTCGAATTCGCGACCGAAACCACGCCGCAATTGACGACCGTGCGCGTCGACGGCACGCGCATCGGACTCACGGCTGCACGCTGCCTGCTCGACAGGCTGGCCGGCGTCGAGAAAGACAAAGTGACTGACGTCGGTTTTCATATCGTCGAGCGCGAGACGACCTGACGCTCGAACATCACGGCGCGCTGCGCATTCTTCAATCCTCGCGCAACGTCTCGATGATCAGCTCGCGAAACCAGCGGCTTCCCTCGTCCTTGTCGAACGTGTCATGCCAGTGCACGGTCACTTCGACTTCTGGAATTTGCACCGGCAAAGGATAGATCAGGAATTGCCCTGACTCGTTAAAGAGCTTCGCCACCCGTTTCGGCAGTGTCACCATCCAGTCGGTGCGCCGAAGAATCTGCGGAATCACCGTGAAATGCGGTACGCGCAGCGCAATGCGCCGATGCAGTCCGCTGGCGCGCAGCGAATCATCGATCGTCCGGTGGCTGCTTTCGCTCGACACCACGGCCACGTGCGACTGCTCCAGAAACTTCTGCCTCGACAGTTGCCGCGCCGGCAGCCCTGGCCGTTTGCGCGTCATGCAAACGTAGGCCTCGTGAAACAACACCGCATAGTTCGTGGTCAGCTTGAGCGTTGGCAGATTGCCGATCGCAAAATCCAGCTGCCCTAGCCGCAGATTCTCCTCCACGTCGGCTACCGGAACCTGTCCGGCCTCCAGCCGTACCAGTGGCGCAACGCACTGCAATTTCTCGCAGATGGGCGGCAGAAACGCCTGCTCCCCTATGTCCGACATCGATAGCCGAAACGCACGCGAACTCGTCTGCGGATCAAACTGTTCTCCATGGCGCAACGCTTCGCGGATCGAAGCGATGGCGCGGCCGACCGGCACCGCCAGTTGCTCGGCCGTCGGCGTGGGCAGCATGCCGTCAGTTGTTCTGACGAATAACGGATCGTCGAACAGCGATCGCAATCGTCCCAGTGCATAGCTGATCGCCGGCTGCGAAAGTCCCAGGCGCTGGCCGGCGCGCGTCAGGCTGCGTTCTTCCAGGATCGCCTGGAACACCCGCAGGAGGTTCAGATCGACGAAATTGAAATCAGCCATGTTTATGTTCAGTATCATTTTGATAAATTTGACCAATAGAATACCCGATCCTATTCTTGGTCACATACGAGACGTGACATGAGGGCATCGGCCGTATGGAAACTGTTCGCGAACATTGCGGGAGCCTGACACACGAGCTTGCCGCGCAGCACACGTTGCCGGCCTTGCTGGCCGCGCGCGTGGAGCGAAACGGCGCCGCGCCGCTGCTCTCCGATGGCACGACGACGTGGAGCGGTTCCGATGCGGTAGCCATTGCGAGTCGCCGCGCCGGGGCACTCGCAGCGCACGGTGTCAGGCGCGGCGACCGGGTCGCGCTGCTGTGCACGAATCGCATGGAGTTCATGGAGATCGTGCTCGGCTGCGGCTGGCTAGGCGCGGTGGTCGTGCCGATCAATACCGCATCGCGCGGGTTGCAGCTGGAACATATCCTGCGCAACTCCGGCGCGCGCCTCGTCGTGGCGGAGGCGCAACTCGTCGACGCCATCTATGCCCTCGACGCGCAGAACCTGGCACTGGAGCGCGTCTGGCTGATCGACGAGCCAGCAACAGACGCGACGTCGGCGCCGCCCTACGCCACGATCCCCCTGCCGCCCGCAGGTGAGCCGCTCGCCGCTGCCGCGCTCGCCGGTGGCGATCCGCTCGCGATTCTCTACACGTCAGGAACATCGGGGTTGTCGAAGGGTGTGGTCTGCCCGCATGCACAGTTTTACTGGTGGGGCCATCACACGGCGAACAACCTGGGCGTCGTCGCTGGCGACGTGCTTTATACCTGTCTGCCTCTCTTTCATACGAACGCGCTGAACAGCTTCTTTCAGGCACTGACTCGTGACGCTAAGCTCGTCGTCGGCAGGCGCTTCTCAGCGAGCGGCTTCTTCGACGCGCTGGTCGCCACGCGCGCCACGATTACATTCGTGCTCGGCGCGATGGTGCCGATCCTGCTTGGCAGGCCCGTGACGGCAAACGAGCGCGAGCATCGCGTGCGCATCGCGCTTGCACCTGGCGTGCCGGGGCATTTCCAGAAGGATTTCACGGCCCGCTGTGGCATCGCGCTGCTCGACGGCTACGGTTCGACGGAGACGAATTTCGCGCTCGGCGGCAGCGTCGACGCGCAACGTCCCGGTTACATGGGCAAGCTTTCGAAGGGCTTCGATGCCCGGGTGGTCGACGAGCACGACCAGCCGCTGCCCGATGGTCAGGCAGGCGAACTGATTCTGCGCGCCGACGAACCCTTTGCGTTCGCGAGCGGCTACTTCGGCATGCCGGAGAAGACCGTCGAGGCTTGGCGCAACCTCTGGTTCCACACCGGGGACCGCGTCCTGCGCGAGGCCGATGGCTATTACCGTTTCGTCGATCGTCTGAACGACGCGATTCGTCGCCGCGGCGAGAACATCTCGTCCTATGAAGTCGAACAGGTGCTGCTGAGCCATCCGTCAATCGAGACGGCCGCGGTTTTCGCGGTGAAGTCGGTGTTGGCGGAAGACGAAGTGATGGCGTCGGTCGTACTGCGCGACGGCGAGACGCTCGAACCACTCGAACTGATCCAATATTGCGAACCGCGTATGCCGTATTTCGCGGTACCTCGCTATCTCGACATCGTGCGCGATCTGCCCAGGACGGAAAACGGAAAGATCCAGAAATACAAATTGCGTGCAACCGGCGTCAACGCGGCGACGTGGGACCTGGAGACGTCGGGATACCGGCTCAGGCGCCTGTGAGATGAGACCCGCTGTCCCTGAAACGTCCGCGGCAGAAGACATCGAAGCGATGCGCGCCGGGACGCGGCACGGCAGCCCTGGCTGAAAACTTTGAGTGCATCGCAAGGCGCACGCGAGGAGACAAAGATGGCAAGTATGCAGACGCTTTCCGCCGCTGGCACGCGTCCCGACGACGCGCCCGAGGCGCCGACCGCTCCCGTCGACGACAGGTCGCTGCGGCGCATCGTCATCGCATCGGTAGCGGGCAACGCGCTCGAATGGTACGACTTCTTTCTGTACAGCACGGCCGCCGCGCTCGTGTTCGGTGAACTGCTCTTTCCCAAGGGCACCGATCCGCTGGTCGGAACGCTCGCCGCATTTGCCGGATTCGCGGTCGGTTTCGCCGCGCGGCCGTTCGGCGGCGTGCTGTTCGGCCATATCGGCGATCGCTACGGCCGCAAGGGTGCCCTCGTGTGGACGCTGTCGATCATGGGTGGTGCGACATTCCTGATCGGCCTCCTGCCGACCTACGCTCAAGCCGGCCTGTGGGCGCCAGCGCTGCTGGTGCTGTTGCGCGTGCTGCAAGGCATTGCCTCGGGCGGCGAATGGGGTGGCGGCGTATTGATGATCAGCGAATCGGCGCCGCCCGAGAAGCGCGGCTACTACGCGTCATGGAGCCAGATCGGCGTGGGCGGCGGCTTCGTGTTGTCGGCGGCCGTGTTTTTCCTCGTGCAGATGTTGCCGAGGGACGCTTTCATGAGCTGGGGATGGCGCATCCCGTTCCTGCTGTCGATCTTCATTTTCGGCATTGGCGTGTATATCCGCTCGAAACTGCCCGAGAGCGCCGAATTCGCCAGGGCCGAAGCGGCGGGCAAGAAAGCGCGTATGCCAGTGTTCGAAGTCATCCGCAAGCACCCGAAGGAAATCTTGATGGCAATGGGCCTGCGTGTCGCGGAAAACGGCGGCTCGTACATCTTCCTTGCCTTTTCGCTGGTGTACGGCAAATTCATCGGCGTGCCCGGTCAGATCATGCTCGCGGGCGTGATGGTGTCGATGACCGTCGAGCTCTTCACGATGCTGTTGTGGGGCCGCCTGTCCGACCGCATCGGCCGTAAGCCCGTGTACATGATGGGTGCGGTCGGCCTCATCGTCGTTGCTTTCCCGTTTTTCTGGCTGATCGGCACCAAGGTGCCGGTGCTGATCTGGCTGGCATTTCTGCTCGGCAACGCCGTTTGCCACGGTGCGATGATCGGCACGCAGCCGAGCCTGATGGGCGAGCTGTTCAGCACGGAAGTGCGTTACTCGGGGATGGCCTTGGGCCACGAGATCGCATCGGTTTTCGCGGGCGGCCTGTCGCCGCTGCTGGCGACGGCGTTACTCGCGCACTATCGCGCGGCCTGGCCGGTGGCGTTGCTGCTGATGGCGATGGGCATGGTCACGGTCATCTCGCTGCTGTTCACGCACGAGACTCGCCATCGCAGTTTGCATTGATCCCCAGGGCACAAGGAACTTCACTATGCCATCCCGTGATTTCGACCATGTGCTGGTCGCGGCCGGCGTCGAAGTGCCGTACCGGCGTCAGGCGCCGCGCGAGTCTACCGGCGATCTGCTCGCGCGGGCGTTTGGCGCGGCGCTCGCGCAGTCGGGTTTCTCCATCAGGGACATCGACGGTCTCGGCGTGGCGTCGTTCACGCTGGCGCCCGATCACGCGATCGATCTCGCCTGGCGGCTGGGCTTGAGCCCGCGTTGGTGCATGGACGACTGTCATGGCGGCGCGAGCGCAATCAACCTGCTGCAACACGCGATCCGCGCGATTCAGCACGGTGACGCGAACGTCGTTGCCCTCGTATCTGGCGACCGTTTCGAGCCGGCCGATTTCAGGCAACTGATCGAGCATTACAACCTGACGACGCGCACCTGGTTGCGTCCGCTCAAGAACGGTGGCCCGAACAGCCTGTTCGCGATGCTCACGCAACGCCACGCGAAGCGCCACGATCTCGCGCGCCGCGACTACGGAGCGCTCTGCGTCGCGCAACGCGCGTGGGCGGCGCTGAACCCGAATGCTGTCTACCAGACGCCACTAAGGATCGAAGACTATCTCGCCGCGCCGATCGTTGCCGAGCCGCTGGGACGCTTCGATTGCGTGCCGGTCGTGTGTGGCGCGAATGCGGTGATCGTCGCGCGCAGCGACCTTGTACGCAAGGCGGCAAACGTTCGCGTGCGGGCGCTGAAATGCCAGTACAACGCCGATCATCAGGCGGGCGATGGCCTGCAAACATCGCTGGCAACGCTTGCCGCAGACCTGTGGCAGCAAGCCGGCGCCATGCCTGATGACATGGACATGGTGTCTGTCTACGACGACTACCCCGTCATGACCCTGGTGCAACTGGCTGATCTCGGTTTTGCGCCCGATGGCGACCTGCGTGCGCTGATCGCGCGCATCGGCTCGCGTGCGCTGCCCGTCAACACGTCGGGCGGCCAGTTGTCCGTCGGGCAGGCGGGGGCGGCCGGCGGCATGCACGGCCTTGTCGAGGCGATCACGCAACTGCGTGGCGATGCGGGCGAACGGCAGGTGGCCAACGCGCGCCTCGCCGTCGTGAGCGGTTACGGCATGGTCGAGTATCGCTACGGCATGTGCGCGAACGCCGTCGTGCTCGAAAGCGCCCAGCGAGGTGTGCAATGACGCTCAAGGTATTCCAGTGCCGGCAATGCGGCACGACGCTGTTCCCGGCGCGCTATTTCTGCCCGGCATGCGGTGGCGGCGAATGGGACGAACGCGTGGTCGAGCACGGTACGGTTGCCGAGGCGACCATCGTGCACCATCGTGTCGGCGTGCAGGAGGGCAGCGAGGTGCATCTTGCGAGCGTCGCGACGGATGCCGGTCCCATCGTCATCGCACGGCTCGAACGGGCGACGCAGGCGGGCGACAGGGTGCGCCTGGAAATCGACGAGGCAAGACGCATCCTTGCGCAACGGATCTGAATCGGAACAGACGAAACATGGCTGAGAAATCATTCAGGAAGGAAGTCCAGAAGCTGCGCATGCCTGCCGGCGAGGAGTTTCGCGGCGAAGGCATTCTCGCTGTCACGAAGGCGCTGCTGCAGGCAGGGGTGTCGTATGTCGCGGGTTATCAAGGCGCGCCGATCTCGCACCTGATGGATGTCCTGTCCGATGCGAACGAGATCCTCGAAGAACTCGGCGTGCATTTCGAAAGCAGCGCGAGCGAGGCGACGGCTGCTGCGACACTGGCCGCCTCGGTCAACTATCCGCTGCGCGGCGCCGTGACGTTCAAGGCAACAGTAGGCACGAACGTGGCGTCGGACGCGCTCGCCAACCTCGCGTCGGGCGGCGTGACGGGCGGCGCGCTCGTCATCGTCGGCGAAGACTACGGAGAAGGTTCGAGCATCATGCAGGAGCGCTCGCACGCATTTGCGATGAAGTCGCAGATGTGGCTGCTCGATCCGCGCCCGAATCTACCCTCGATCGTTGACGCGGTGGAGAAGGGCTTCGAACTGTCGGAGGCCAGCAACACGCCCGTGATGCTGCAACTGCGCATCCGTGCCTGTCACGTGCATGGCCGCTTCACGACGAAGCCCAACGTGCGCCCCGCATTCACGCTCAAAGATGCGATCGAGAATCCCGTGCGCGACATCCGCAGGATCGTGCTGCCCCCCGCAAGCTTCGCGCACGAGCAGGAGAAGGTCGAGAAACGCTGGCCGGCTGCGGTCGAGTTCATCCGCCGCCACGGGCTCAATGAGTTCTTCGGCACGGACAGTGCGCACAATGTCGGCATCATCGTGCAAGGCGGCCTCTACAACACGCTGATGCGCGCGCTCGCCCTGCTGGGTCTCGCCGACGTCTATGGCCGCACTGATCTGCCGGTGTACGTGATGAACGTCGCGTATCCGACGATCGATGCGGAAGTGCGCGAATTCTGCGCGGGCAAGCGCGCCGTGCTGATGATCGAGGAAGGCCAGCCGGAATTCATCGAACAGTCGCTCAACACGATCCTGCGCCAGGCCGATCTGCAAACACGCGTGCACGGCAAGGATTTTCTGCCACGCGCGGGCGACTACACGCCGAATGTCATCATCAAGGGTCTGCTGCGATTCCTCACCCGTTATTTGCCCGACCTGACCCACGAAGACCGGCTGCCCGCCAGCGTGCGCGCAACGGTCTCGACGAGGCGCGCCGTGCCGGTGCCGGTTGTGTCGTCGGCAGCGGCAGCAGCATTGGGAGAGGGCAACCGGCAATTGCAGCAGTCCGTTACGGAGCCTCCAGAGCTTTCACCACCACCTCCACCTCCTCCACCTCCGGAAGTGCATCTGCGCCCGCCGTCGTTCTGCACGGGCTGTCCTGAGCGGCCGATTTTCACCGCGATGAAACTCGTCGAGCGCGAGCTTGGCCCGCATCATGTCAGCTGCGATATCGGCTGCCATCTGTTCTCGATCCTGCCGCCGTTCAATCTCGGCGCGACGACGATGGGCTACGGGCTCGGCTGGGCCGGCGCGGCAGCGTTCAATACAAATGAGACCGAGCGTCGCACGATCAGCGTGATGGGCGACGGCGGTTTCTGGCACAACGGTCTGACGAGCGGTGTCGGCAATGCCGTGTTCAACCGCAACGACAATGTGCTCATCATTGTCGACAACGGCTACTCGGCGGCGACGGGCGGGCAGGACATCATGTCGTCGAAGGCGGACAACAAGATCCGTTCGACCAGAAATCCGATTGAGGCGGCGGTGCGGGGCGTCGGCGTCAAATGGGTCAAGACGATTACCCGCACGTACAGCGTGGCGGCGATGCGCGACACGCTGCGAGAAGCGCTGACGACGAAGGAGAAAGGCCCGAAGATCGTCATCGCGCAGTCCGAATGCATGCTCAACAAGCAAAGGCGCGTGAAGCCGTTGATGAAACGTCGGATCAAGGAAGGCAAGCGCGTCGTGCGCGAGCGCTTCGGCGTCGATCCCGATACCTGCACGGGCGATCATTCGTGCATCCGCCTGTCGGGTTGCCCGTCGCTGACGATTCGCGAGAATCCTGATCCGTTGCGTCGTGATCCGGTCGCGTCGGTGCTGAACAGCTGCGTCGGGTGCGGGCTGTGTGGCGAGGTCTCCCATGCTGCGGTGCTGTGTCCGTCGTTCTATCGCGCTGAGCTGGTCAGCAATGCCGGCTGGTGGGAGCGTGTTTCGAGGCGCCTCGCCGATCGCGTGATTGCCGCCCTGCAGCGCCGCGTCAAGGCTCGGGAGGTTGTCTATGTCGCATGAGCTTGTCAAGCCGGTCAGCATCGCGATTCTCGCCATGGGTGGCGAGGGCGGCGGGGTGCTCGCAGACTGGATAGTCGATCTGGCAGAGCACGCCGGCTATGTGGCGCAGACGACGTCCGTGCCCGGCGTCGCGCAGCGGACCGGCGCGACGATCTATTACGTCGAATTCCATTCGGTGAAGCTCGCGCCGCATGCGCCCGAGCCGATCCTGGCGCTCGCTCCGGTGGCGGGCGACGTCGACATCGTGCTTTGCTCCGAATTGATGGAGGCGGGCCGCGCCGTGCAGCGCGGACTTGTGTCGGCCGACCACACGACGCTGATCGCGTCGACGCATCGCGTCTACTCCATGACGGAGAAAACCGCGATGGGCGACGCTCGCGTCGACTCGCAGAAGTTTCTGGAGACCTGCCGAAACGCCGCGAAGCGCTTCGTCGCGACCGACTTCGCGGCAATGGCGGAGCAGACCGGCAGCGTGATCAGCGCCGTCCTGTTCGGCGCGTTGGCGGGGGTTCGTGCGCTGCCGTTCGAGCGCGCCGATTTCGAGGCGGCCATCGAACGCGGTGGCGTGGGTGTCGAGACGAGCCTGAAGGCGTTCGATGCCGGCTTCACGATTGCGACTGCGGCGGACTCCATCGAGACGAGGCCTGCCGCGAATGATCCGCCCATCAAGCCGTTGCCAGCGGATGCCCGGTTGGCCGCGCTCGATGCACGCATTCGCAACGACTTTCCCGCCGCGGTTCAGCCCACCCTGCACGTCGGCGTGCGACGACTTGCGGACTATCAGGATGTAGCCTATGGCGCGGATTACCTCGACCGGCTCGTTCCGATCCTCAGGATTGGTGATGGCAAGGGCAGGGAGCGCTGGGAACTGCTGTGCGAGACGGCGCGTTATCTGGCGCTGTGGATGTCATACGAGGACACGGTGCGCGTTGCCGATCTCAAGATCCGCAGCGGCCGTTTCGCGCGTGTGGCAGACGAGGTCAAGGTCGAGAGCGGGCAGTTGCTGCACATCAATGAGTACCTGCATCCGCGTGTCGATGAGATCGCCGATACGCTGCCCGCGCAACTTGGCCGCTGGCTGATGAAGCCGGGCTGGGCCCGCATGTTCATCGAGCGGATGACGCGCGAGGGGCGCATCGTGCGGACGTCGTCATTGCGCGGATTTCTGCAGCTGTATATGGTAGCGTCGCTGCGCGGCATGCGCCGCAGGTCGTTGCGCTTTGAACGCGAGATGACGGCCTGCCGCCGCTGGCTTGCGAGTATCGTCGAGATCGCCCGGGACGATTACGCGCTGGCCGTCGAAGTCGCTCAGTGCCAACGTCTGGTGAAAGGCTACGGCGATACCCACGCACTGGGCATGCGCAGCTTCACTGCTATCGAGGCGGCGTTGCCGGCATTGCGCCGCGAAGGCGGCGCGGCGGATCGCGTGCGGCTATTGCGCGAGGCGGCGTTGGCCGACGACAGCGGCAAGCGCCTCGCCGATCTGCTCGGCGAGTGGCGCCTTGCAGCCTGACCGGCCGGGTTCGATCGAGCAGCATGATGGATTCACTCGCGTGCGGCCCGTTGCCGCTTCACTCACTCGATGGACAGGAGAAGTAGATGCTCAAAGCCTTGGCAGAAGCGTTGCAAAGTGGCGCGGTTCGCGTGATCGATCTGAGTCAGACGCTCCATGAGCGCACGCCGGTCATCCCGCTACCGCCGCAATATGGCCAGAACGCGCCGTTCCGTCTCGACGAGATTTCGAATTTCGACGAGCGCGGCCCTGCCTGGTACTGGAACAACATCTCGTGCGGCGAACATACCGGCACGCACTTCGACGCGCCGGTCCACTGGATCACAGGCCGCGATTTTCCGAACAACACGACCGAGACCATCGACGTGCAGAAGCTGATCGCACCCGCGTGCGTGATCGACGTATCGGCGGAAACGCGCGAGAACCCTGACTATCTGCTGACGATCGAACGGGTCGGGCAATGGGAAGCGGAGCATGGCCGCATTCCGGCGGGCAGCTGGGTGCTTATGCGCACGGATTGGTCGCAGCGTACCGATCCGGACGCTTTCCTCAACATGAGAGAAGATGGCTGCCACACGCCCGGCGGTCACCCCGATCTGCCGGGCTTCCTCGCCAGGGAGCGCGACGTGATCGGCTGGGGCACGGAAGGCGTCGGTACCGATGCGGGGCAGGCGTACGCATTCTCACAGCCGTTTCCTTGCCATTCGAACATGCACGGCAGCAACAAGTTCGGCCTTGCGAGCCTTGTCAATCTCGACAGACTGCCTGCGACCGGCGCGCTCCTGATCACACCGCCGTTGAAGATCCGTCGTGGGTCGGGTAGCCCGTGTCGGGTGCTGGCGCTCGTGGAGGCGTAACGGCGAAGGCGGCGGCGTCGGGTGCCGGACCTGCCTGTCAGAACCCTGTCAGTCAGGCAGGCAAACCGGTTCATCTTGAGGATACCCATGCCATGCACGCGCGAAAGCAGATCGGCAAGACAAATGCGGTCAGGATGCCGTTCATTGCCATACCCAGCCCTGCGAAAGCGCCCGCCTCCTCGCTTATCTGAAAGGCGCGCGCGGTACCGATGCCATGGGCTGCGACGCCTATCGCAAATCCGCGCGCATCGTCGCGCCGGATCCTGAGAGGACGCAAAACAGAGGTGCCGAGAACGGCACCCGAAATACCGGTGGCGATCACCATGGCTGCAGTCAGAGAGGGGATGCCGCCTATCCTGGCGGAGATCAACATGGCAATGGCTGCAGTGACTGACTTGGGCGCAATCGATGCGACCGTAACGGCGGGAGAGCCGAGTAGCATGGCGATCGCTACGGCGGACACGACGGCAGTGGCCGAGCCCGCAACAAGACCCCCAAGCAACGGAACCAGGGCGCCACGGAGTTTTGGCATCTGCCTGTGCAAAGGGACAGCAAGCGCGATGATGGCCGGACCCAACAGAAAGTGGATGAACCGCGCTCCGTCGAAATATGTGCTGTACGGTGTACCGGACAGTTTCAGAAGACCTATGAGCATGGCGATCGAGATCGCGACCGGATTGGCGAGAGGGCTTCGCTTCGATCGTCTGTGGATCCAGCATGCGAGGATATACACGCCAAGCGTAGCGGTGAGCGCAGGCAACGGAGATGCGCCGATGAGAGCGTCCGTGAGCCCAGATGTTGTGCCGATTTTCATGGCAGCCTCCATGTTTGCATACTGAGACTGGCAGTCCTACGCTGTATCGACCTTCGCCGCTTCCGCGCGGGCTTTTTTCTCTTCGAGCCGGGCCATCAATGAAGCGGTTACCAAAGCCGCAACCGCCATCGAGAGGATGGTGCTGACGACGAGCGCGACAGCAATGGCCAGCAACTGGGCTTTCATTACGTTTGCAAGCACCATCACGCCGACGCCGGCCGGTACGAAGAGGAGCGAGAGATGGTTCAGCAAGCCACGCGAAACATATTCCACCTGTTCAGTCAGGGAAGGTGCTGCCGATAGAAGAAACAGAAACAGAACCATGCCTATAACAGGGCCTGGAACCGGCACTCTGGCAACACGCGAAATAGCTTCCCCGAGGCACTGAAACGCAAGCAGGATGCCGAGCGACAGGATCACGGTCCATTCGCCATGTGCTGGTTGACTCGAGGCACCGGGTGCTGGCGGTGGCACGTTCACGGGATTCCCGCTGGTCGGCGGCAGGTTGCACGACGTGCTGGGAGAGAGATTGCTCATGGTCTCTACCCTCTCATGATCGGCGGATCTGGCCGGTTGACTTGAACACAGGAGTCAAAGTGCGCGCCTGGTTGCGCATCGTGACGTCGTACCAGTAAACGAGCGGGGCAAAGAAAATTTGGAGCGGAGAATGTCGCCCTTTAGCGTCGGGCTAGTCAGCGCTTGAATTTGAAAGACGTGTCAGGCATTCGTAACAGGCAATATGGGCGGCTCGACCGTCGGAACGTCGAATGATGCTTTTTGAAGGAGCCTCGCGCACCAAAGCCATCGCGCTTCATCGTGCCGGCGTGACGGACCCGACCCGATTACGTCCCGCCCGCTTTGCGTCGTAGAGCGCGGCGTCCGCCGCCTGAACGAGTCCGCTGGGTGTGGCCGGCATGTTTCGCTGGCTCGTCGCGCACCCGGCGCTGATGGTGATCTGACCGGCGGGCACCGGCGCGGGCAAACCCAGATGCATGACCGCGAGCCGTGCCTGCTCGGCAATATCCGATGCTTCGTCCGCTCCCGTATCGGGTAACACCAGTGCGAATTCTTCACCGCCGTAACGGGCGACGAAATCTCCTGGCCGACGCGCTGTTCCTGCCAGCGCGCTGGCAATGGCGCTCAGGCAGGCATCGCCCCGAAGATGGCCAAAGGCATCGTTGTAATGTTTGAAATTGTCGACATCGACCATGATGAGCGACAGCGGCTGACCGTTGCGCGTCGATCGGTCGAATTCCCTTGGAAACTGATCGTTAAAGTAGCTGCGGTTATAAACGAGTGTCAGCGCGTCGCGGGTCGACGATTGCAGCAGGGACGCATGCGCCTCGGACAACTGGCGGTAGAGCACGGTCACTTCCCATACCAGGACGCAAACAAGGACACCCGGAGCAAGCATGCTGAAAATCCGTGCAACGTACCAGCCGACGGTGAACGGGACCATGCTCAGCAGATTCAGGCTGGCGTCGACGAAGGACGTCAGTACGGCAATGGCGACCCATAGATCGAGCACGGTCCGCAGTCGCCCTTTGAACAGCACGACGACGATCGCGACGACGTTCAGCGAGCAGATGACGAGTACGGTTCGCCTGCCTGACAGCACGTCCGTCTCAGGCGCCATATGAAACGGTTCCGCCAGATTTGCATGAATGGCGAGTACGCCTAGCGCAACGGCCAGCGCGACTGGAACGCCGATCAACGCCCATCTCCACAAATCGCCATGAGGCAGGTCGATCGGCCTGCTCGGGAAGCGGTCGCGGAGCAGCGCCGCCAGAATGACGAGCAGCGGAAATCCCGCATGCCAGAACACCCACATCCAGGCCGCACTATAAGGGCCGGCGCCGAACAGGCCCGTGCGCGTGAACACGCCGGGGAACATCAGCAGTTGCAAAGCGACGGTAATCGCTGTGAATGCGTACGCGCCGCCGAGCGCGCCGAGCATCGGTTGTTGCGTCGCGGTAAAGCGGGCGCTGAGGAGGAAGGCGGCGATTCCCGACGTGGTGAATACCGTGAGCGCGCACATCGGCATGAACGGCATGATGGCCGGTAACGTCTGTTGCGCGCGCGGCGCGGCGACCGCCAACGTGAGCAGACCGAGCATCGCACAGGCGCCTGCAAAAACGACCTGTTTGAGTGTCGCCCGTCCGATAAGCAAGCTGTCCATTCTGACCCGTTCGATTGGTGCCCGGTTGTCTCAGTGCAGCGGGTGTCGCCAGCCGCCCGCTGTGTATCCGACGTGGGTCGATACATCACGGCGTTCGCTGCGGACCTCGGCGACGTTGTGCCGGCGAAAGCGCGCTGCGCGCGTCGAAGCCTGTCGGCATGTATTGTCCTACAAATCGACCCGACAGGCGGTTATTGCAGTGCGAATGCCCGCGTCGCTGTCGACCGCCACTGCGGTCTGGGCGTTACCCGTCTTGCGCATTGGATAAGCCCGGCTTATGCGTGCGCAGCTTTTGACTGATTTGATACCGTGAAGATGTTCACTCAGATTTCCGTCCACGGAGCGCGGCTCCGCGGTTCGCAGTGTCACCTCGATTCCGGGAACAGGTTCTAACGCAACGATCGATCGTTGCGCCATTCAAACGAACGATTCGTCATAGACAGGATATCGAACGTATGAGAGTGACCCTGGGCGCTTCTGCTCGTCGTGCTCGCGGCCCATGTTGTGTGGCTGCTTTCGATGCGCGAAGATGGTATGTATCAGCGGATTTACGACCGGTGGTTTGGTATGCAGTAGCGGTGTCTTGCCGTGTTTCTGTGAGCCGTTCCGTGGACCACTGCATTTCCTGGTCTTGCGGTGGCGGTGCATAATCTGATTGCGGCGTCCGGGTGCGGTCCAGACGCGCTGCCACAATGACAAAGACTAGCGTGACGTCGGCCAGAGGTTCAGTGGCTTGCGACCATCGCTCGACCAGGAGACATCGCGGTTCACTGCCGCGTTGATAGAAGTCATGCCAATCATCACTTGCATCGAAGATCTGCGTATCCTCGCCAAACAGCGCGTGCCCCGCATGTTCTATGACTATGCCGATAGCGGGTCGTGGACCGAAAGCACCTATCGCGCGAACGAAGCCGACTTCCAGCACATCAAGCTTCGCCAGCGAGTGGCGGTTAACATGGAGAACCGCAGCACGCGTGCGCAAATGATCGGGCAGGACGTGGCGATGCCGGTCGCGATCGCCCCGACCGGACTGACCGGCATGCAACACGCTGACGGCGAGATCCTTGCGGCGCGAGCCGCTGAGAAGTTCGGGGTGCCTTTCACGTTGTCGACGATGAGCATCTGCTCGATCGAAGACATTGCCGCCAGCACCACGAAGCCGTTCTGGTTTCAGGTTTATATGATGCGCGACCGCGATTTTGTCGTGAGGCTGATCGAGCGGGCGCGCGCCGCACGATGCAGTGCGTTGATGCTCACGCTGGATTTGCAGATCCTTGGGCAGCGCCACAAGGACATTAAAAACGGACTGTCTGCGCCGCCCAGGCCCACGATTACGAACCTGATTAATCTGGCAGGCAAACCTCGCTGGTGCCTCGGCATGCTTGGAACCAGGCGGCACAGTTTTGGGAATATCGTCGGTCACGCGAAGGGTGTCAGCGACCTGTCGTCGCTGAGTTCATGGACTGCAGAGCAGTTTGATCCCGCACTGAGCTGGGCAGACGTGGAGTGGGTGAAAAAGCTGTGGGGCGGCAAGTTGATCCTCAAGGGAATCATGGATCCCGAAGATGCGCGACTTGCAGCGGACAGCGGAGCCGACGCGCTGATCGTTTCCAACCATGGCGGACGCCAGCTTGACGGCGCGCCGTCCTCGATCTCGGCGCTTCCAGCCATTGTCAGCGAGGCCGGGTCGCGAATCGAAGTGTGGATGGATGGGGGCATTCGCAGCGGACAGGACGTCCTGAAAGCCGTCGCGCTTGGCGCCAAAGGAACGCTCATTGGTCGCAGCTTCTTATACGGCCTGGGCGCCATGGGCGAAGAGGGCGTGACCCGATGCCTGGAGATCATTCAAAAGGAACTGGATACCACGATGGCGTTTTGTGGGCATACCCGTCTCCAGGATGTGGATGAGCGCATTCTTCTGGGCGGCCGCAAGGCAACTTCGACACCGGGGCACGCGACGGGTAGTGCGACGCATCAGACCGGTTTGACGGTCCACGCAGACTGATTCCGTTTGCGTTGAGTCGACGATTGCATCGACACGCTACATCATGATGAACCCGTGACGCATCCCGAGCATCACTGCTTCAGTGCGGTTGGTCGCGCCCAGCTTGCCGAAAATGGAGGAGAGGTGGAATTTCACCGTGTTGTCCGAGATGTCGAGCTGCCGCGCGATGTCCTTGTTGCCGAGTCCTTCGGCGAGCATCGCCAGTACTTCGATCTCGCGTAAGGTCAGCGTTTCGAAGGGGATACCGGAGGCCGCCTGACGCGGCGGCTTCCGTTCGGCAAGCAGTCTCGCGAGGATCTCCGGCGACAGTACGCAAAGGCCCGCGGCAGCGGCCTTGATCGACGCGACGATTTCGTCTGGCATCGCGTCCCGATGCAGGATCGCCATCGCGTCGCCCGCTAAGGCTGCGACGATCCAGTCGCTATCCGCGTCGTCGGTCAACACGACGAGCGCAGGCGGCGCGTGCCCCAGGTCAAGTGCTGCCTTGAGCGTGTCGCTCGCCTCCGGCTCCACGTCGATGACGATCACATCGGGCACTGAACCGGCAAGGCGATCCGCGAGCAATTCTACGTCGGCTGCGCTTCCCGCGAATCCGAGTGCGGGGCTGTCCTCGACAAGCGCCTGCAAGCTTGCGCGGACCTGCGGCGAATCCGCAATGACCGCGACCCGGATCAGCTCCATCGCTGTCGTCTGTGCCGTCTGTGCCGTCTGCGCCATCTGTTCATCCGACATTTGACCGTTACGGACCTCATCGGCACGCGTTCCGTTGCGGGCGTTCACCCACGGTTATCGAACACTCGCTGCGCTCACCGCCCCGGATCAATGCGATTTTCAACGGCTGGCCGATGCTCCCCGAGCCAAGGGCGGTGTGCAGGTCGTCCATGTCGCGGCACGGCTTGCCGTCCAGTTCGATCAGCACATCGCCGATGAGCACGCCCGCCTGTTCCGCAGGGCCGCCCGGCGCGAGCGAGTTGACCAGCAATCCGCGACTGGATGACGGATTCATCTTCCTGATCCACGCCTCCGACAGGTTGACCTGCTGCGTACCGACGCCAAGATAACCTCTTGAGACGTGCCCTTTGGCCAGCAGTTCATCGGTCACGCGCTCCACAGTCATCCCGGGGATCACAATACCGAAGCCACGTGCAAGCGCCGATGTGCAGATGCCCATGACTTGCCCGCGCACATCCGCAAGGGCCGCGCCGGAGAAACCGGGATGCAGGCCGCCGTCCAGTCGCACGAGCGCATCGAGTTGACCGCCCCGCCAGGTCCGCCACGGACCGCCTGTGCCGCCGATCACGCCAAAATCAGCGCTGATGCTGGACCCGTCCGCCCGCGCAACTGCGAGCGCGAGATGGCCGGCCTTGAGCGAGCGTGCATCACCGGATTCGACCGGGTCCAGGTCCACGCCGTCCAGTTTCAGAACGGCGATGTCGGTGCCCGTGTCACGGCCCACGAGGACTGCCGCGACCGTACGGCCATCGGTCAGCGTGACTTCGATCCCGTCGTCACGCCTGAGCGTGTGCGCAGCCGTGACGACGACGCCTTGGCGCCAGATTACCCCACTTGACGGAATGCGATGCCGGCCGTGTACCGCGACGACGCCCCGGCCGACCCGCTCGACGATTCCCGCCAGATTGTCGGACAGATCCAGCAATGGATTTCCATTAGACGATGCATTTTCCATGTTAACTCTCCTGCCATTTGCGACACGACCCGTTCGTGCTTCACGCCGCCCATTGCGCGCCGAGCCTTCACAGGCAGCGTGGCAACGGGCAGATTCAGCATGACATTCAGCATGACAGAACGACAGGAGGCGCACACCACCCGAACGGGTAGTCCACGGCTGCCAGAGACAATCAGCTTGCGACGCCTTCTCCACGTGCGATATGAGATAGGGAATCGCGGACAGCCATCCGATCAGGGACAGGTCGCAGAGATCCTGAAACCGGCGCATCGTCGCGTCGTATCCCTGCAGGGTCGCCTGCGACAACGCTTACTGCTTCGCGTCCTGCCGCTCGTTCCGGATTTCGTCTTCCGTGGGTAGCCAGTAAACGGCGCGCTTGCTGGCCATCGCTTTCTTCAGATCGCCTCTCAGGACACAGGCTGTCAGCGTCGTCTGGACGCTGGGAACGCTGCCGTCGACGCGCTTCGCGATCTGATGCAGCGCGTAGCGCGTGCAGGGCACCATACTCTGGATCACGGCGGCCCGAGTAACTACGGTTTGCGGCCTTGCTTTCGTCGGTGGTGAGTGGTGGCAATGTACGTTTCATGGATGTCCTGCCCGTATGGGTTGCACAAGGGGAGACAGGCGGCTTTGACCCCGGGGTCTTCGCAGGCAACGATACCCGCCGCTCCCCAGAGTCAGCGCCGCCGGTTGCCGTCAGTCGGTCCCGTACTTCGGTGAATGCGGACCGTACAGCAAGCCATTCGGGAGCCCCGCCGACAGAAGCCGCCGGCTGGTCAACCCCGCCACGTCGTGACTGTCATCCGACAGCGTGTGCGCGACCTGCTTGACTGCCGCCTGCGCCAGCGCGGCTATCAGCCCGAAGCCGACGTTGACGTTTCCCCCGAGTTCCTTGCCGGTCGCCCGGCCGGTTCCCTCCCAGAGCACGTCACCCGTCTTCAGATCCACGAGCTTCGCCGATGCGGCAACGACGGTTGTGCTGTCAATGACCGTATAGATCGAGCCGTACTGCGTGACCTTCGGGTACAGCGCTGCGTCCGCGCCGAAGATCTCGCGAAGCTTCGCGGGAGCCACCTGCTGGACATCAGCTGGCGTGGTGAGGCCGTTCTGCCGGAAGGTTTCATCCATCAGCGCCACGGGCATCACGTAGTAGCCGGCTTCGGCAAGCGGCAACGTCATCTGCGACAGCATGCCAGACGTCGCCTTCACGTCCGAGGTTTCATTCAGGGGTGGCAAAACGAGAATGGAGCGCGGCTGGCTCTTTTTGAACGCGGTGTAATCGACATGCTGCACCGGACCCGCACACGCGGCAAGCAGACCCAGCACGGATACCACGGACAGCAGCTTGAGAGAAATGACTTTCAACATGGCCAGGCTCTTATTGTGATTTGGACTTTTTCAACAGAAAGTCCATATAGGTCGTTGATTCCGGGAACAACTGTTTCTCCGCCTCCAGTTCCTGCTGCGCCTGCTGATCGTTGACAGTGCTTGCATAGAGCATTCCGAGCTGTGCATGAAAGCCGGGGGGTGGCTTATTGCCCTTCGCGCGGATCTGTTGCAACGCCTGCTCCAGCGCGTCGATCTGCTGTTGCGGGCTCGTTTGCCCCTTGAAATACTCGTAGACCTGCGGCTGATAGCCATCCCACTGGTAGAGCAGTGGAGTCGATTGGGTCGCCGCGCATCCCGTCAGGAATACGCCCGCAGCCATCAGCGGCAACCACACGCCCTTCTTCATTGCTGTATTTCTCATCGTTTCAGGTTGTGATGTTGTGGGTGTCCGGTCTCGTTTATTTCGCTGCATGCAGTGCGCCCGCATCGACCTGCTCAACAAGATGATTGACCGCCTCCTGAATCGCCAGATCGAGCACCTTGCCGTTCAGCGTCGAGTCATAGCCCGCTGTACCGCCGAATCCGATGATTTCGCGGTTCGACAGGCTGTACTCTTCCGCGCCCTGGCTTGACAGCACCACCTCGGAGGTTGTCGTATTGACGACATTCAGATTCACATTCGCGTACGCGACCTGACTCTTGCCGCGTCCGAGAATGCCAAACAGTTGCTGATCACCCACTTCCTTGCGACCAAACTCCGTCACGTCGCCAGTCACAACAAAATTGGCGCCCTTTACCGCCTGGCCCTTCTTCATGAAACGCGCTTCCTGCGTGATCTCGTCCAGGTTGTCGCGATCCAGCACGTTGAAGCGGCGACTCTGTTGCAGGTGGGTGATGAGGATCGTCTTTGCCTGACCACCCAGACGATCGATGCCGTCCGAAAAAATGCCCCGCATGTAGCTCGAACGGTTGTCGAACTTGCCGATCGCAATCTCGACCGGCTGGCCCGCAAACGGTATTTGCGCGCTGCTGACGACCGGTACGGGCAGGGTCCGGGACGATTCGGTGGCGCAGCCGCACAGGGCTGCGGTAACGGATGCTGCGATCAGCATCCCGAGCTTTGTTGACGTTTTCAAGGACGCATTCTCCTTCAATGGATTCACAAGAATTACTTCACGGAACATCTGTTGCTGACAGGTCGACGTCTTCATAGCTGCGCGGTCACCTGGAAGCCGAGGGTCACGCGCGCGGTCGGAAAGTTCGCGGGTTTGTAGACAGGCGTCCCGGCGAACAGGTCATAGGCGAATCCGGCAAAGCGCGCCGGCACACTGCCGCGAATCCCGATCACCGCGCCGGCCAGTTGCGTGCCGGCGAGGAACGCGGTGTTCGGGCCGAATACCCGGCCATAGTCGAGACCTGCGTATAGCGACTGGCCCGTCTGGCCGATCGGCAACTGCAGTTCGTTGCGCCAGTAAAAGCCGCGTTCGGCCGCGAGCATCGTCTCGCCGTCGAAACCGCGCACCGTATAGCGGCTGCCGATCGTCAGGTCATCGATATAGAACAGCGTGTCGTTCGTGAACTGGCCGTGAATGGTCGTGACATAGCGCAGCGGTTGGCTCGCGATCTGGAACGGCACCGACAGGTTCGCGTCGAGCACGGCCATGTGAAACCGGTACGTGGGGCCGACGGCGTATGGGTCCGGTGTCGCGCCCAGTCCACCGACGCCCTGGCGGTAGGCGAGGCTGCCGTCGAACTGCGATGCGCCGAAGTAGTGGCGGTTGGTCAGTCCAGCCTCGATGAAGGTGTTGTTGCGACGCTGCTGCGGAATCTCGGTATCTTCAATGAAGCTGTCACCGAAGCGCTTCGTGAGCCGGAACTGCACGCCGAGCACATCGTTCTGGCTGCGGCGGATCACGCGCTGCAGCTTGAAATCGACCGTCTGCGCATTGCCGCTCGACACGAACGTCTGGTTCACGCCCGCGATCTGCTGGTAGTACGTGTTCGTGTTGGCCGACAGCGTGCCGGTCCAGTAGCCCCATGGGATCGAATACGAACCGTTGAAGCCGTGCGAGCCGAGGCGCTTGTCGCCGAACTCCAGATCCTGGCTGGCGCCGACGCTAAAGATGTCATTCAGGCCTAGCGGGTTGTCGATGCCGAGGCTCAGGTTGCCCTGCAGCTTGCCGGTTGCCCGTGTGCCGCTGTTGTCGACCGAGGCGACGACGGTCCACGGGTTCGCGCGCTTCACGTCGAGCACCACATCGCTTTCGCCGGGTACGTCGGTCGGGACGATCTGCATCGACACGTCCTGGCTGCCGACGCGCTTCATCTGCTCCAGCCCCTGTTCGAGGTCGCGCAGGTTGAGCATGTCGCCACCACGGGCAGGGAAGGCGGACTTCCATGTGCCGCGAATTGTCGAACCATCAGCGGGATCGGCGAAGCGCAGGTCCCGGATGACACCAGGCACCAGCGCGATCTTCAGCGTGCCCGTTGACAGATCCTGCTCGGGCACCAGTACGCGCGTGGTGATGTAGCCCCGGCTCAGGATGGTCTGCTGCAGTCCCTTGACGATTACGTCGAGGCCCTGCTTGCCGACGCACTGGCCCGCGTAGTGATCGAGCCATTCGCGGGTGAAGGCGAAGCGGTCCAAGGGCAGCGCGGACGCACCTTGCGCACGCACCGCATCGGGCAACGTCGCGGGCACATCGGGCAAGAACGACTCGATGCGAAAGCATGGCGTTTCGGTTGGCAGTTCAGGCCACCCCGAAGTGCGCGCTACGGTTGACCGCACGGACGGCGCTTTAACGGTCGCTTCGCGTTGCTGCGCTTCGTGCTGTTCCCTGACCTGCTGGTTCTGTTCGGCGTTGGCGCGCGCCGCTGCAGCGGTATCGGCGGGCGTCGGCACCTTGAGGTTCCCTCGATATTTCGTCTTCCAGCAGGTGGATTTTATGCAGCCCGCTCGTCCTGGTTTTGGTCGTTGATCCAGCGGTCGAGATACTGGATTGGTGACCTGTAGCCGAGCGTTGAATGCTGCCGTTTGCGATTATAAAAGACTTCGATATATTCGAAACTGGCCGCCTTCATTTCGGCGTGTGTGGCGTAACGCACGCCATGAAACCGCTCGTTTTTGAAACTGTTAAACCAGCTTTCAGTGGGGGCGTTGACGCTCCTATGTCAAGGGACACGCGTTGACTCGGCCAGATCCGCGAGGATGAGCGGGTACAGCTCCCTCACGATATAGCGCTTGAGGCAGCGATGAATTTCCTTGTTCGACATGCCTTCTTTGGTCCGGCGCTCGACATAAGCACGGGTCCGAGGATCGCTTCTCATCCGCACCATCGCAATGGTCCACAAGGCATTGTTTGCAGACCGGTCGCCGCCCCTGTTCAAGCGATGCCGGACCGTTTTGCCAGACGATGCCTGCAACGGGCTCGTGCCACAAAGCGCCGCCAGCGCAGCCTCGCTTTTCAGGCGTTCGGGATTGTCGCCCGCGACGGCGACGAGCACTGCAGCGGTCTGTGGGCCAACACCGAATCTCTCACGAAGCCGGCCGGCGTGCTGGCTGGTCAGGCGATCAAGCATGGCATCGAGCGTGTTGAGTTCCTCTGCCAGCGCCAGCCAGCGCTTGGCCAGCAAGCGCAACGTGGTCGTCAACGTTTGCAACATGGGCGTGTTGCCCAACGAGCGCAGGCGGGCGCAGCTCGCAACGCATTCTGCTGTCTTCGTTTTCAGAAGGCGCTCGCGAATTTCCTGTGGCGCGCTGACCAGCAAAGCCCGCAACTGATTGATGGCCTGCGTTTTCGCTTTTACAGCGCTGCGTCTGGCAACGGAGACGGCGCGCATTGCTTCGGCAGCGCCGGACTGCTCCTTGGGAATAGCAGTTGCTTTTCCGGAGAGAACCGCGCGGGCTGCATTTTCTGCATCGGTGGGATCGGACTTCCCTCGAGACCGACGTGTCGCCCGGTCGGGGCGATTGACTTCGAGTACTTCAATCTCGTGATCGCGCAGCACGCGCGCCAAACCCGCTCCATAGGTGCCGGTCCCTTCTACGCCGGCACGGCGCAGATGACCGAACGAATTCGCCCAGGTCACCAGGTTGAGATATCCTGCCGTGTCGGTCGATACCGACAGCGTTCCAAGGAGTTTCCCCGTCTCACTGATCACAGCCCCAACATGCGCATCCAGATGCGTGTCGACACCCAGAATCACTTCGTTTTGTTCCATGCGTATTTCCGTTGTAGTGGGCGCATCGCCAACCCCACTCGCAGGACAGGACACTCATGGTGCAGAACAAAGCTCCTATCAGGTCACAGACGGTGAGCCCGGCAACGCTCGGGGAACGCCGGAAGCCGATCGACAGGTCAACGCCAAGGCAGTTCGGCCAATCCCAGCACGGGTCAGATCGGTCCGACGTTCAGAAGCGATCTTAGACTGAGTATCCCAGCAGTCACCCCGTCGGCTCATCGACGAACGCATGCCATAGGCCTTCAGTGTGTCCTGAAACAGGTCGCTGCAATACTGGCTGCCCCGGTCGCTATGTACGATTACGCCAGCTTCCGGGCGGCGCCGGAACCACGCCATGCGCAGTGCGTCCGTGACCAGTTCAGCCTTCATGTGCGGCTGCATCGACCAGCCCACCACCTGCCGGCTGAACAGGTCGATGATGACCGCGAGATACACCCAGCCCTCGGCCGTCGCCAGATAGGTGATATCGGTCGTCCAGACCTGGTTCGGTGCGGTGGCGGTGAAGTTGCGCTTCAGCAGGTTCTTTGCGACCGGCAGGTCGTGGTTCGAGTTCGTCGTCGCGATGTACTTGCGCTTGTGGCGGGCCCGAATGCCATGCTGCGCCATCAGCTTGCGAACCCGCTCCTTGCCTACGCGCACGCCGCGTGCGAGCAGTTCCTTCCACATACGCGGCCAGCCGTATTCGCCTTTGACCTGCGCGTGAATTGCCTTGATGTGCGCCAGCAAGGCATCGTTGCTCACGCGGCCTCTGTGCGGCTTGTCACCGGTGGTGCGCTGCCGGCGCTGATGATATCCGCTGGGGCTGACCTCCAGCGTTTCACACAGGACTGAGACGGGCCAGTGGTGTCGATTCCGGTCGATAAACGCGCACTTCACATCGACTCCTTCGCAAAGTGTCGAGTAGCCCGGCGGAACTTCCCCGCCAGGCCCTCACAGATCCGTACGTGAACCTCTCGGTTCATACGGCTCTTGTCATCCAGCCGATGGCAATACCCCCACGATCCAGTGGTACAGCAGATCCGGCGCACGCTCGGCCATCCGCCTGAGCCAGGTCCGGGCCTTGGCACGACTCCGTTGAAACCGGCGGTATTTGCGGGCCGCCCATTTCACCAGAATGTCGTTGAGGTGGGCGATCACGCGCTTAAACTCGCTCATGTAGAACGCCGCGTAATAGTTCCACCATCCTCGCAAGGCTGGATTGGCTCGCGCGGCGATGTCCTCGATCCCAGCCTCCGTCCAGCGACCGATATTCCACCCCCGCATTTTCTCGCGGATGCGTTTCGTCGCCTTGCCGCTCAGGGCAGCACTGAAGCTGTTGAAGTAAACGCCGCGCTTGCTTTTGGCCAGCCGGCCACGGAAGGTGTATCCCAGAAAGTCGAAGCTCGTGTTGGGATAGTCGTTCTTGCGATTCCCATCCCGGCAGTACACGATCCTCGTCTTCTCAGGATGCAGTTCCAGGCCACAGGCCTTGAGACGCGCACCGATTGCCTCCTGCAACCGTCTGGCTTCGGCTTCACTTTTACAATGGACCAATCCATCGTCGGCGTACCGCACGAAGGACGTGTCCGGAAAGTGCCTCGCCATCCAGGTATCAAAGGCGTAATGCATGTAGAGATTAAACAGCACCGGGCTGACGACACCACCCTGCGGCGTGCCCTCCGTCCGCGACACCATTTCCTGCCCCCTCATCATTGGCGCCTTCAACCAGCGTTCGACGTACAGCTCCACCCATGTGCAACGGGCATGCTGCCGCACCGCTTTCATCATGAGTTCGTGATCAACGTGGTCAAACGCACCTTTGATGTCAAATTCCAGTACCCAGTCGTATTTCCAGCAACGACCCCGGACAGCAGCAATCGCATCCAGCGCCGACCTGGAAGGCCGGTAAGCATAGGAATCTGGATGGAAACAGGGCTCTACCTGCGCTTCAAGATAATTGCGTACAACTGCCTGGGCAACGCGGTCCGCTACTGTCGGAATTCCCAACAATCGCTTTTTGTTTCTGTCGTTGCCCTTCGGAATTTCCACGCCACGCACCGGCGGTGGGAAGTAGCTCCCTGAAGACATCCGGTTCCACAGCTTGTACAGATTGGGTCCAAGCCGCTCTTCAAATGCCTCAATGGTTTGCCCGTCCACCCCATGCGCGCCATGGTTCGCTTTCACCTGAAGCCATGCTGCCCACACAGACTGCTTCGTTATTGCAAACGGCCTGGCTCGACTCATCGGTTCATCCCATTCTCTGGTTGGCCCACAGGTCTTGCCGGATGACGCATTCCCTTCGCTCCGCCCCCATTACGAGGCCTCACCGCTACTACGAAATGCTCCGTCCCTGTACCCCGCATCGGTACTCTCGCCTTCTTCGAGTCCTTCAAATCAAGCTTCTCCCTTCGCATCGAGATGACAGGTTCCTATGTTCCGTTCAATCGCCTGGAGTAACGTCACGCCGCCTATATGCCGGTCGCCATCAGGCCAGTAGTCAGGTTTCCGCCTGATTTATCCCAGAGCACAGCGTGGACCCTGGTTTTGACGACACGTGGAAAAAGCTATCGACACCTCATCGACGGTTCGCTTGCGCTCGTCTCGTTATTCCTTACCTGACGCATTCATTGCGCCTTTTCTTCAACGCTCACCACCACGTCTCTTAAACGCAGCAGCTTGAAGTGGTTTGATGCCTTCTCCTGAAAAGACGGCATCGAGGGGCCCGCCCTCATCGATCAAACAGCTTTCATAGCACACACGCCGCTGCTTTTTTTATGATCTCGTTCTCCCGCTTCAGTCGAGCGACCTCGGATCGCAGTCGGGACAACTCCATCGCTTCCGGCGTCACGACCTTGCCACCGGCCCCGGTCAGCTTGCCCGTCGCAGCGGCCTTGATCCAGTTGCGTAAGGTCTGGCCGCTCAGGCACAGTTCCTTCGCCGCCGCCGCGATCGTCTGTCCATCGCTCACGCGCTTGACGGCAAGCTCCTTGAACTCGGCCGTGTACGCTTGTTTGGGTATCTTCTTCATTTCTAGTCTTTCCAAAGTAACGTCAATTTTACGTCACCCGTGGAAGGCTAAATTTCGAGGGAAGCTCACCTGCTGCGCGTAACCCGCGAGCGAGACCAGGGCTGTAAACGGAAGTAGCGCCAGCCTTTGGTGAATTTTCATTGCTGATCTGAACGACAACATCTTCCCCGTGAGTGCGGGTACTGCACTCAATGCATTAAATTTTCAGAATTACTTTTCGTCGGATTCTTTTGGTGTGATTGCCGAGCAGAAGGCAATGATGACGACCGCCAGCAAACCTACGCCCGCAGGGACAAAAAAGCCTACAGGTGTAAAAGTCAACTTAACAACTCTTGCGATTGCCGCACGGATGCCTACGTCAAATAGATCATGCGCGAACAGGAACACGTGGACGCCAATAGTGACTACGAGAAATATGGTCCAGTATTTATACTTTCCTGCCCAACGAACGAAGGCAGGGCCGAACAGACCACCGACCATGCCACTCCAGAATCCATCAAACATGAATCTCTCCGGTCATTCCATTAGTTGCGCTGCTGCACGGCGCCTTGGGCTGCCTTGCCGGCAGCCTGACCTAGCGCAAATTTGTTTGTCTGGATCACAAAACCAGGAATCGTGCTGACGTTCTTGATTGAATTTGCAATACCGGCCCATTGGAACATGGAAGTCGCAAACATGCCGTTGAGCGCCCCCACCACTGCGGCTGTTCCCAGCCCGGCCACCGAAAATCGCTGATCAAAGCTGGTGCTAAAATCTTGTCCGTTTCGGAAATCGATCCCGGCATTGATCGTGGCGATACTCGCGTAAATGCCACCGGAAATTCCTGCGCCGGTCATCGCGGCGGTGTACAACGAATATCCTGCCTGCGCTGCCTTGTAGGCCGCGAGCGCTTCCGGACCAGCGACTGCGGCCCCGGCGATCGCTGCTGCGCCTCCGCCCACAGCGACCGTGTCCAGCGCATAGCGGTTCACTTCCTGCGACAGCTCTGCCTGCGCCTGCATGACCTGCTTGAGCTGTGCGTCGGTGCACGCGACACCCGCGCCGCAATATTTACTGACCAGATCAACCCGGATCGCATCGAGCGGATCGCTGCGCTTGCCCAATGCGTTGCTGTCGTCGCAATGCGCGCCATTGCATGATGTGCTCCGGTTGTAGAGATCGACATTCGCGCCGGTGAACGCGCCCGCATTGCCGCCCACCAGCGTACCGGCCCCGGTGGCCAGGGCATTCGCCAGAATGTTGCCCAGCATGCGGTTGGCATTGGCGTCCCCAGTCGGGTTCGCGTCATAGATGGCGTTGCTGAGCTGGTTCAGATTCCCGGCCAGCGCGGCCGACAGGCCGGCACCCGCTGCACCGGCGAACGCGTTGCCACCACCCAGGCCAGCAATGAGGCCGCCGCCCGCCGTATGCAACGCAACGCGATACGTGCCGCCTTCAGCCCAGTCGGCCGCTTCCTGCTGGTACTGCGCCGCCAGTTCCGGGTTGCCGTCCTTCATGGCCTGATCGGCTGCAGCGTTGGCTGCGTCGCGCTTCGAGTCCGCATATTGACCGATCCGCGTCGCCACCGCTTCGCCCGCAGCGCTCGCCGCGCTCATCATGTCGGCCTGTTTGTCGAGCAGGTTGCTCACGTTCGGCAGTTTTGCCACCGTGCCGTTCGTGTCCGACGTGTCGCGGTTCTGCGCCGACACGTCAAGCCGGTCATTGGCCTGTACTGTTCCGCCCGCATTGTTGAACCCGCCGGCATCGTTTACCGACACGTCCCTTGCGCCGATATAGCCGCCCGCGCTGTTGTCGAGCGACGCCACGATAAAGGCCGCCTGCGACTGCGCGGCAAACGTACCGCCCTGGTTGAAGACGGCGCCCGCGTTCACCGCCAATGCGCCATTGGTGGCGATGTCGCCGCCATTGTTCGAGAGCGTTGCGGTATTCACCGAGAGCGTACTGGTGCCGGTGTTCGCAATCGTGCCGCCGTCATTGACAAGCGTACCCGGCGAAAGCGTCAGATCGGCGCTGTTGGTCAGCAGCTTGCCATTCGTGTTGTCGAGGGTGCCGGATACGGCAATGGTCGTCGGCCCGGTGCCGGTCTGCGTGAGCGTCCCGCCGTGGTTGGTGAGGTTCGTTGCGCTCAGCGATAGCTGCGATGCGTCGAGCGTGGCTGTGCTGGTGTCGAGAGACTGCGCGGCTGAAACGTTGAGGGCGCCGTTAGCAGCGGTCTGGCTGCCAGCAAGCGTGACGGTGTTGCCCTGCAGGGTCGCATTGCCGCCCGCGATGTTTTGACCCGTCGCGCTCAGTTGACCCGTCGCGGTGAAGTTCAGGTCGCCGCTCTGGGCCACGCTCCAGTCGGCGTTGATGCCTGCGCCGAGGGTTCCGGTTGACGCGACGCTGCCCGCGGTTGACGGTCAGGCCCTGCTGTGCAGCCAGCGTGCCGCTGTTGGTCAGATCGCCCGATGTGTTCACCGATACGTTCTGCTGGCCGTAGGTCGTGCCGCTGTTATCGATGTCGCCCGCCACCGACACCGACAGGTTGCCGCTTGCATTGGTGCGGCCGGTGAGGACAAGCCTGCCCTGCGTGGTGAGCGTCAGGTCGCCCGCCTGCGCGGCGACCACGCCCGCATTCGAGACACCGACGCCGTTTTCCGAGCCGACCAGAATGATGCGATTCGCATACATGCCGCCAAGCTGGCTCACGTCGATCGACACACCTGGCGCGGGTCCCGTCCCGGCAATCGGCGTCGCGGCGAGCGTGTCGTGATTGACCTGGTTCGGGCCGGTGATGACGTTCAGGTTGTTCGCATAGATCGCCGCGTTTGCCTGCACCGCACGCGCGAGCAGGTCCACCTGATCGACGTTCGAAGCATTCAGGCCCGCGCCCTGGACGGTAATATTGCCGCCCGTGACATTGAACCCGGTCAGGCTGCCGTC